>NZ_JBDJKZ010000012.1:0-118658 GCF_039673115.1 Stenotrophomonas sp. TWI1183
GGGTGGTGGGGGGGGGGGGGGGGGGGGGGCCCGCCCCGCCCGGGGGGGGCCCCCCCCCCCCCCCCCCCCCACTACCGGTCAGCTGCAGCGGATCTGATGCATTACGTCATCCACGCATGGCGTGGATCTACCGGCCGGCGTGAGTTACCTGCCGGCGTGCATCCACCAGCAGTCGATCGCATCCAGCACGATGTGGATGATCAGGCCGATGCCGAACAGCCGCGTCTTCTTCGGAATGCACAACCCGGCATACACCGCGATCGCCGGCGCCGTATGCAACGGATGGAAACCGATGCTGCAGCGGTTCGGGGCGTAGATCGGGTCGGCCAGCAGGTGGTCCAGATCGATGATCCAGCCCAGCAGCATCAGCACCCAGGCGGACAGGAAACGCTTGCGCCAGAACATCCACGCCAGCACCGCCGGCACGGCCGCATGCAGGAACAGATGAAAGATCGCGCGCGCGCTCATGCGGGTTCCGGGTGCCTTGGAGGAACCGCCGGGCAGTGCCCGGCGCTACGGACGGCCGGGTGAGGCCCGAAGGCCATCACCCGTCGCCACCGGCTCAGGCCAGCGGCTCGTCGGACAGGTAGGTGTAGCCGGTCAGGCCGGCTTCCAGTGCCTCGGACAGTTCCTGCGCACGCGCCGGCGAGAGGTCCGCCGCCGCTACGCGCGCGGCGTAGCTCGCGCGCAGGTCGGCCAGGCTGTAGCCGACGTAGTCCAGCATCACATCGGTGGTGTCACCGCGGCGCTGCTGGGTGATCGCGTAGCCATCGGCATCGGCCAGCACTTCCACTGCGTCGGTATCGCCGAACAGGTTGTGGATGTCGCCCAGGATCTCCTGGTACGCACCGACCATGAAGAAGGCGATGCGGTAGCTCTCGCCGGACTTCAGCGCATGCAGCGGCAGCGAGGTGTCCAGGCTCTCGTTCTCGACGTAGGTTTTCACCATGCCGTCCGAATCGCAGGTCATGTCGGCGATGATGCCGCGGCGCTCAGGCTGCTCGTTCAGGCGCTCGATCGGCACGATCGGGAACACCTGGTCGATCGCCCAGGCATCCGGGATCGATTCGAACACGCTGAAGTTGACGAAGTACTTGTCGACCAGGCGCTCGTTCAACTCGTCCAGCGCCGGGCGATGGCTCTTCTCGTCATAGCTCAGGCGAGCACGCACGGCATGGGCGATGGCGTAGAACAGGTCATCGATGCGGGCGCGCTGCGGCAGGTCGATCTGGCCCAGCGCATAGCTGGACAGGCCTTCGGCATGGAAGTGCTGCGCTTCCTGGAACAGCTCCACCGCCGGGCGCTCATCGAGCTCGGCGTGGATCTCGCGCAGGTGGCGGATCGCCGCCGGCTCGTCGTCGTGCTGGTCCGGCACGCGGCCTTCCTGCGCCTCTTCCACTTCGGAGACGTTGGCGATCAGCACCGCGTGGTGCGCGGTCATCGCGCGGCCGCACTCGGTGACGATCCGCGGCGGAGTCAGGCCATGCTCTTCGCAGGCATTGGCCAGCGGCTGCACGATGTTGCTGGCGTAGGAGTTCAGGCCGTAGTTGATCGAGCAGAAGCTGCGCGAGCGGGTGCCTTCGTAATCCACGCCCAGGCCACCGCCGACGTCCACGTGGGTGATCTTCGCGCCCAGGCGCGAGAGCTCCACGAAGTAGCGGGTGGCTTCGCGCATGCCGTTGGCGATGTCGCGCACGTTGGAGATCTGCGAGCCCATGTGGAAATGCAGCAGGCTCAGGCAGTCCGCGTACTCGGTATCGCGCAGCGACTTCCACAGGTCCAGCAGCTGACGCGGCGAGAGACCGAACTTGGCCTTGTCGCCACCGCTGTTCTGCCACTTGCCCGCGCCCAGCGAGGCCAGGCGCATGCGCACGCCCAGGCCCGGCTTGACGTCCAGCGCCTTGGATTCCTCCAGCACCAGCTTCAGTTCGGAGGGCTTCTCGATCACGATGAAGGTCTGCAGGCCCAGCTTGCGGCCGATCAGGGCCAGGCGGATGTACTCGCGGTCCTTGTAGCCGTTGCAGACGATCAGGCCGCCCGGGCGCGACAGCGCCAGCACGGCCATCAGCTCGGGCTTGCTGCCCGCTTCCAGGCCGAAGCCCTCGCCATGGTGGCTGGCCAGGGTGCCGGCCACGCCACGGTGCTGGTTGACCTTGATCGGGTACACGGCGGTGTAGCCGCCCGGGTAGTCCCAGTCGGCCTGCGCCTGCGCGAAGGCGGCCTGCAGCTTGCCCAGGCGCTGGCCCAGGATGTCCGGGAAGCGCACCAGCAGCGGCAGCTTGGCGCCGGCCTCGCGGGCGGCGTCCACGATCTTCGGCAGCGATACCACCGGGCCGTCCTGGCCAGTCGGTCTCACCACCATGTGTCCTGCCTGATCCACGTCGAAGTAACCATCCGCCCAATGCGGAATCGAGTAGGTCTTGCGGGCTTGGTCGAGGGACCAATCGGTCATTTCAGTGGGCCTGGTTGGTAAAAAAGGGGGTGCATGATAACGCCTATGTGGCGACAGCTCCGTTATCATGCGCGCCCGCGCCCGTGCTCAGGCTTTAAACCTGAACGGGCCAACCCGTCCGGACGTGGCTTGCGCCACGCGGCATCGCCGCCAGCCCGGCTCCAACACCCTTCCGAACAGGACTGCTATTCCATGACTGACAACAACAACTGGTACATCGAACACTTCGAGCGCACCGGCTCGGCCATCGGCTACCGCCTGACCGGCAAGCTGGATGAAGTGCAGTCGCCGTTCCAGAAGATCGAGATCTTCGCGACCACCGATTGGGGCAACCTGATGACCATCGATGGCGCCATCATGTTGACCAGCAAGGACAACTTCTTCTACCACGAGATGATCAGCCACCCGGTGCTGTTCACCCATGCAGCGCCCAAGCGCGTGGTGATCATCGGCGGCGGCGACTGCGGCACCCTGCGCGAAGTGCTCAAGCACCCGGGCGTGGAGAGCGTGACCCAGTGCGACATCGACGAGCAGGTCACCGTGATGGCCCGCAAGCATTTCCCGGAACTGTGCGATTCCAATGACGACCCGCGCGCCGAGCTGATGTTCGATGACGGCGTGGCCTACATGGCCAACTGCCCGGCCGGCAGCGTGGACGTGGTGATCGTGGACTCCACCGATCCGGTCGGCCCGGGCGAAGGCCTGTTCAACAAGGCGTTCTATGAGAGCTGCTTCAAGGCCCTGAAGGATGACGGCATCCTGGTGCAGCAGTCCGAATCGCCACTGATGCAGCTGGACCTGATCAACGAAATGCGCGCCGAGATGGGCAAGGCCGGTTTCGGTTCGTTCAAGACCCTGCCGTTCCCGCAGCCGTGCTACCCGACCGGCTGGTGGAGCGTGACCCTGGCCCGCAAGGGCGAGAGCAGCTTCGATTTCCGCCAGGCCGATTCGGCCGCCAAGTCGTTCGAGACGCTGTACTACACCGCCGCGCTGCACACCGGCGTGCTGGTGACGCCGCCGTTCGTGGCGGCAGCCCTGAAGGGCTGAAGCGCCGTATCAACGCGCTGCGTTGATACCCCAGAGTTTGCCCAGCAAACCCTGGGGCCCCGGCTTACCAGCACCCACATCCCCCGCGCCTGTCGGCGCGCCCCCCTTGACTCAAGGGGGGCTCTTGGCCGGATGGAATGCCAGTGAATTCCGAAAAAAAAACCCGCGCTGGCAACAGCGCGGGTTTTTCATGCCCGGTAGTGCCGGCCGCTGGCCGGCAACCTCATGCACCCCGGCTCAGATCGCCCAGATGCCGGCGATCACCGCCACCACCAGGCCCCACTTGATCACCTGGTAGGCGACCACGCTGCGCTCGCGCAGCGCCTTGGCCTTGAGGCGCACCTTGTAGACGCTGCCGAAGGCCTTGTTGACGCCACCGGTCGGGTCACCCGGCAGGTTCGGCGAGGCGCCACCGGCCAGCAGCGTGGAGGCCACGGCGCGGTTGAACAGGCCCGGCAGGCCGAAGCGCAGCGGTCGCGCGATATCGCAGAACAGGATCACGCGGTCATCCGGCGTCTCGTTGTGCGCGTGGTGGATGTAGGTCTCATCGAACATCATCCACTCGCCATCACGCCAGCTCTTCCGGATGCCGTCCACTTCGATGTAGCAGGCGTCATCGTTCGGGGTGGCCAGGCCCAGGTGCAGGCGCAGCGAGCCGGCGAAGGGATCGCGGTGGGGCCGCAGTTCACTGCCCGAGGGCAGTTGGGCGAACATCGCCGCGCGCACGTCCGGCAGCGATTCCAGCAGCGCGGTGGTCTTCGGGCACAGCGCCTTGGCCGAGGGGTGTGACGGGCCATACCACTTCAGGTAGAAGCGCTTCCAGCCGCGGCGGAAAAACGAGTTGAAGCCGGCATCGTTGAAGGTGCTGGAGGCGGCGATCTTGTCGGCATCGCGCAGGGCCAGCGCTTCGTCGCGGATCATCTGCCAGTTCTGGCGCAACGGCTCCAGCTGCGGGAATTCCTTGCCCGGGTCCAGGAACGGCGTGGTCGGCACCTTCGAGAACGCGTACATGATCACGTTGATCGGGGCCATGAAGCTGGAGTGGTCCAGCAGCTGGCGCGACCAGCGCGCGCGCACCTTGCCGCGGTAATGGATGTACAGCACGCAGGCGATGAACAGCCCTGCCAGCACGATCTTGATCATCAGTCTTCCTCCGGCATGGCCGGACCCGAAATGGTGGGGGCGATGCACGGCAGTGACCGGCATCGATAGGGCGGCAGGAGGCGGGGACGTGCCGGGGAGGGGCGGCCGCCGATGTCGCGAGCAACAGCATATGGTCGGCAGCGCCTGCGTCGCGGTCAAGCACGGGCTGGGCGATGTTCAGCGCCTGGTGCCCCATGGAACCGCCGGCTGCATTGGACGCACGGCAGCCATGCCTGCCCCGCACTCCCCGGTGATCGCCGGCAACCCGCTGATGTATAACGAAATTCTTTCAAACGATACAGTATTGTCCGCTTCAGCGTGACGAACTGTTCCACGCCGGGCTACGACATTTCTCCGACATCATCTGGATTCGTGTACTGCTGAGTACTAAAATTAACGAAATCTTTAGTTCCCCACGTTAAGCAGCACCGGTACGCCTGACGCATTGCGCCGACCGCCGGGTCGCACAGACCCCTATGAATACAATCGTTGCCCCGTGTGTCGATGACACCGCCCCCGCCGAGCTGCTCAAGCGCGGCGAACGCCTCCTGGAACCCGACGTCTACCGGACCTGCCTCAATGGCCAGCCGGCCGTGGTCAAGGATTACACCCGTTACCGCGGCACACCCCTGTCGCCGATCGCCCGCCTGCTGGTCCGCCGCGAGGCGCGCATCCTGCAGCGCCTGAGCGGCTGGAAACACGCCCCTGCCCTGCTCGGCACCATCGGTGGGCTCGCGCTGGGCATGGAGTTCATTCCCGGCCAGACCCTGAGCGCGGCCCAGTCGGTCGGCATCGAGGTCTTCGAGCAGCTGCAGTACGCCCTGACGCGCCTGCATGCCGCCGGCATCACCCACAACGATCTGCACGGCACCAACGTCATGGTCAGCGGGGGCGTGCCAGTGCTGGTCGATTTCACTTCGGCCTGGCGCAGCCCGCGCTGGCTGCCGGTACACCCGGTCTCGCGCCAGCTGCGCCGCAGCGACATGAAGAACCTGCTGAAGATGCGCCAGCGCCTGACCGGCGAGCGTCCCAGCCCCGCCGAGGCGGCCCAGGTGGCCGATCCGCGCTGGGTGGCCGGCGTGCGCGTGGCCTGGAAGCGTTTCTACCGCTGGTTCAAGGGCCACGCCTGATCGCGGGTGCCCTCGGGAAAGCCGGCGCGCGTTACAGCGCGTCGGCGTCCAGCTCACCGGTACGGATGCGCACCACGGTGCCCAGGTCGTACACGAAGACCTTGCCGTCGCCGATCTTGCCGGTGCCGGCGGCCTTGACGATGGCTTCCACCACCTCCTCGACCTGGTTGTCGACGACCGCCACCTCGATCTTCACCTTGGGCAGGAAGTCGACCACGTACTCCGCCCCGCGGTAGAGCTCGGTATGGCCCTTCTGCCGCCCGAAGCCCTTGACCTCGGTGACCGTGATCCCGGTGACGCCGCGCTCGGCCAGCGCTTCGCGCACGTCGTCGAGCTTGAACGGCTTGACCACCGCCATGACCATCTTCATCCGTCTGCACTCCTGTCTCTCAGGCTGCGAGGATAACGCCTGTCCGCCGGTGAACGCGATGCGCGTGGTCCGTGCCGCCGGCAGCGTGGCGGCTTATCCTTGGCGCATACCCCGCGGAGCCGCCCCATGATCGACCTCAACCACCTGGATGACCTCGCCCGCCGCCTGAGCGACATGGTCCCCCCGGGCCTGCGCCAGTCGCGCGAAGAACTGCAGGCCACCTTCAAAACCGCGCTGCAGGCCGGGCTGGGCAAGCTGGACCTGGTGACCCGCGAGGAATTCGACGTGCAGCGTGCGGTGCTGCTGCGCACCCGCGAGAAGCTGGAGGCGCTGGAGAAGACGGTGGCCGCGCTGGAAGCGCGTGACGGGTCGGCTGCGCCTCGGGAGTAATCCGTCGCTCTCGCCTTCGCTTACGCGTCCTGCAACACGAACCGCTCGATCGCCAACGCCACGCCGTCCTCGGCGTTGGTCGCGGTCTCGAAGCGCGCGGTCTGCTTCACCGCCGCAATCGCGTTGCCCATGGCGACGCTGGTGCCGGCGAACTGCAGCATGGTCAGGTCGTTCTCCTGATCGCCGACCGCCATCACGTTGGCACGGTCCACGCCGAGGTGCGCGGCCAGCTTCTCCAGGCTCGGTCCCTTCCCGGCCCGGTGGTCGAACACCTCCAGGAAGAACGGCGCGCTCTTGAGCACCGCGAAGCGGTCGGTCAGTTCCGAGGGCAGGCGCTGGATGGCGGCATCCAGCACGTCCGGCTCATCGATCATCATCAGCTTGATGAACTGCATGGCCGGGTCCATGTCTTCGACCCGGCGATACGACAGCGGCACGTTCGACAGGTGCGAATCGGCCACCGTATACAGGCTGATGTCCTGGTTGGGCGTATACATGCGCCGGCCATCGAGCGCCTGGAAGTGAATGCCCAGCTCGCGCGAGATCCGCTCGCAGAACACGAAGTCCTCGAAACTCAGCGGAAACTCGATGACGCGCTGGCCGCTGCCGATGTTCTGCACCACGGCGCCATTGCAGGCGATGCAGTAGTCCTGCTCACCCTCGATACCCAACTGCTGCAGGAACGGCGCCATCCCCGACACCGGGCGGCCACTGGCCAGCACCACCTGGACGCCCTGCGCGCGGGCGCGGGCGATGGCCTGCATGACCCGGGGCGTCAGCGTGTGTGCGGGATCGAGCAGGGTCCCGTCCATGTCGATGGCGACCAGTTCGATCGGGCCGGAGCGGTGGTGCATATCCATGGTGTTCGACGGCGTGGTGCGTGGGGGCGCCCAGTCTAGCGGGAGTGCCTGGACACTGCGGCACCGTTTGCCTACCCCACGGCGCGGCAAGCGCTGATGGATTGCGATCTCCGTGCCCTGCCATTGTTCCTGGCATGCCGCAGACCCCGGAAACAACCGCATGAGCCTCGCGCTGGTGCACAGCCGTGCACGTGCCGGCGTGAAAGCCCCCGCTGTACGGATCGAGGTATTCCTGTCGGGCGGGTTGCCACATACCCAGATCGTCGGGCTGCCGGCCGCGGCCGTGCGGGAGTCCCGCGACCGTGTGCGTGCCGCGCTGATCTGCGCACGCTTCGAGTTTCCGCAGCGGCGGATCACCATCAACCTGGCCCCGGCCGATCTGCCCAAGGAAGGCGGCCGATTTGATCTGGCCATCGCGCTCGGCATCCTCGCCGCCAGCGGCCAGATCGATGCGCAGTCGCTGGACAGGTTCGAGTTCCTGGGCGAGCTGGCCCTCACCGGTGAACTGCGCGGGGTCGACGGCGTCCTGCCTGCCGCGATTGCCGCCGCCCGGGACGGCCGCAGCCTGATCGTGGCCGCCGCCAACAGCGAGGAAGCCGCGCTGGCCCAGCACGCCGACGTACGCATTGCCCGCACCCTGCTGGAAGTCTGCAGCGCCCTTGAGAGCGGTACGCTGCCGCCTGCCGTGGCGGCCGCCGCGCTGCCGGTCAGCATTCCCGACCTGCGCGACGTGCGCGGCCAGCTGCAGGCGCGCCGGGCGCTGGAGGTCGCGGCGGCCGGCGGGCATCACCTGTTGCTGCTCGGCACCCCCGGCTGCGGCAAGACGTTGCTGGCCTCGCGCCTGCCCGGCATCCTGCCCGCTGCCAGCGAGCTGGAGGCCCTGGAAGCGGCAACCATCGCCTCGTGCAGTGGCCAGGGTATTGATGCGGGGCGCTGGCGGCAGCGGCCGTATAGAGCGCCGCACCATACCGCCAGCGCGGTGGCGCTGATCGGCGGTGGCTCGCATCCCAGGCCTGGGGAGATCTCGCTGGCACACAACGGAGTGTTGTTCCTCGACGAACTCCCGGAGTGGAGCCGGCATGCGCTGGAAGTCATGCGCGAGCCGATCGAATCCGGGGTTGCGGTGGTCAGCCGCGCGGCCCGCACCGAGCGCTTTCCTGCGCGGTTCCAGCTCGTTGCGGCCATGAATCCGTGCCCCTGTGGCTGGGCCGGTGATCGCAGTGGGCGCTGCCTCTGCGCCGAGGAAGTGATCCGACGCTATCGAGGGCGCGTGTCCGGGCCGCTGATGGACCGCATCGACCTGCATGTCGAAGTGCCCCGACTGGACCCGCGCGAGCTGCGCGATGACGCGCCGCTGGGCGAGGACAGTGCGAGTGTGCGCGCCCGCGTGGTGGCCGCGCGGGAGGTGCAGCTGGTGCGCAGTGGGAAAGCCAATGCACAGCTGCTGCCGTTCGAGCTGAGCGAGCATTGCCGGTTGTCGCGGGAGGATCAGCAGCTGCTGGAGGACGCCGTGGAGCAGTTGCAGCTGTCAGCGCGCTCGATGCATCGCATTCTGCGGGTGGCGCGGACGGTGGCGGATCTGGGGCATGCGGAGGACATCGCAACTGCGCATGTGGCGGAGGCGATCGGGTATCGGCAGTTGGATCGGGGTGGCAGCGGGTGAGGCAAGACGCCGTGATGCCCGGAATGCTGGCTCAGTAAGCCCACTCAGGCCCCACCGGCACGATCCCCGACGGATTGAGATGCCGGTGACTCCCGAAATAGTGATGCTTGATGTGCTCAAAGTTCACCGTATCCGCCACCTCCGGAATCGCCATCATCCGCGCCACGAACGCATGCAGGCCAGCGAAGTCCGCAATGCGCCGCACGTTGCACTTGAAGTGCACGTAGTACACCGAATCAAAGCGGATCAACGTAGTAAACAGACGGATATCCGCTTCCGTCATGACATCGCCCACCAGCCACTCGCGTTGCTGGAGCCGCTGATCCAACCACGTGAGCGTCTCAAACAACGGCCCAACAGCCTCTTCGTACGCCTGCTGCGTTGATGCAAAACCCGCTTGGTACACACCGTTGTTGACGGTCGCATAGACCCGCTCGTTGATCGCATCGATTTCAGCACGCAGCGCCACCGGATAGAAATCACCGGCCTTGGCACCCAGTCCGTCATACGCGGTGTTGAACATCCGGATGATGTCCGCCGATTCATTGCTGACGATCGTCCCGCGCTCGCGATCCCACAGCACCGGCACGGTCACCTTGCCGGTCATTCCCGGCTTGACGGCGGCGTACAGTTCATGCAGATAGCGCGCACCGCGTTCGGGCTCCGGTGTCACCTGCGGGCCGGGCTCAAAATTCCACCCCTGATCGCCCATGTGCCAGTTGACCACCGACACCGGCACCAGATCTTCCAGGTCCTTCAGCGCGCGCACGATCAGCGTGCGATGTGCCCACGGACAGGCGAGACTCACATAGAGGCGGAACCGCCCAGGCGCCGCTTTGACACCAGGCTCGCCATTCGGGCCAGCCCTGCCGTCGGCGCTCAACCAATCGCGGAAGGTAGAGTCCTCGCGCTTGAAATGACCGTCCTTGTCAGCGGCACCCGCGGTGCCTTCCTGCCATGTTCCCTCGACCAGCATGCCCATCGCGGGACTACTCCTCTGATAGTGGTGTGTGGTGCGCCGGTGGTGCGTCCCGGCTTCTACAGCGTGTTGTAGCAAACGCATCGACAATGCCCGGTGATGGGACCTCGCAGCGGGTGCATGTTTCATCGCGTTCATCGCCGAAGCACACGCATCTGCGGCAGAATGTCGATGTATCTACGTGAGACATCCATCATCATGCGTATCCATCAGATCGACCTTCCCGTGTCCGATGTCGCCGCCACCGTGGCGTACTTCCACGATGAACTTCAGCTGCCGGTCGAGGGCTCGGCCGTGCGCATCGGCTGGAGCACCCTGCAGCTGCACCCCGCAGGATCGAATCCGGTCGGCGGTGTGCACCTGGCGTTCAACGTCCCGGCCAATCGATTCGAAGCGGCCACCGACTGGCTGAAAGCACGCGCCACCCTGCAGCGCGATCTGAAGGGCCATGACCATTTCACCTTCGATGGCCGCTGGGATTCGGAGTCGATCTATTTCACCGGGCCGGACGGCCTGATCCTGGAGTTGATCGCACGCCGTCGCTTGCCTGCCGGCGAGCGCCAGGGCGAATTCCATGGCAGCGAGATGACCTGCATCAGCGAGGTCGGCCTGCCCGCTGAACACGTGGGCGAGGTGCAGGCAAAAGCACAGAACGCCTTCGGGCTGGCGCCGTTGTCACAGCCGACGCCGCACTTCGCACCGCTCGGCGATGATGAAGGCCTGTTGATCGTGGTCGATGCCACGCGCCGCTGGTTCCCCGAGCAGAAAGTGCTGCCAAATGCGCGCGGCATCCGCGTCGTGCTGCATGACGTGGTGCCTGGCGCGGTTGTCGAAGACGGCGCACTGGGCTGGCACCTGCGCTCTGCCTGAGCAGGCCCGGACGAACGAAGCCCCGCCGGAGCGGGGCTTCAGTTCACACAACAGCCGGCTGGGCTCACTCTTCCTCGTCCTGCTGGCCGCCCTGCTGCTGATTCTGGTTGCGCTGCTGCTGTTCCTGCTGCTGTTGCTGCTGCTGGTCGCGACCGCGTTCCTGCTGCTCACCGCGCTGATTCGGGTTCTGCTGGTTCTGCTGAGCCATCTCGATTCTCCGGTTGCCGCAAACGGAATGTCGCGGTCGGGGCCATCCTCTGCAGCGGCAGGTTAACGACGTGTGCGGGTTTGCATACGGAAACGTCAACGCGTCCGTTCCGACGTTTCGTGCCGTGCAGGAGCCCATGTCGCAGTAGGCGTTGGCCTGCATATGAACGGTTCGAATTCCCTTATGCCGCTACGCGCAAACCGGCTTTCCGTGCGACTGAACAGGCCATCCCGGCACCTCCCGGTGCGGATGACGCGCAGATGACGATCACGGCATCACCGGCGGCACGTAGGTCAGCGTCATGCCGAGCAGCCACAGCAGGCCGAGCACGAGCGGGATATGCACCAGCAACTGGATGAAGGTGAAGCCGACGATGTCGCGCGCCTTCAGGCCGAGCACGCCCAGCAGCGGCAGCATCCAGAACGGGTTGATCAGGTTCGGCAGCGCCTCGGCGGCGTTGTAGACCTGCACCGCCCAGCCCAGATGGGCCTTCAGTTCGTTGGCGGCCTGCATCACGTACGGCGCTTCGATGATCCACTTGCCGCCGCCGGAGGGCACGAAGAAACCGAGTACGGCCGAGTACACGCCCATCACCAGCGCGAAGGTGTCGGTGGTGGCGATATGCACGAACAGCGTGGACAGGCGATGCGCGAGGGTCTCATCGCCACTGCCGGTGGCGTGGGTGAGGATCATCGCGATGCCGCCATACAGCGGGAACTGGATCAGCACGCCGGTGGTGCTCGGTACCGCCTTGGCCACGGCGTTGAGGAAGCTGCGTGGGCGCCAGTGCAGCAGCAGGCCGAGCGAGATGAACAGGAAGTTGTAGGTGTTGAGGTTGGCGATGGCGGTGACCACCGGCTTGCTGGCGAACTCGCCGAACAGCCAGCCGAACGCGAGCAGCGAGAGCAGCACGGTCAGCAGCGGGCTGTACTCCAGCCACTCGCCGGGGCGGGTGCGCGGCTGCAGCGGCTCGGCCTCGGCGCGGGCGGCGCCTTCGAAGTCCTTGGCGGTGCGCGCGGTGGCAGCACCGGGCGCGGTCAGCCAGGCGATCAGCAGCGACACCAGGATCAGCGCGGACGTCAGCGCGATCGACTGCCACAGGAAGATGGTCTCGGTGAAGGGAAGCACGCCGGTGATCTCGATCAGGCCGGGCGGCATGCTCGCCGGGTTGGCCTGCAGCTGGGCGGCCGAGGAGCTCAGGCCCATCGCCCAGACGGCGCCAAGGCCGAGATACGCCGAGGCACCGGCGGCGCGGTAATCCATGTTGAGCGCTTCGCGACGCGCCAGCGCGCGCACCAGCAGGCCGCCGAACACCAGCGAGAAGCCCCAGCTCAGCAGCGACGCGAGCATGCTGATCAGGCCGACATAGACCACCGCGCCACGGCCGGTCTTGGGGACGCGGGCCAGCAGCTCGATGAAGCGCGCCACGATCGGCGCGGTAGCGACCGCATAGCCACCGATGACCACGAAGGCCATCTGCATGGTGAAGGGGATCAGGCTCCAGAAGCCCTCGCCGAAGGCGGTGGCGGTAGCCTGCGGGGTCGCGCCGAAGCCCATCGCGGCGGCGGCGACGATGACCACGCCGAGCACCGCGAACACGTAGGCGTCGGGGAACCACTTCTCCGCCCAGGCCGCCGAGCGCAGTGCCGCGCGCGCCATCCAGCCGTCCTGTACCACCGTCGACGTGTTCATCGTCCCGCCCTCCCCGATCATTCAATGGGAGGGATTCTGGGCGTTGCGAACGGCGCTGTCAGTCGCCTAATGGTCGTAGTGCGCGTTACCGGTAGCACCCGACCGTTGGTCGGGTGGCCCCCTCAGCGCACCGCCAACGCCACCGCGATGCCGGCGAACAGCGCCGCACCGACCCAGTTGTTGTGCAGGAAGGCCTTGAAGCACGGGTCGCGCTCGCGCTTGCGGGCGATCCAGAACTCGTAGGCGATCAACCCTGCAGCAACACCGACGCCGATGCCGTAGTAGAACCCCAGCCCGGCGCGCAGGCCGACCAGCGCCATCGTGCCCAGGAACAGTGCGTAGAGAATGCCCTGGATCACCAGGTCCAGATCCCCGAACAGGATCGCGGTGGAATGCGAGCCCATCTTCAGGTCGTCATCGCGGTCGACCATGGCGTACCAGGTGTCATACGCGGTCGACCACAGGATGTTGGCGCCGTACAGCAGCCAGCCGATCACCGGCACCTCGCCCTGCACTGCGGCGAACGCCATCGGGATGCCCCAGCCGAAGGCCATGCCCAGGTAGACCTGCGGCAGGTGGGTGTAGCGCTTGAGGTAGGGGTAGCTGGCGGCCAGGAACACGCCGATGAAGCTCATGCCGATGGTGAGCCAGTTCAGGGTCAACACCAGGCCAAAGGCGACGATCATCAGCCCGGCGAACAGGGCCAGCGCCTCGCGGCCGGAGACGGCGCCACTGGCCAGCGGGCGGTCCTTGGTGCGCTTGACGTGCGGGTCCAGCCAGCGGTCGGCGTAATCGTTGATCACGCAGCCGGCCGAGCGGGTCAACCACACGCCCGCGGTGAACACGAACAGCGTCCACAGCGGCGGCAGCCCGCCGGAGGCCAGCCACAGCGCCCACCAGGTGGGCCAGAGCAGCAGCAGGGTGCCGATCGGACGGTCGGCGCGCATCAACTTCCAGTAGTGCCGCCAGCGCGACGGGGGCGCCGCCTTGGGCGCCTCAAAACGTTCGTAAGCCATCGGTAAAGGATACCGCCTGGGCTGGCCGGGCGCGCCGTCGCCCGGCCCATCGGTGCGGGGGGCAGACCTGCGCGGCGTTTACGGATAGAATGCTCCTCCCGCGCCGCTTTGGCGGTCCGTGGCCCCATCAGGCGGCCCGGCGGGACGCAGGACACAACGCGCTCGTAGCTCAGCCGGATAGAGTAGTGGCTTCCGAAGCCATTGGTCGGGGGTTCGAATCCCTCCGGGCGCACCATCCTCGCCATCTTCCCTTGCAGGTATTTCCGCTGCGGCGCGCTTTTGTGCGCTCGGACGGAGTGCCGTGCCGGCTGCCGCGCGCGAACGCACCGGATCGGGTGCCGCACAGATGACGCCACTCGAAGGGCTGGTCTTCCCACCGGCCTGGAGTGACGGCACCTGCACGGCGCCCCGGTAGAACAGGTCAGCCTGTGGCGAGGTCGGCGAAGCGACCCAGCGAAGCCAGGTGGAAATACACCGGCGCCAGCCAGCCCTGGCGATGCCAGTGCACGAGGGTGGTATCCGGCAGCGCATCCAGGCGCGCGGGATCGACGACATGGAAGCCCTGCAGGCTGTGACGGCGGCCATCGGCCAGCACCACGTCAGCCTGGCGCTCGATCAGCACGCCGGCCTCGGCCAGTGCGGCACTGAAGGCGCGGGTGGCGATGTCTTCGCGGGTGAAGGCTTCGCAGAACTGCAGGGCATGACGCGTCATCGCCGAAGGCTGGTCGCCCTCGAACAGCGGCTGCCCTTCCTCACCCTCCTGCACGATCATGTCCGCATCGGCATCGATGGCCAGCACGTAGCCGTCCGGATCGGTGGTGCGCGCGAATACGAACGGGTAGCGCCGCACGTAGGCGGGAATGTAGGCGCCGGCCTGCCACTGGTCGGCGATGACGAAGCGGTTCTGCTCCGCCTCCAGGCCGAGCACGGCGATCGGCAGATGATCGGGACCGGCGAAGACCAGCGGATACGCACGCGAGGCCGCGGCGAATTCCCCGATCATCACTGGAATCGAGTGACTGCCGGCGGCGAACGCGGCGCCGGTCTGGCGCACGCGCCAGTGGGCATGAAGCTGCGACGACAGCACGACCGGGCGGCGGTAGAGCATGGGCCAGCTGGCCGGCGGCGTGATGCTGTCGGCCGCTGCCGAGACGGCATCGGCATCGGCATCGGCATCGACGTCGTCGCCGGTATCCGGCGCAAGGGAAGTGTCGGTGTTCATGATGAAAATCCAATGTGGGGCAGCAAGGGAGGCGGCACGCCGCCTCCCGGAGACAGGCGTTGCGTCGGTCAGAAGCCTGCGTTGACTTCCAGCTGGAAGACGTCGATCGACAACGGGGCGCCGGTGACCTCCTTGGCGGCCATCCAGCGCCCGGTCAGCCACACGTTCCTATCGAACATGTAGGAGCCGCTCAGGTAGTAGCCCTTGGCATTGGTGCCACCGAGGTGGAAGTTGGAATCGTTGTAGGCATCGGGCAGCGCATCGCCTTCCAGGCGCTTGTAGCCGAGCGCCAGGTTCCAGTCGCCGGTCTGCTTCATCGCCAGCTGGCCAAAGGTCGCCTGCGCCATGTACGCCATGTCGCCGCTCTGGATGTCCTGCGGCCCGGCCACGCCGTTGGCGGCAGCGCCCAGGTTGGTGACGATGCCGCCCTGCGCGCGTTCCCACATGCGGTTGGGATCGTAGGCCAGGTTCTTGATCGCGTGCCCTTCCAGGCGCAGGGCATTGCCCGCGAACAGCGGCGTTTCCCAAGCCAGGTTGAGGTCGAGCAGTTCGAACTCCGAGGCCAGGCCGACGTACTGCGGCATCGGGGTGTTGGCCGGGTCGAGCGGATTGAGCGCGATGTTCCGCAGCAGCATCAGCGTGTTGCCCTTCTGCATGAACGCAGGGCGCGACCAGTCGCTGCTGCAGAAGTCCGCGCCGGCATACAGCGCGCACGGCTGCGAGTACTCGCCGGCGGTATTGCGGAAATCGTAGTAGCCGACCGCCGCGCGCAGTTTCTGCGCATCGCCGAACTGCCACTCGGCGCCGACCTGCACGCCGTTGAGCCACTTGTTCTCGCTCTTCATCTTGTCCTGGCTGGTGTTCGGGAAGCTGTCGGAGGAGTACTCCAAAGGCGTCAGGCCCAGCGTGGCGAACAAGGACAGGCCGTCATCGCCGATCGGCTGCGCGTACTTGAACGCCAGGCCGTCGAAGTTGAGGTCGTTGGAGAACAGCGTGTCGGTGGACCAGTACGGGTTGCCGAAGCGGCCACCGAGGATGTCCAGGCCCGCCACCGGCGTCCACGACAGCCATGCCTGGTCGAGCCAGGCGTCTTTCTTGGCCAGGCCACCGCCCAGCGTCTGGGTGGAGGACACCGGGCCGTTGTCGTTGCCGGTCGCCAGGCGCACGCCGGCACGGGTGTGCTCGCCCAGCTCGGCGATCACGCCCAGGCGTGCGCGGATCCGCCAGGAGTTGTTGCGGTCCTGGCGGGTGTTGCGCAGCGGCGGCAGATCCAGGTTGGTGTTGCCGTTGACGTCGTATCCATTGCCGGCGTTGATCCGCGCCCAGTCCACTTCGATGTCGCTGTTGCGCTCGGAATACAGGCGGCTCTCATTGCGCACGCGCACGTCACCCTGCACGCGCAGGCGCTGCGTCCACTCGGGCACCTGGTCAGGCGCCGCCCAACGCTCGGCCTTGGCCTCGGCCATGACGCTGGCCTTGACCTCTTCGCGGATCTCATCGCGCACGGTCTGCGGGATGTAGGGCACGCGCACGTCGCCGGGCTGCGCGGCGATCGCGGTGGACGCCGGCGCTGCGGGGGCTGCCGCCGATTCGCGCTGCGCCTCCAGCAACAGCGCCTGGCCGGCCTCGGGCTTGAGCGCGCCGCTGTCCATCAGGCCGCGGATCAGCTTGATCATGGTGCTCTCGCCGCCCGCTCCCTGGGCGTGGGCGCCGCCACTGGCCAGGACCAGGGCGACACCGGTGGCGATGGCGGTGCTGCGCAGTCCCAGCAGCGCGGAGTGGAGGGTTGAACGGGTCATCGGCTTGCTCGCAGAAAGGAAACATCAGGGAAGAAGAAAGACAGCGCAGCTCATCCGGCCGGGCGACGGCCCTGCACCAGCACGCGCGCGGGGAAGCTCAACGACGCCGGTGGCCGCTCGTCGATGCGGCCGATCGCGCGGATCGCCTGCAGCACCGCTTCATCGGCTTCGGTGTTGCCGCTGCCGCGCGCGAGCTCGACGCGGGTCACCTGCCCGGCCTCGTCCAGCCAGACGTTGACGGTCAGCTGGAAGGCCAGGCGCTGCACCTTGGCGTCGCGTGCCACGGCCTGTTGCAGCACGTAGCCCAGGTAACGGCCGTAGCTCGCATTGCCGGCGCCACCGGCACCGGTACCGCTGCGCCCGCCACCCGAGCCGGACTGGATGCCGAAGCTGTCGCCGCCGGCCTGCGCGTCGGCATCCATCGTTACCGGGTCGGCGGTGTCGGGCGTCGGCGCTTCTTCGGTGGGCTTGGGCACCTCGTCCAGCGGCTCGGGCTCGGGCATGACCTCTTCAGGGGTCACCTCCGGCTCGGGCTCGGGCTCCGGTGGGGGCGGCGGCGGCGGTGGCGGCAACATCACCATCGGGATCTCGGCCACGGGCCGGCGCGTACTGGCGTTGTCCTTGAACAGCAGGTACCAGAGCAGCAACGCCAGGGCCGCCAGGCCGACGATCAACGCCGCCACGGGCCACCAGCGGCGCCACGCGGGCACGCTGTCACCGCTGCGGGAGTGGAGGGAAGTCACGCCCTCACCCCTGCACTTTGCCGGTGACCAGGCCGACCTGGGTCAGCTCGATCTTCCGCAGCAGGTCGAGCACTTCGACCACGCGCGCGTACTGCACCTGCGCATCGCCGCGCACGATCACCGGGATATCCGGATTCAGTGCCTTCTCCGTGCGCAGGCGATCCTCCAGCTCGGCCAGGCTGACCGGGTAGGCGTCCAGGAAGATCTGGCCGGCGTTGTCGACGGTGATCGCCTTGGTCTTGGGCTTCTCCAGCGCCATGCTGGAACTGGCCTTCGGCAGGTTGACCTCGATCCCGGGAATGGTGGCGTTGCTGGTGAGGATGAAGATCACCAGCACCACCAGCAGCACGTCCACGAACGGGGTCACGTTGATACCTTTCTCGCGTTTCTTGATGCCGAACCGCTTTGCCCTGGCCATGGTGGTCTCCTCAGGCCAGCGCCGGGCGCGCTGCGGCGGCCGGTGCGGTGCGGTCGAACTCTTCAGCCAGGCGCGCGGTGAACTCGTCGACGAACACCGACATGTCCGCCGCGATTGCTTCAGCGCGCGAGGCCAGCCAGTTGTAGCCAAACAGCGCCGGGATCGCGACGCCCAGACCGGCCGCCGTACACAGCAGCGCCGCCGCCATGCCCGGGGCCACCGAGTTGATGTCCACCGCGCCGGCCATCGCCGCCACCGCGAACACCAGCATGATGCCGATCACGGTGCCGAACAGGCCGATGTACGGCGCGCCTTCGATCGTGGTGGACAGCCAGTTCATGCGCTTGGACATGCGCTCGGTCTCGCGCGTGACTTCGGCATCCATCGAGGCGCGGATCGAGGTGATCGCCGCGGCGGTAAGGCCATGGTGGTGCGAGCCGCGCCCGTCCATTTCTTCCATGGCGATGCGGTACAGCCGCCACAGCGTGGAGTTGTCGCGGATCTGCGGAGCCAGGCTGCCGGTGCGTTCCAGTGCCTGCAGCGACGCGACCGGTGCACCGGTGACCTTCTTGTACTGGACGGTGAAGGCCTCGTTGGCCTTGGCCACGGTGCCGAAGTAGCGGCTCTTGGCGATCATGATCGCCCAGGACAGGAGCAGCATCAGGCCCAGCACGATCACCACCACCCAGGCATCGACCGGCATCGCCTTGAGGATGAAACCGAAGTGGCTCACACCTGCCGACTGCTCGTCTTCGCCGAAGGCGATCAGGCGCGATTCGGCACCCTGCGCGGTGGCATCGGCCAGCAGCGCGGTGGCCGGGCGGGCCACCTTGGACACGCGCACTTCATCGATCACGCCCAGGAACGGCTGCGCGGCCGGAAGGGCGGCCGCCTCGCCCGCCGCACCCGTGGCGAGGGCGTCGCCACCGAGCAGGGCTTCACCGGTGAACGCCGGCAGGCCGGTGGCCAGACGCACCGCTTCACGGCCGGCGACGTACAGGATCACCGCATTCTCGGTGCTGGTCACCGCCACGTGTGCCCACTGTCCGGCCACCAGTGCCGGGATCGGCTGGCTGCGCTGGTCGTTGACGCGCACGTAGGGCACGCCGTTGTCGAGGCCGACGAGGAAGACGTTGCCGCCTTCGCGGCGCGCATAGATCGCCTGGTCCGGGCCGAGCTGGTCAGGTTTGATCCAGGCCGAGACGGTCATCGCACCATTGGCCGCCACCGCCAGCGACGTTGCACCCGGCAGGTGCAGCGGCGCGCCGGCCAGCTGTGCACCGCGGCCGATGATCGCGCCGTCGGCGGGCTTGAACTCACCGGTGAGCGTATTGACGTACGCCGTGGTGTCACGTGCCTCGGTGCCGCTGTCGGCGAAGTGGTAGACCGCGCTGTAGTCCGGATCGAACACGCGCTGGCCGTTGGCCGCCGCCGGCGCGCCGGCGTTGCCGTAGTACATCCAGATCGTCTGCGCCGCGGTGCCGCTGAGCGTGGGCACGTCGACCCAGACCAGGGCCATGCCCAGCGCCGCGTCGTATTGCTCGACCTGGTGGTTGAGCACGGTGTGGCCATCGGCCCCGACGAAGCGCAGGTCGTTGCCGCCTTCGGCGACGCCGTCGAAGGCGAAGTTGCCGGTGTGCAGGCGGATCAGCACGGGCGTACGGCCGAGATTGCCGCCCAGCGCGGCCCCGTTGGGGCTGGCATCGAGCGTGATCGGCTTGCGGTACTTCCAGTCGGCCTGCCACCACGCGGTCTCGGCGTGGGCGACGCTGAGCGTGGACATGCTCAGGCAGAACAACAACAGGGCAAGAAGGCGTTGCATGGACGGTATCTCCGGAAAATGCTTGGGAAAGTCAGGCTCAGTAGCTGGCGCCGACGCTCAGGTGCAGGCGGTTGGCATCTTTGGTCGTGGTCGGGCCGTCGTGCAGCGTCCGGCCGTAGTCGAAGCGGAGGTTGTAGTGCTCGCCGATGCGCAGGCTGCTGCCTACGCCGACCGCGCTCATCGCGGCGCTGTCGGCCTGTTCGGGCAGCGGCCGGCGCAGGCCCAGCCACGCACCGTCGAGGAAGCCGTAGAAGCGCCACTCCTGCAGGCCCCACAGGCCGAGCGGTCGCGTGCGCCATTCCAGCGTGGCCAGCGCGCCGTAATCGCCGATGCCTTCGGCCGAGCGGTAGCCACGGGTGGTGAACATGCCGCCGGCGGCGAACTGCTCGCCGGAGACCAGCGGCTGGTCGGTCATCTGCGCCGACAGCCGCGCGAACCACTGCGCACCACTCTCCAGCGTGTAGGTGTCGCTCAGTTCCAGCTTGAGCGCGAAGAAGCTGGGATCGGCGTAGGCGCGCTTCCAGTCGAACTCGTCATCGGTACTGCCGTAACCGAACAGGCTGCGCGCACCGAACACCGCCTGCACGCCGACGTTGAGCTGGTGCTTGGTGCCCTGGCGGAAGCCGCTGTAGGCCACGGTCACCGGCGCGTACTTGAGCGGGGCGAAATCCGAGGCCTGGCCGACCATCGCGACCGATTCGTCCAGGTCCTTGAAGTCGACACCGGCCGAGAGCTGGTGCCACCAGGCGCCCGTCATCGGGAAGGTGTGGCTGAGCTTGACGCCGACCGCGTGGCCCTTGCCGGTGACATTGGTCTGGCCGGTGGACACCACGTTGCTGTCGGAGCGGTAGCCGGAGAAATCCAGCATCCAGTCCGGGCTGCCCAGCGGCAGACCGTAGGCGCCGGACCACACGTTGGCCTGGTCCAGGTCCTGCGGCGCGGCGAAGAACGTCAGCGAGGCGGTGTGCTCGCGCTGCCAGAGGTTGTCGTGGCCGACCGTGAGGATGCTGCGCAGTGGCTCGGTGTCCACGCTGTGGTCGTTGTTGAGCGTGGCGCTGTAGCGCCAGGGTGATTTGTCATCGACCTTGAGCTCCACATCCATCGTGCCGTCGGCGGCGCCGGGCTTGACCAGCGGCACCACCTGGCGCTTGCCGCCACGGTTGAGTTCGGTCAGCTGCGCCTGCGCGCGTTCGAAGTCCGGCACCGCGCCCGCCTGCAGCGCCGGCACGCGCTCGGCCAGGCGTGCGGGATCGTTGTGCTCGGCGCCGACCACCTTGACCTGGCCGATGCGGGTCTCGGTGACCTGCAGGATCACCACGCCACCGCTGACCTGTTGCTCGGGCAGGTCCACATACACAGACTGGTAGCCCTTGCCCTGGTAGGCCGACTGCAGCGCCACGCGCGCCGCTTCGACATCCTGCAGGGTGCGGTTCGGGCCGAGATGCGGGGAGACCGCCTGCTCGATGTCGCGCGCGCCGAGCACGGTGTTGCCGCGCACCAGGTACTCGTTGATGTTGACGCGGGCAGCCGGGGTCGCCGCGGCCGCCATCGGGGCAGCGACAGCGTCGGCGTCGGCAGGCGCGGTCTGCGCGTTGGCCAGCGAAATCGCGCAGAGCAGGCCCAGTGGCAGGGATGCCCGTGCCAGCGCCGGGGAGATTGAAGACATCAGTGGCTTCTCAATGCGGAAAGGGATTCAGATGCGCAGGAGGTGAGCGTGCGCAACGGCGGTAACAGCGCCGTTGCACCGGCAAGGCAGTTGCGTGCGCGCGCATGGCGTTGGCCATGCGCGCTGGCCAAGGGCAGGAAAGACGTCGTCATCACTGTCGCTTCGTCGTCGCAGCATCGAGGCGGGCGCGCTGCTCGGTGCTCAGCTCACCCATGCCGACCACCTGCACCACGCTGTCCGGGTCGTAGCGATCCTCGTGCTTCGGCGGTGCCACGCTGCTGGTTTCGCTGCCGAAGCCCAGCACCTGCACGCTGATCGTGGAGGGGCGGGTCTGCTGGGTCTGGCGCTTGACCATCTCCTGCGCCGCCTGCACCGCGGTGTTCGCCGCCGCGCTGGCCGAGGTCAACGCACTGACGTTGACCGCCGCGACCACCGGAATGCCCACTGCCTTGCCCTGCACCTGGATGTTGTCGGCGTTGAGCACCTGCAGCGCGGCCAGGTTGACGTTGCCGGAGACACGGATGCCGGCCTCGCCTGCATCGATGGTGCCCAGCGGCGCGATCAGGTCGATGTCGCCGGGCGGAATCTCCGCGATCGGGTTGAGCGTGGCGATGCCCGCACCGGTATTGGGCGTGTTCGGCGACAGCGCGACGTTGCCGACGGTGTCGTAGACGCGGCGCTGCGGGGTGTAGACCACCGTGGTCTTGCTGCCGCGGCCGGCATTGATGTCGCCCTCGGCCGACCACGCCAGGATGTTGCCGCCGAAGGTGGTGAAGATGCGGCTCTGCCCGAGCAGCAGGCTGCCGCGCGAGTAGATATTGATGTCACCCTCGCCCTGGGTGAGCACACCGGAACCGGCCCCCGGCAGGAAGCCACCGTCCACGCCCACCAGGGTGCGACCGCCGGGCACCAGCAGATGGATGTCGCCGCCGAAATCGGTGTGGATGCCGGCGTCGTTGACACGGTAATAGCGCACTCCGGTGGTGGGGCGACCGGCGGCAATCCAGTCCGCTTCGCTCAGGTAGGTCTGACCCGGTTTCGGGCGGCGGCCCGCCGCCGATTCGAGCACGCCCTCGTAGTACAGCGCACTGCTGAACATGGTCAGGTCGCCCTGGTAGGCGATCTCGCCCCCCTTGGCATCCTTGGTCGGCAGCAGCGTGGCGATCGCCTCGCGGCCGCGCAGATAGCTGCCTTCGCGCGGTCCGTCGACGGCGGTGTACTCACGGCCGGCGGCCTTCAGCTCCGCGTAGTACACGTTGCGCAGGAATGCGCTCTGCTGCTCGGCGGGCAGCGCGGCGAAGAAAGCCTGCGCGTCCATGCTGGCGGCGTCGAAGTGCAGGCCGCGTCCGTTGGCGCCTCCGAAGCGGCCGGTCAGCCAATTGACCAGGTGCAGTTGGCTCTCCAGCTTGAACTCCCGGGCGAGGTCGCGGCTGGCGGCCGTGCCGCCGCTGGCCACCGCCGTCGCGTGCGCCTGGTCCAGGGCCTGCTGCTGTTGTGCCAGGAACGCGGCGGCACCGGCCTCATCGCCGCCGTAGCCGAACTGCGCCTGCAGCCACTGCGCCAGCGACACCGCGCCGCCGTAGACACGGACGACCTTGCCGTCCTGATCGCCCAGCGCGCGGCCGGGATCGGCGAGGTTGGCCGCATCCAGATAGCGTGCGGCGAAGGCGTTCCAATCCGCGCCGTGCTCGCCAAGACCGGCCGCCACCGCGATGCTGGCGCCGCTGCTGCGGTCGCCGGGCGTGGCGCCGGTGACCGATCCCAGGCTGCGCAGTTCGCCCTTGTCGGCCATGTACACGTCGCGCCCGGCGCTGATGTCGAGCAACCCGGGGCCGGCGACGTAGAACGTGCTGAAGCGGATGTCGCGCCCGGCCTGCACGACCGACACGTCATCGGCACTGGTATGCACGATCAGGTTGCCGCGTGCGGTACCGCTGGCGATCGCCGTGGGCCGGGGCTCGGCGGCAGGATCGCCGCGGTTGATGGTGCCCATCCAGCCCAGCGCACCGTCGGCATTGCCAAACACCGTGCCGACGTTGTCGAAGGCACCCAGCGGAGTGCCCGAGTTCACGATATCCCGGCCGGCACGGATGGCGACGGCACCGCCACCGTCGTACCAGGTGTTGGTGATATTGGTGGTGACACCGTTGTTGAAGACGCCGTACTGGGTATCGACCACACTGCCGCTGCGCAGCCCGACCAGATCGCCATGGAGCGCGTAGTAGCGCGAAGGCGTCTGGCCCACGTGCACGTAACCGGACGCGGTCGGCGAAGTGAAGGAGAACAGCGGATAGATCTGCAGGGAGCCGTTGCCACGGTTGCCTGAAAGCAGCACGCTGGGTGCCAGGGCGCCGGTACTGACGTTGTGCAGGAATTGACGCCCGTACCACATCTCCTGCCCCAGCCCGACGAAGCCGGGATTCCAGGGATTGGGCAACGCGGTCGGGTCTGCGCCGGAGGTGGCAAAGCCGGTGCCGTTGGCATAGATCGAGCCGGCCGCGAGCAGTTCCAGTTGACCGGTGCCCTGTGCGTCGAACTGCCCGTTCACCGGCGACGGCGCCAGTACCACGCCCGCCACGAAGTCCTCGTTGTTGGTGCCGGCGGTCGAGGCCGTGCGGGCGCGACCGTAGTAGATGCTGCCGCTGGCAGCCACCGCGCGCAGGACCGAGGGATACACGTGATTGCCGTCGGTCGCCCGGGCGTCGGTGCCAGCGTTGCGGTCCTGCATTGCCAGCGACGGCGTCAGGTTGCCGCCGGCGGCCATCAGGTCCACCGCGGTGGACGGGGTCCACAGCGAGAACCAGCTCCAACCGCCGTCCTGGTAAGCGTTGCCGCCCACGCTGAAGGGGGTGCCATTGTTGAACTGGGCGACCCGCCCCGGATCGGAGACGGTACCCAGTACCAGGTCGCCACGCGCATCCAGACGGGCGCCGGCATCGCCGAGCACCAGCACCGGACCACCGGCTGCGGTAGCGGCCGTTGCGGTATACACGTCGTAGGGACGCGACTCCTTGGCGTCCTGGCGGTTGCCGTAGCGCAGTTCCACGCCGCCCACCGACCCGGCTTCCAGCCGCAGGGCACCGCGCAGGTTGGTGAAGCTGCCATTGACGTCCAGTCGCTGGACGTCGTTGACGGTGATCTCGTTGGCCACCGGGGCGCTGTTGCTGCCCGTGAACGAGCGCAGCGCGGGGTCGGCATTGAGGCCCCCGCCGATGCGGATGTCCAGATCGCCGCCGCCGGTCTGTACCAGCGCGCCATCGGCGCTGACCCTGCCGGTGCTGGCAACGGTCAGGTTCAGGCCCGCGCTGCGGGTGATGTACGCCGCGCCATGATCGCCGCGGCTTTGCAGCATGCCCGCATCGCCGCCCGCCTCCAGCAGCAGGTTGCCACCACCGAGCGTGCCGAAGCCGGTGAACCCGACCAGCTGCGGCATGTTGACGAAATTGTTGTAGTAGTTCGCGTTGTCGGGTGCGGCAACGTACGTGCCGAAGTTGATCCACCATGCGGTCGGCAGGCCTTCCGCACCGGGCTGCACGCTGCCGGTACCCTGTCGCCACAGCCAGTTGCCCACCGATGCGCTGGTGCTCAATCGCGGTGTGGCGATTCCCAGCGTTTCCGTACGCGTCAGCGCTCCCTGACGCCCGATGCTGTCGCCCGAGATGTGGCCACCGGCGCGCAGCAGCAGGTTGCCACCTGCTTCGGGATACCACGCCTGGTACAGGCTCTGGCTGCCGCCATCGACAAGGTGCTCGAACACCTCGCCGGCATCTCCCAGCACGCTGTTTCCAAGCGGATTGGCATTGCCGGGGGCGACGCGCGCGCGCGCCTGGTTGTACGGATCGCCCCCGTTGCCGGCCAAGGCAGCCGACGGAGTACCGGCGGTGTAGACGCCATACAGCGAGGTGGTGGCGATGTCCTTGCCGGAGACCAGACGCAGGTCGCCGGTACCGGTGCGCACCACGCTGGGCAACTGTTCACGCCCGGGCAGTGTCCTGAACTCGGTGTCCGGCGGGACCTCTGGGGAGTCGATGGCGGCCAGACCTTCGAAACCGAGATCGTTGAGGTTCTCCGGGCCGCTGCTGATCAGGCCCAAGCCCATCATTTCACTGAGCTGATCATCAGTGAACGCAGCGCCGGAGGTCGGCACGAAGCTCAGGATGTTCTCACCGAAGTAGGTGATCAGCATCTCTTCGAACTGCGCTACATCGCCCCAGACATACGTGGCCGGCGAGCCGGTCCCGGGAATCTCCACCACGGCGCCCCCCTGGCCGTAATGCGGATCGGACAGGCGCAGGCTGCCGGTGCCGGCAGGATCCACCGTCAGGCGATCCGCGGCGGCCATATCGGCGCCCGCCACCAGGCTGATGTCCCACGATTGCGACCCGGCCGCCAGCATCGGCGCCAGTGCCCAGATGCGACCCTGGTTGCCATCGGCGTCCACCGGTCGCAGGTTCACCGTGGTGGCGTCGCCGGGCAGCTTGACCTCGGTGTCGCTGGGAATGAAGGCGCCCTTGGCCAGGCCCAGGTCAGCGGCCAGGGTGACCAGATTGCCGAGTGGCGACGCCGGCAGGGCCACACCGGCCGGCCAGGTCATCGCCGCGATGCGGGCGGCCAGCGGCAGGCGCAGGCCGGCCGACAGACGCGCGCCCTGTGGCAGCGTGACCGCATCGGCCAGGACCGTGCCTGCCGCATACAGCAGCGCACCGGAGGCATCGTGGACGGCCGCGCCCAGTACGGTGCCCTTGGCCAGCGCCAGCGGCAGCGCGAGACGGGCGTCGGCGGGCAACAGGGTGCCGGCGGCCATCTGCATGTCACCGATGGGCAGGTCGTAGTTGAGCACCTTGCCCGAATTGAACACGGTGCCGGCGGCGAGCGTGACCAGGCCGCCATGCGGAACCACCACGTCGCTGCCGAACAGCTGGCGGCCGGCGGTGAGGTACCAGCCGTTGTCGTCGAACGTGGTGCCCAGGCGACTGCCATCGAAACCATCGCTGATGCTGCCGAACACCTCCAGGTCGCCCTGCGCGCGCAGCACCAGCGCACCGGCCTCACCGGAGCCGCGCACGCCGGTGCGCTGGCTGCCGGGGTTGAGGCTGGCGTAACGGTGCGCGGACAGATCCAGATCGCCATCCACGTGCAGATTGCCGTCTGCATTCACCGCCAGGTCGGCCACGACCTCCACGCCCGGGCGCAGGTGGAACGCATCGCCGTACGCGCGCAGGCCCGCCAGGCGCTGATCGACCAGTGCGCTGTTGGCGAGTGCTGCGTCGATGAAGGTGGTGCTCTGCGCATGCAGGCGGTCCAGGTACGCCTGGTCGATGACCTGGTAGGTTTCGCCGCTGGTGCTGGCCTCCGTGCCTGCCGCTGCGCTGTTGTCGGTGATGAAGGCATTGAGCTGGATCGTCTTCGCACCGTCGATGCTGATCAGGCCGCCGGCCGCGATCGCCACGTCGTTGCCGCCCACGCGCGGCGCGTTCAGCGCCACCGTGCCGACATTCCTGCTGCTGCCGGCCACGCGCAGGTCCATGCGTGCGCCACTGGCGATGGCCAACGTGCCACGCCCCGAATCGATCTCGATGGTGGCGCGGTTGGGCGCGTCGATCGCCGCCCCGTAGCTGTCGCGGCGCAGTACGCTCGCGCTGGCATCCAGCACGGCCGCGCTGCCCAGGGTGACGCCATTGCGCGCGGCCAGACGGATGCTGCCGGCCTGTTCGCCACTGGCATCGACGGTGCCGTTGACCCACAGCTGACCGTTGTCCAGCGCGATGTTCACCTCGCGCGCCACCACTTCGTCGCCCAGCGCCAGATCACCCTGGCCGATGCGGAAGCTGCGCCCACCGGTAACGCCATCGCGGGTCAAGCGCGAATTGAGCCCACTGAAATCGTTGATCCCCTGCCCGTGCAGGTCGATGCGCCCGGCGCTGTACGGCACCTCGGTGCCACCGGCGTCGTAATGCCCACTGCTGCTGCCCAGCAGCTGGCCGGCCAGATCGAGGGTGCCTGCGGCGGCGTGTGCAGTGAACGTGCCGGCGCGGTTGTTCTGCGCGGCCAGGCTGATCTTCGCGCCGCTGTCCTGCTGCACGTCGCCCTGCCGGCTGTCGATCAGCACGTCACCGCCCCAGCTGTACTTGGCGGTGTCGAAGAAGGCGATGCGGCGGCCGGCGAGGTCCAGCTGCGCGCCATCGGCGAGGCGCACGTCGCCCTGCGCCGCGAGGCGCAGTTTGCCGCTGGGCAGCAGCACGGCGGTGTCCAGCAGCAGGCTGCCGTCGCGGCTGTCCAGCGCGATCTCCGCGCCCAGCGCGGCGGCCAGGGTCGCGTTGTCGGGCGCGACGGGCGCGCCGTTGCCGGTGACATGCAGGTTGCCCCCGGTGGTGATCGTGTTGACCGACCCGGCTGCGCCGGTCAGCAGCGGCGTGTTGACGAACAGCTCGCCGCCACTGCGGGCGTAGGAGCGGGTATCCGCATTCCAGTCACCCTGGGTCTCGAAGATGCTCAGGCTGCCCTTCTGGTTGGCGGTCACGCGGCCGGTGGCGTTGAGGTGCACGCCGGCGAAGCCCAGCGCAAGGCGGTCCTGCGCGCGCACGGTATCGGGCTGGGTACGCGGGCCGTAGCCGAACACGATGTCGCGGGCATCCACCACCAGCTGGCCGTGGCCGGTGCCCGGGCCGTCGGCGACGATGCTGCCGGCCGGCGCAAGTGCACCGCTCCAGATCAGCGTATCGGTATGGATGCGGGCCACTGCGTCAGCGTCGCCATACCCGTAGATGGCAGGCGTGCCCAGCACCAGCTGCTGCAACGCCGACTTGCCGGTGACTGCATCGTACGTGGACAGCGATACATCGCCGTAAAAGTTGACCGACTCGCGTGCGGTCAGCGACAGCGCTTCCAGTGCCGGCGCGCCGACGCTGGTGTCGCCCAACAGCAGGCGGCTGAGCACGTCCTGGTTGAGCGTCATGCCGGCCGGCAGCGTGCCGCGCGCGGTGGCGTCGGCGATCGCCTCGGCACTGCCGACGTTGATGCCACCGACCGCCAGTGCCAGGTTGCGGGTGCCATAGCGCACCGCATCGCCCAGCACGAAGCGGTTGTCGGTCGCCGTGGCGATGGTGCCTTCGGAGTACAGACGGGTCGTGCCCGCGCATCCGCTGAGCACGGCGCAGGCGCCGATCTCGATCGCACCGGCGCCGTTGCCCTGGCCGTCGACCGCTTCCGGCGCCAGCAGGTTGATCTGGCCGTTGGAGACGGCCAGCAGCGCAGAGCGACCCGGCGTATAGATGTAACCTTGCGCGGCGTCATAGGCGGCGGCGCCCTGGCCCAGCGTGTTGATGCCCGCGCCCTGTTCCAGGGTGATGCCACCCGCCTGGCGGCCAGTCATCAGGAAGACCTCCGCCGCCTCCAGCTGCGCACCGGCACGCATCACGATGCTGTTGCTGGACCCGCCGCCTTCGATGTTGATCACGTTGGCCGATTGCAGCGAGCCGTTGGCCGGATTGGCGTAGGTGCTGCGCAGGCGGCCGCCGATTTCCAGGCGCGCTGCGCCGACCCGGTTCAGCTCGCTGGCATGCATGGAAATACCCGCGAAGTCCTCGGTCGCTTCCGTGCCGTCGGCGAGAATTTCGTAGTTCGTTGCATTGAACAGACGCGCGACCGAACCGGTGCCCGCCGTGGCGGGAGCATCCAGCACCGTGGCGTTGAACCGCAGCGAAGGCAGCTCCAGCGAGCCGGCCACATCCGGGCTGGTCACCATGAAATTGACCGCCTTGGCGTCGCGTTCCAGCAGCGGGCGCGGCGCCCCTTCGCGCGCGGCCTGCTGCAGCGCGAAGGTGGCGTAGCTGGTTTCGTTGTACTGCGAGTAGGTGCGCAGGGTGTCGGCGGCGGTCACCACCCACTGCGTGGGCAGCGTATCGCCGCTGCCGGTGTTGGCGACGCTCTGCCGCGCCGAGGTGCTCCACGAGCCGTTGCGCATGGCCTGGGTCGTGCCGAACGCGGTGGCACTGCCGGCAAGGCCGTTGCGTTCCACGCGGAAGGCACCCGGCAGCAGTGCATAGCTGGACGGCAGCAGCGTATAGGTGCCTGCCGGCAGCCCGGGGATGCCGGCGCCGAGGGTGATCTGCTGGCCGATGGCCGGATCACCGGCACCGCGCTCGGCACCGATCGGGGCCTGCCCGGCCTGTATCCCGGGCAGGATGGCATATACCGGGTTGGTGGACAGGCCCGGCAACGTGAACCCATCGCGGTCCATCTGCACCAGCGGGTTGAGGCGCGCATCGGTGGAGCCACCGCGACCAGAGAGGAACGCCGCGCCGGTCAGTTCGCCGCCGCCGGACAGATCCAGCACCGCGCCGGCCTGGGCGTTCACCGCGTGCGAGCGGAACTCCACCGCCGGTTCACCGCCCACGCCCTGGTAAGCCACGTCGACGCCGTTGTAGTTGTAGACCAGCCCGTCGACCGTGCCGCCGTAGGGCATCACCAGGCCGTTGGCGCTGACCGAGGTGACGCTGCCCGGCAGCAGGTTGACCACGCCGGTGTAGCCGGTGCCATCGGCGCGACCCAGAATGATGTTGCCCAGCGGCGCGCGCAGTACCCCGCCCTGGTTGATGGTGGCGGCACTGAACGTCATCGTGCCGAACACGCTGTAGGGCTGCGGCGGCAAGGTATTGCCGATGCGCTGGATGTCCAGCATGCGGTCCGGATCCAACTCGGTCGTGAGGGTGCCCCATTCGTTCAGCAGGGTCCGCAGGCCCACGGTGACGTTGCCGCTGCCGTAGATCTGCGCCGCCGCCAGGGTGGTGTCGCCGGGCGAGAACAGGTCGGCCTCGCGCAGGCGCAGGTCGCCCTGGCTTTCGATGCGCACCGCGCCGAACGCGTCGCGCTTGACCGCCAGCGGGTCGACCGCGTTCTGCACGATTTCACCGTTCGCGCCGAAGCCGACGATGCCGACCACATCGACCAGGCTGCCTGCGAACGTGATCGACGCCGCGTCGGCGAGCGCGGCCACGCCCAGCGAGCCTGACGCCGGGCTGATATTGCGCGAGCCGGTGACCGGGTTGGGCATGATGGTGTTGTCGGGCTGGCGGCGCGCCGAACCGGCCAGGCGCAGATACGGTGCGGACAGATGCACCTGGCTGTCGCGCGTGGCATCCGTGGACAGCCCCAGCGCGCTCGCCGTGAGGTACAACGCCTGGCGCATGTCCAGCGCCACGTCGCCATCGAAGCTCAGCAGGCCATTGACGTACAGCGAAGCGGTATCGAAGCCGCCGGCCTGGATCGCATCCACGCCGTAGCGGGCCTTGCCATAGACCAGGGTTGGATCGAGCTCGCCGGCAACGGCCTCCGTGCCCAGGCCGCTGCCGCTGTAGTGCTGTTCGATCACCAGCTCACGCGGGACGCGCACGCCGTCGGCGACCTCGATGCCCTTGCCGCTGAAGCGCTCGACCGGCCCGTAGATCGGCGTTTCAAGATTCAGCGCCAACGTGCCACCGCGCGCGCCGCTGCCACCGGCGGCGGCATGCAGGGTGCCGTCGACGAACAGCCCATTGCTGGCACTCAGCGCGATGACGCCGCCGTGGCTGGCAATGGGGGTCGTGCCGAGATCGGGCAGGTCCAGCACCGCCTGCGCACCGGAGGCGTCCAGGCGGGCGCCCTCGCGCACCATCACGAATGCATCGATCGCCGGAAGGTTGCGCGATGCGAGGTCATGCCGTGCGCCGACCTCGATCGTGCCGCCCGCCAGCACCTGGCCGTGCCGACCGCCGGCTTCATCCAGGGCCGTATAGGCCATGCCGGACACGTCGAGCACGGCCTGCTCACCGATCCAGATCGAGCGCGCGTTGGGCGTGCCCTTGGGCAGGTTGAGCAGACTGCCTTCGCCCAGGTCACCGCCAAGTACCGTGATGCGTCCACCGCGGGCCTGCAGGGCACCGTCGAGGGTGATCTGTGCGTTGCCGGTCAGGGTGATGGCCTGGCCGGGATCGACGTTGATCCGGCTGTTGCGGCCGATCTCCAGATCGGCCGCGTTCTGCGGCGTGCCGGCGGTCAGTGACAGCCCGGCGCCCTTGCGCAGAATGACCTCGCCGCTTTTCGGATCGTCCTGCTGCAGCGGTGGCAGCCAGACCGACAGGGCATCGTCAGGATCGGCACCGGTGGCCAGCGCACGCGCGGCAGCGAGGTCGACCTGCAGCAGCGGCATCGCCACGTCCAGGTGCGCCCCCTCGACCACCTTGACGCCATCGCGGCCCACCACGTTGTACTGCTTGAAGCCGCTCTGGAACAGACCGGTGTCCAGCGCCAGGAACGACTGCACCGGCACATCGCGCTGCCAGACCGTGCCGACCGGCAGGCGGGTGCCGGCCGGGACCGTGATCGCGGCAGTGGCCACGGTACCGGCGACGTAACGGGAGGTCTGTGCCGGAATCGGCAGACCACCGGGGAATACATTCGCCGGCAGCACATAGCCGGCCGGCAGGTCGGTGATGGTCCACAGAGTGGTGCCCGCCGGCAGGATCTCGCCGGCGGACCGGACCGGACCGTAGTCGGCCAGCTGCACGGCAGCCGGCAACAGCCACGGTGCCTGTGTGGTCACCGGCTTGGTGCTGCTGACCTCGGGCCGGATCGTGAGCGGCATCGGTTTGCCGCCGGCCACATGGGTAATGGTGATGGAGAAGCTCAGCGGTATCACGTCGCCCGGCTGGAGCGTGACGTCGGCGGCCAGGCGTACCGGCAGCGTGCTGGCCTGGCCGGCGGCCAACTGCTCGATCGCATCCGGCACGTCGCCACCGATGCTGACCATCGTGCCGTTCTCGATGTTGAGCGCCCCGCCGCCCTTCACGCCGTGGCCGCGGATGCTGCCATCAAGCGACAGCACGCCGCTCCCCATATTCTGCCCTGCGGCCAGGGTGATGCTGCCGCCCTTGCCACCGGTTACATCGCCCTCCTCGCCCATGGCCGCACCGGAGGACACGTCGATCACGCTGCCCTTGCCCAGGGCCACGTTTCCGGTGCTGCGCACCGCCACGCTGCCGCCGTCGAGGAACGGCAGTCCGCCGATGGCCGCCGGGTCCTGCGCCTGGTTGGTCCACAGGCCACGCGCGTCGAGGGTCACGCCATCGCCGACCAGCACCTGGTGCAGCAGGGTATCGCCGGGACGCGCGCTGATCGGCAGATCCTGCCACTCGATGCCGCTCGAGGTGCGCTGCACGACCATGTCACCCAGTGCGATGCTGCCGCCCCGGGCACGCAGATCGGCGTTGATGCGGACATCGCTGGCATGCAGGGCGATCGTGCCGCCCAGCGCAACCTCGAGCGCCTGGTCGACATCGATGCCGGCGTGCGCGTACACCTCCACGCCGCCGAAGCGCTGCGCGTTGAGCCAGGCCGCGTCAAGACCGATGACGCCGATGCCGGAGACACTGGCTGCATCTCCACCGATGGCCACATGTTCGGCCAATGCGGCCGGGCCGAAACGCTGCTGTCCGCTGTTCTTGTCGTAGTACGGCAGGTAGCTGCCGATCACCAGTTGACCCTGGCGTGCAACGCTGGTCTGCCCCTGCTGGTAGCCATCCAACGCAGCATCGCGGGCGCGTTGCTGGCGGTCGCCCTGGAAGGTGGTGGTGTCCACGTCGCCCTGCAGCTTCGCTGCACGGGTGGCGACGATCAGCCGGCCGGCATCGCGGCCCACGGTGTAGCCGTTCTCCAGCCTGCGCTGCGGTGCGATCAGCGGGTTGTAGTAGAACTCGGTATTGCCCCAGCGCGCATGGGTATCTTCGAACCCGCGGTACAGCCCGCTGTAGAGCAGATCGCCCGGCGCGGTGGAGGCGTTGTAGAGCTTGCCGTCGGCACCCTTGAGGTGGGTCAGGTTGACGTAGCCGGTCTGCACGTCCAGCGCGCCACCGGAGAGGTTGATGCTCGAGCCACGCTGCGTGGTCACGTTGCCGCCGGAGAACTGCACGGTCCCGCCCTGCGCCGACCACTCACCGATGCCATGGCCGGTCACCCCCAGGTAGCCGCCGACTTCCAGCAGGCCACCGGCGGTGTACCAGCGATCCGTCTCATAGCCGTTGGTGCCGGCCGGCACCATGACCAGATCGCGGCGGTCAAGCCAGATGTTCCTGCTGTTGAGCGATTTGTCGTCACGGTTGAGCGCGGCGTCACGCTGCTCGTTGCCCTGCACGTTGATCTGGACGTTGTTGGCCTCCATCGCGATCTTGACCCCGACGTAGCCGGCCACGTCCAGGCGCGCGCCCTGGCGGACCTCGCTGTCGACGGCGTCGACGAAGATCTGCCCGCCCGTCGCCAGCGTCAGGCTGTCGTCATCGAAGGCGACCTTGCCGCCTGTGCTGATCTGCACCAGCGACTGGTCGCGGCGATGGGCGATACCGTCGCCGACCTTGTCCGATTCCTGCACCAGCGTTTCGCGCTGGACGTCCAGCGCGGTGGTGGCGCTGGCATCGAGCACGATCGCGGTGGTGCTGCCCTGGTCCAGCAGGACGCTGCCGGTGGTGTCGGCGCGTTCGTTCTGCAGGTGTATGGTGCCGCGGGTATGCACCGAGCTGGTCGAGATCAGTGCACCCTGCTGGCGCACGTCATGGCCGGCCAGGGTGATGTCGCCGGTGCTGGCCTGGATCAGGCCGCTGTTGCTGACCACGCCACTGGCGGTGGCCACGACGGCATCGGCTGCCACCGGCTTGCGCAGCGTGGTGACCACGTTGCCACGGGTGGTGGAGGTCTGGTTCTGGTCGGTGCCCATGCCCTTGCGGATCACGAACGCATCGCCGGCGGCCAGCGTGGTCTGCCCATTGGCGGTGGTGATCTGGCCGTGGTTGTGCACCTGGCGGCCGAGCAGCAGCACGTAGCCGCCGCCTTCGGTGACCGAGGTGGGCACCGCCGTGGTGATCTGCGCACCGCGCTCCACCACCACGTCATCGGTGGCCGCACCATGGGCGAAGCCGTTGGTGGTGGTGGTCAGTTCGTTGCCGAAGGTCGGGATGAAGGCATTGCCCTGCGCGTCGCTGTACAGCCCCTTGCGGAACTGAGCGTCGCTGATGTTGACCGCTGCCGCCGCGAGGTTCTTGACGTTGACCTGGCTGCCGCCGTCGAACACCACGCCATTGCGGTTGACCAGCATCACCGTGCCCTGGCCCTGGATGCGGCCGAGAATCTGCGACGGGAGCGCGTTGGGATCATTGACCCGGTTGAGCAGCGACCAGCTCGCCTGCTGGTCGAAATCGACCACGGTGTTGCGGCCGACGTTGAAGGTCTCCCAGTTGAGGATGGCCTTGTCGCCGGTCTGGGCGATGCTGACGGTGGTGGTGCCGTCTTTGCTGCTCTGGGTCGGAGCGCTGGCGTTGAACCAGCCGCGCGTCAGGGTGTCGTCATCGATCTTCAGCCCGCCCTCGCCCAGGCCATCGGGCACCTGGCCGGCGCGCAGCCGCGCGGCATCGCGCGCGGTCTGCTGCATGCGCTGCTGCATGGCGATCGCCTGCGCGGCCGTGTTGAGGTTCTCCAGCGAGGTCTTCAGCGTGTCGCGGGCCTGCTGCGCCTGCTGGTCGGTACGCACCAGGTTGGACGGCATGCCGTTCGGCAGGCGGCCGGTCTGCGCGGCGGTCTGCTGCTGCACGCCCTTGTTGGCGAACCATGCCGGGCTGAAGGCCTGCTGCGCGTTGACGCCCGCCGCGACGCCACCGGCCATCAGCAACACCGCGATGGCCTGCGACAGCGCGCGCACCTGCGGCACCTGCGGGGTCGTGCATCCGATCGAACCGCTCTGCTGCTTCACCATCGCTGTCACCCGTCGCAATATCGTTCGCTGATAAGGGCAAGCGCGTGCTTCCGTCCTGCAGCGCGATCCCGTCCATGGCAGGAGCGAGCGTGGCAGTGCAATGCGATGCGCTTGTTACGAGGGATAAGACGGGGGCCGGTGACAACGACTGAACCGTTGCAACAAAAAATTCATCTGCGCACGCGCCGCTCAGCTCAACAGCACGACACCGCCGGGCATGCTCACCACCTTTGCGCCATAGGCGTCGCGCACCAGATCGATGAAGGTATCGATGCGCGCCAGTGGAATGCGCGCTTGTACGCGCCGTGCAGGCAGTGCGCTGCCGGTCAGCACGATCCGGCCGGTGCGGTAGCGGTTGATTTCGTCCACCACGTCCTGCAGCGGCTGATCATCGAAGACCAGCCAGCCGCGCCGCCACGCGTCGATGCCATCGGTCGGCACCGGTGCCACGGAGGCGATCCGGTCCGCTGTCAGGCGTGCCTGCCACGAGGGCTGCAGCACCACGGTGCGTGGGCCACGCACCAGTTCGGCCCGCCCGGCCAGGCAGGTGATGCGGGTGTCGCCGCCGACGCAGCGCACATTCACCCGCGCGCCCGGCGCCGGCATCAACCGGGCACCGTCGACACCGATCACGAAGCCGGTGGCCGCCGAGGCCGGCAACGCGAACTGGGCTTCGCCCTCGGTCACCACGATCCTGGCCGAACCGTCGGCGGGACGGCGCATCGTGGTGCGCGCGGCCATGGCCACGGCGACACTGCCGATGCTGATATCGCGGCGCTCGCCGGTGGCGGTGCGGTAGTCGGCGCCCAGCGCGTCCAGCGCCGGCCACAGGCCCAGCGGCGACTGCACTGCCACCCAGCCGACCGCGGCGGCGGCCGCAGCGCCGCCCAGGAACGCGCGGCGGCCGGGATTGAAACGGCGGGGGCGTTGCCGCACCGGGAGGGCGGCTGCGGATGTGCTCAGCGGCACGCCAGCGTTCACCGCCGGTGCCTCCGCGGGCGCGGCACTGGCCTGCAGCGCCGGCGCCAGCGCTGCCCACAGCCGGCGTGCCTGGGCGAAGGCCAGCGCATGGCCGGGGTCCTGCGCGCGCCAACGTCGGAATGCCTCGGCGTCGGCGGCCGTCACCGGGCCGGTCTGCAGGCGCAGCAGCCAGTCGTGTGCCTGCGCCTGCAGGTCGGCGGAAATCGGGGCGGGCGTGGTCTTCATATCTGTCATGACGGTTTTCCCGCCCCGGGACCGAAACGCTGCACGAGTGGCCGGTCCAGCCGACCTGCGCAGTGCTGCAGCGCCTTCTTGAGGTCCTTGCCGATCATCCGCGAGGAGACCCCGTGCTGATCGGCGATGGTGTCGATCGGCTGCTGGTCGATGCGCGCGGCGATCAGGATGGCGCGCTGGCGCTCGGGCAACTCGCGCAGGGCCTCGGCCAGCGCCGCGATCTCGGCCTGGCCATGCGCCACGTCGGACGGGTCCAGGGAATCCGGCGTTTCCTCCATCAGCGCCTCCACCTCGGCACCGGTCAACACCCGGCCATGGGCGATGCGTTGATCGGTGGCGGCATTGAGCGCCATGCGGAACAGATACGCCACCGGATTGCGCTGCGGCTGCGTGCTGCCCATGCGTTCCACGCGCAACCAGGTCTCCTGCAGCGCATCCATGGCCAGATCGTCCGAGCCCAGCCGGCGCCGCAGGCGTTTGCGGAAGGCCTCGTAGTGATCCAGGAACAGGCTGCGCAGGCCCGCCATCACCGGCTCCGGCACGGGGGCGTCGCGCCGGTCGCTTCCGGCAGCAACAACAGCGTGATCGGTTGAGGCAGGTCGGCCGGCAGGCCCGGCAACGGCAGGTCGCGCACCCGCCGGACGATCGCCGCGTCGCGCACCGGGTCGCCGGTGGACGCCAGCAGTTCCGGCGCGCGGATGCGTCGATCCGGTTCGGTCAACCAGAAGCGCAGGCTGGCCCGATAGCTGCCCGGCCGGGTCAGTGCCGTAGCGCACAGCGCCTGCTCCAGCGAGTGCTGGATCACCTGGGCGCCGCGCTGGCGGGTCCGCTCGGGCAGGGACGGTGCACGCATGGGTGTGGCATCGGGCAGCACCTCGTCGGCGTCCACGGATCCCACCGGCACCAGGGTGAACGCACCGTTCTCCACGAAATGCGGAACCAGCCCGGTACCGCTCAACATCCGCTGCAACGCGTCGCGCCGGACGTACCGCCCCGACAGCGCGGTCGAACGCAGGCCACCCAACAAGCGGGCATCGATCAGTACCGCCACCCCGGTGATCTCCCCATACGACTGCAAGGCCTCCGGCAGCGGCTGCGCCGGAACATCGAACGTGTACTGCGTGTGCGCGGCATCGATGGCGTCCTGGGCCAGCGCCATCGCCGGCGGCCAGGTCATCGCGAGCAGGAGAAACAGCCAGCCACACGGGCGCAGAGAGTTCCTGCGCCGGCCGCCGATGCGCTTGCCTGCCCGCCCCTGTTGGTCATGCGCCCCGGTGTCATCAAACTGCATGCAAGACGCGCCAGCATCACAACGCCAAGCCGGTCACGTTAGGTCGGTTTCATTGCAGAGCGGTGACAGCCATGCCGGACCTTCGATCACCCACCGCAGCGGGCCTGTGCATCGCCCTGCTGGCCGTGTCCTGGGTCGCCCGCGCGCAGGCAGACCCAGCGCCGGCCTGCATCGAGGTGGAGGTCAACGGCGAGCGCATCCGCGATTACGCGTGCTTCAGCCGGCTGCTCGCGCCTGCGCCGGCCTCGGTGGCACCCGCGCAGGCATCCGGCTCGCTGCTGATCGTCCGCCAGCCACCGTCGGCGTTGGGGTTGGCCCATCGCGCTGCTACCCAGCAGCGCATGGGCACTGCGTTCGGGATGTCGACGCAGCCGCAGCGCCCGCCGCCACCGCCGCCACCGGTCCGGCCGGGGCGATGACGCTCAGGGGACGGGTGCGTCGCCCGCCGCAGGGGATGCCAGGGACAGCCCGAGGTTCAGCGGCTGCCGCATGTCCGGCGGGGGCGCGGCGGGCAAGGGCGTGTCGCGCAGCAGCGCACGCAGATCGGCATCCGCCACGGCGTCACCCAGCGAGGCGAAACGGCTGTCGGTGATGGTGCCACTGGCATCGATCCACAGCGATACCGTCAACGCAGCAGCCGGATCGCTGCGCTCGGCCAGCCGGGCCTGCAAGCGCTCGACGCGCGGATCCGCCGGGTCGCCCAGGCGCTGCGACACTACCTCACCGGCCTGCGCGGCGTAGGCCATCCAGTGCGCCGGTGCGGCATCGGCTGCCGTGGCCCCGCTGGCCACGACCAGCCCACCCAGCACGCCCCAGCGACGGGCCTGCCGCCACCACTGCTGCAGCCGCTGCCGCCACGCATGCGTGTGTACTGCCACCACCGTCATGTTGCCCACCCCGAAAAAGAAACCGGGCCGCGCAGGGGCGGCCCGGTGGGCGATTACCGTGCCATGCGTCCGTGACAGAACGATGGCGGGGGGTGCGGCTCAGTAAGTACCGTCGAACGCGAAGATCGGCTTGCGCTGCTTCCACAGCCCGGCGGTGAAGTCCGGGAACTCCAGCGTCTGGAAGCTGTTGGCGATGGACTGCTCGGACAGCGGCGTGATCGCGCTCCAGGTGATCGCATCGTAGATGTCGATCGGCATCGGTGCCTTGGCCTTGAGGGCTTCCACGAAGGCATGGATGACGAACCAGTCCATGCCACCGTGGCCGGCGCTGGCGGCGGTAGCGGCGTGCTGCTTCCACAGCGGGTGCTCGTACTGGTCCTGGTAGGCCTGGAACGGCTCCCACTTGTGCGGCGGGCTGCGGCCTTCGATGTGGATGGACTGGTTCACGTCCATCCACAGGCCCTTGGTGCCCTGCACGCGGAAGCCCATCGAATACGGGCGCGGCAGCGAGGTGTCGTGCTGCAGCAGGATCGTCTCGCCGTTTTCGCAGGCCAGGGTGGTGGTGACGATGTCGCCGAGCTTGAAGGCCACCTTGGTACTCGGGTGGGTGGTGCCACCGCTCTTGGCCACGGTGTACTCGTGCAGGCCGCGTGCCTTGCTGGCAAACGCATTGATGTGGGTGAAGCGGTTGCCACGATTGATGCCGGTGTACATCGCGCACGGGCCAATGCCGTGGCTGGGGTACAGCTCACCGTTGCGCTTCACCGAATGTTCGGTGCGCCAGCGCGCCTCGGACCAGCCCTTGGCGCCGAACTCCACGCCGCTGTCATAGGGCTGGCTGGGATCGCCGGAGTTGAACTTCACGCCCCGCAGGTCGTGCTGGTAGCCGCCCTGCAGATGCACCAGCTCGCCGAACAGGCCTTGCCGCACCATCTGCAGCGCCGCCATCACGTCGCGGCGATAGCAGACGTTTTCCAACAGCATGTAGGGGGTGCCGGTGGACAGCTGGGTCTTGAGGACATCCCAGTGGTCCTGCAGGGTGATGCCGGCGACCACTTCGCAGCCGACCGCGACCTTGGCCTGCATGGCCGCGATCGCCATCGGCGCGTGGTATTCCCAGGGTGTGGCGATGATCACACCGTCCAGCCCGCGCTGTTCGATCAGCCGCTTCCACGCGTTGACGTCGCCGTCCTGGCCGTAGGCCTTGGGCGCCGGCTTGCCGGCCTTGGCGACCATGTCCATGCCGCGCTTGAGCATGATCGGCTCGATGTCGCACAGTGCGACCACCTCCACGTCGTCGCGGCGGACCAGTTCCTTCAGCAATACCTGGCCGCGCATGCCGGTGCCGATCAGCCCCAGCCGCACCTTGCGTCCGCGCGCCCAGGCGGGCGTGTTGGGCAGCAGGCTGGTGGCGGCAACGGCCGCGCTGGCGGCGATGAATTCTCTGCGTTTCATGGACAGTACCTCGTGTGAAGATCGCGCCGGCCGGAACCGGCGCGAGGGGAGCATCAGAACTTGTAGCCGACGGTCAGACTGTAGCCGCGACCGAAGATGGTGGCGTAATCGCTGGAATCGCCGAGGAAGCTGTTCGGATCGTAGAACGGCAGGCGGTCGAACAGGTTCTTGATGGTGAACCCGACGTTCCAGTGCGCGTCCGGGCGCCAGGCCACGCTCAGGTTGGCCGTCCACCACGACGGTGCGCCGTCGCACTTGCTCTGCTCCACCGGCAGGTAGCCGGCGGTGCAGGTCTGCGGGTTGTTGTCTTCTTCATCGATCTGCTGCAGCGCCCACTTGGTGCCGCCGACGTAGTTGACGAAGACGCTGGTGGTGACCTGCTTGTAGCTCCAGTCCGCGTTCAACGTGGCGCGCAGGCGGGGGTTGTTGTAATACCCGACCAGGTCGCCGTAGTACCAGCCGCTTTCGTCGTCCAGGTAGGAACGGTTGCGGTTGGCGATGGTGGCGGCCACGCCGATGTTCAGGTTGCCCCACTCGCCCAGCGAGAAGCGGCTGCGGGCGTCGATGTCGAAACCGTCGATCAGGGTCTTGCCGCGGTTCTTGTACTGGCCCACCACGCTGGCCACGTTGCCCACGCTGTAGCCGGGCAGCGTGCCGGGACAGGCAACGCCGCTGGCCGGGTCGGCGCACATCGCCGCCAGGGCGGCCAGGTTGGCGCGGTCGCTTTCAGTGATCGGCGAACGCGTGGAGGAAATGATGTCCTCATCGCGGGTGAAGTCCGGGGCGACGATCTCGTTGCTGCGGTAGATGAACCAGTAGTCGGCCGACACCGACAGCCACTGCGTGGGTTCGTAGACGAAGCCCAGCGTGGTGATCTTGGCCTTCTCCGGCTTCAGGTCCGGGTTGGGCTGGGTCATGCGCGCCACGGTGCGGCTGCAGTCGGTGTTGAGCAGGGTCTTGCCCAGGTCGACATCCCCGCCGCGCTGCGATCGCAACAGCAGGTTGGCGATGGCGTTGGTCTCGTTGCAGCGCACCTCGTCGCGGTAGCCGCCCAGCTGGGCGAACACGCCGCCGTTGCCGGATTCGGCCAGGCTGGGCGCGCGGAAGCCGGTGGAGTACGTGCCGCGCAGCATCAGCTGGTCGAACATCTGGTACTTCAGGCCGATCTTCGGCGCCAGGTTGGCGCTGAAGTCCGGGTATTTGTCCACGCGCAGCGCGGCGTCCAGTTCCAGCTTCTCGGTGAGCGGCGCCACCGTCTCGGCGAACAGCGCGTAGGTGTTGCGCTTGCCGTCGAACCACGAACCACCCTGCTGGGTGATCAGGCCATTGGCCGCATCCGGGTTGCCGGGGGTATAGAAGGTTTCGCGGCTGGCGTTGAAGCCGAAGGCCGCACGCACTTCGCCGGCCGGCATCTGGAACAGCGGGCCTTCGATCTTGCCGTCCAGGGTATGCAGGCGGGTCCAGGACTGGATGTCGAAGGTCGGGAACGCTTCGCGGATCAGCGCGGCGTTGGCTTCGCTGATCTCACCGAACTTGTACGCCGGGTGATCGGAAATGATGACCCGACCGGTACCCGGGTCGACGGAGTACGGGCCGAACGCCTTCTCGAAGCCGGCCAGGTTGACGTTGGTGGTCTGGTAGGTGACCGAGTGGCTGCCGGCGGTGGCGAAGGCGGTTTCCCAGTTCCAGTCGCCGATGTCACCACGCAGCCCCGCCACCACGCGGTAGCTCTGGTCGGTGTTGCGCTGGCCGAAGTGGTTGGCGCCCACGTCCTGCAGCAGGTACTGCAGGCCGACCACGCCGCCCATCAGTGCTTTCAGTTCGGGCGAGGCGTTGTTGTATTCGTTGTTCGGGCCCAGGTACGGATACAGGAACTGGTTGACCGTGGTGCCGGTGTTGCGCGAGAACCAGCTGGTCGGGTTGCCGGTGGTGGTGCCGTAGGCGCGCGGCGTGCCGCCGTTGGCGGTCAGGTCGATGTCGGTGTAGGTCGCCTCGGCGAAGGCTTCGGTGCTGTCGCCGATCAGGAAATGCGCGTTGACGTAGGCGGTGTTGCGCTCCGACTTGGCGCCGGCGTCGATCTCGTTGTTCATCCACGTCTCCCAGATGCAGCGCGGGCCGGCCGCTTCGCTGGTGAGCACGTTGTTGCAGCCCGGGGCGGCTTCCTGCACGCGGCGGCCGGTGACCGGATCGAACGCGAAGTAGCTGCCGGGGTTGAACTCACCCGGCTTGCTGCCGGTACCCAGGCGCAGGTTGGGCAGGTAGTTGGGGTTGTTGACGTAGTACTGGTCGGGCCGCTTGTCGTAGAAATCGCTCAGCGGGATCGCATCGCGCCGGTACAGATTGACCGAGGCGTACACGTTGTAGCGGTCTTCATCGAGGTCGCCGAAACCGGCGGTGATGCTCCCTTGGTGCTCACCGTACGAACTGATCCGCGAGGATTTGTCGGTGGTGAGATTGATCTCCGCACCCTGGTAGGAGCGCTTGGTGATCACGTTGATCACGCCGGCCACGGCGTCGGTGCCGTACACCGCCGAGGCACCGTCGGTCAGCACTTCCATGCGCTCGATCGCCGCGGCGGGGATCGCATCGATGTTGACGAACTGGGTCTGGAAGCCGGCCGGCGCGCCGTAGTAGGACAGGCGGCGGCCATTCAACAGCACCAGCGTGCCCTGCGCGCCGAGACCGCGCAGGTTGGCCTGCGAGGCGCCGTCCGAGCCGGTGAACAGCGAGCGCGCATCCTGCTGCCCCGGGCGTGCCGCCGGCAGGTTGTCGAGCACCTGCAACAGCGTGCGCGCGCCCATGTTCTCGATGTCCTGCTTGCTGATCACCTGCACCGGCGAGGCGGTTTCCACATCGCTGCGGCGGATGTTGGAGCCGGTCACTTCGATGCGCGACAGCTCGGTGGCTTTGGTATCGGGCGCTGCGTCCTGGGCGCTGGCACTGCCGACCACCGCAACGGCCAGGCCGAGTGCGATGGACAAGGGGGTGGCGGTGATGCGGCGATGGCGATGGCGTTCGGTCAACATCTTGGGCTCCTTGTTCGATCCGCAGCGTGGGGCTGGCGGTGGATGGGTGTGTTTGGGCAAACGTCCCCCGTGCCGCGGCCAAAGGGCCGCAGACGGGAAACGGGAGAGAGCGGTGTTCCGGAAGGCGGTTCGGTTACGGCGACACGATGCTGGCGGTATCGCCCTCCTGTCCGATCAGGGCGGCGTTCGCCCAGTTGCCACAGACCTGCGCAGGGTGATCGCCCTGCGCCCCGAGCGTGCGCAGGCTCAGCCGCTGCAGGCCGCGCACGTCCAGCTCCGGTTTGACCACGCCGGGTGCTTTGACCAGGCCGCTGTCGTACAGCAGCCGACCATCGCCCCAGACCTGGAACTGCATGCCGCCGGCGGTGCGGCATTGATCATCGATCCCCAGATCGGCGCGCAGCAGGCGCCAGCCGCCGTTGAGCTGCAGATCGATCCGGCTGTTGGCGTTGACGCCCAGGCCGCGGCGGAAATGCAGGCCGTTCATGCGCATCTCGGCCTGGCCACCAAAGGCATGGTCGGTGCCGACGCTGGCCTTCAACGGGGCCGGCAGTGGCAACGCGGACAGATACAGCTGCTGCGCGGGGCCCTCCGGCTGCGGGTGCTCCAGCACATGGAAGGTGGACAGCACGATCGGGCCGACATCGCGCGGCTGCAGTGCATCGACCGCCCGCGCCACGCTGCCCTGCGCCGCGGTCACCATCGGATCGGCACCGCTGGCGCCGTCGCCTTCCGGGTTCTGCGTGCTCAGCACGCGGAAGCGCAGCAGGCGGCCGGCATGGGCGGGGAAGTCGATCTGCTGCATGCCCTGCTGCAGGGTCAGGCGGCCACGCTTGACCGGTTCACCCCACTCGCCGTTGCTGTCGGCCATGTAGATCTCGTAATCGCGGATCTGGCCGTTCTTCCAGTGCTGGTCGTTGCGCGGCGCCAGTTCGATGCCGTCGATCAGCCTGCGTTCGCCGAAGCCGAGCACCCACTCGTGCGCGCCGGTCTTGACCGCCTGGTTGCGCACGGTGCGGAACCACGTGGCCGGATCCTCGTCGAAGGCCTTCTCCATTTCGTAGCCCTGCTCCTCGGCCGGGCGGTTGACCACCAGCAGGCTGTCGGAGGGCAGCGCGCGGCCCAGTTCGGGGGCGGGCGGGAAGGCATCGTCGGCCGGCGCGGCGGCGATCGGCAGATCCAGCTGCAGTGCGAGCGCTTGGCGGATGTCGGTCGGCGCGGTGCGCACGTGCAGGGTGCCGCGGCGCTCGGCCGCATCGAAGTACCAGCCCTCGCCCGCACCCTGCCACGCTGCCTGGTCGGCCAGCATCGGCAGCGCGCGTCCGTCCAGCGTCACCGTGGCCGGGCGCTGGCGGCTGAGCACGCGCAGCGCATAGCGGCGCTGCTGCAGCTGGCCGGCGTACTGGCCCTGCACCGGATCGATGCGCACCTGCACCGGGCCGCTGCCCTGCGCCGGCGCATGCACGGTGATCGCCTGGGTGCTGGACTCGCCCTTCTCATAACGGCGGGTGGCGCCATCGTCTTCGTACAGCGTGTACTGCGAGGTGCCCTGCGGATACAGATCGAAGGTCACTTCGTCGAGCGGCTTCTCACCGTCATAGAGCATCGCCGGGTACATCGGGATGATCGCCCCGGCACGCACGAACACCGGGATCGTGGCCAGGTCGACCGGACGATCCAGCGCGCGGCCCTCGGCACCGGCCTGCAGCTGGCGGCCGTCCCAGTAATCGATCCAGCGGCCCTGCGGCAGGTGGATGTCGCGGCGCCAGCCACGGCTCGCGGCCTGGCTGCGGTACACCGGCGCGATCAGCAGCTCGCGACCGAGCAGGAACTGGTACTTGTACGCTTCGGTATACGCCTGCGGGTCCTGCGGGTAGTCCCACATCAGCGCGCGCAGCAGCGGGGCACCGGTGGTCGCCGCGTCATGCGCCAGCCCGTACATGTACGGGGTCATGCGCATTTTCAGCTTGAGGTAGTCGCGGTTGACGCTGCGGTAGGGCTCGTCGAACCACCACGGGTGCTTGCGCGCATTGCCGGACCAGCCGGACATGCCCATCAGCACGGGCGTGAAGCTCTTCCACTGCAGATCGCGGGTGAACGTCTCGGCGCTGCCACCGAAGATCGCATCGACGTCACCACTGGCATAGGCCATGCCGGACAGGCCGGAGCCGATCAGGGTCGGGATGTGCCAGCGGATGTAGTCCCAGCTGCTGCTCTGGTCGCCGGTCCAGGCCACCGCGTAGCGCTGGATGCCGCCCCAGCCCATCACCGTCCACAGGAACGGGCGCGAGTCGGAGTTGTGCAGGATGCCGTTGAACGCGGACTGGTTGGCGTCCATCGCGAACTGGTAGCCCTTGCCGGTCCAGGCCACGTCCAGCTTCTGCACGCGGCTGCCGGCGGTGCCCACTTCCCAGGCGATCTTGTCGACGCCGTTCTCGGTCCACAGGCCGGTCTTGAAGCCGTACTTCGCCAGGCCCTGCACGGTCTCGGGCAGCTTCTTGTAGCCGCAGCCGTAGCCGTCGTTGGGCAGAATCCAGCCACCGGGCATGTCGTGGTCGCGGTACTGCCTGGCCACGCTGTCCACCACGTCCGGCGTGGTGCCGGTCGGGCCATCGCTCCAGCCGTCGGGCACGCTGCCGGGCTTCTTGATGTTGTCGCCATCGTTGTAGCAGTCGGCGTCGCCATAGGAGAACGCCCAGCGCGGCAGCAGGCCGGCGCGGCCGGTCAGCGTGGTGTAGCGGTCCAGCAGGGTGTGCAGGCTCGGCCCGACGAAGTAGTACGCATCGAAGCGGTCTTCGCGATGCAGCAGCGTGGCCTGGTCGGCCTGGCGCAGATCGTAGGTGCCATCGCTCCAGGTGTTGCGCAGCATGCCCCAGCCGCGCGAGCTCAGCAGCATCGGCGCGGGGTTGGGCCGATCGCCCTCTTCCCAGCCACCCGAGTACGACACCTCCAGCTCGCGGCCCTTGAATTCGAAGCGGCCGTTCTGCTGGCCACCGCCGTAGAAGTGTTCACCGGCCTCGCTGGAGAGCACCTGCACGCTCTGGTCCTTGTCCAAGTCCAGCGGCTGCAGTTCGCGCCACAGGGCGACATCGCGGTCGCCCTCGCGGCGATCCAGCGACAGGCGCAACGGCTGGCGCTGGATATGCAGGACCAGCGCATCGGTGCGGATGCGCACCTCGTTGGCGTCTTCTTCCAGTTGGAAGGCGACCTTCGTCGCCGGCTGCGGCAGCACGATCGGTGCGGCCTTGTCGCCGGCAGCGGTCAGCGTGCCGTTGCGGCCGGCCTGCACGCGCAGTACGTCCTCGCGCAGCAGCTCCACGCGCAGGGTGGCGCCGGTATCGCTGCTGAGCGTCCAGCCGGCGGTGCCGTCTTTGCCCGGGGTCGCGCTGATCGCACGCAGGTTGCCCACCGGCGCGGCGCTGGCGGTGCCGGCCAGGGCCACTGCAGCGAGCAGTGCGATCGTCAGACCAGTGCGTCGTAACCGGAAGTCCACCTTGCCCCCAAGCCCGCGGTCAGCGGGAAACTGAAACCAGTGCGGCCGACTCTAGGGCAGGGTCTCGAAAGATGTCAACAAATTGCAAAGAAAAAAGAAGGATATTTGAGTACAAACGAAAGATGCGGCACAGCAACACTTTCCAAACGCCACCTGAATGCGCGTTTTGTTTCCGCCTGAAACCTTGTTGCGACGCGGCATTGGAAAAACTTGGTTGTGATCATCCCGCCAGCAATAGGTAAAAAGTGTGACCTAACGATCTTTTCTTTATCTTTCGCTATTTGACATTTCGAAAGAAAACGCAGAAGGTGCGTTCGCCCAACAGGAATTGCGAATGGACGCTTCTCTGCTCCCTGATTTGCCCGCGTGGCAGCGCCTCGGTGGCGCCTATACCGCCGAAGAAATCGCCCAGCAGCCCCGGCTGTGGACGGTGCTAGCCGACCTTCTGGACGCCGCGCAGGCGCGCATCGATGCATTCCTCGGTGACGCCCTGCGCGATCCCGGCCAGCGGGTGATCTTCACCGGCGCCGGCAGTTCGGGCTTCATCGCCGAGATGGTGGCCGACCAGATCAATGCGCAGTGGCCCGCCGAGGTCCGCGCCGTGCATACCACCAGCCTGCTGACCCATCCGGCGCTGTACCTGCGCCGCGATCGACCGACCCTGCTGGTGTCGTTCGGGCGCAGCGGCTCCAGCCCGGAGAGCGTGGCAGCGGTGGACCTCGTCCGCGACCAGGTCGACCACGCGCGCTTCCTGGACATCACCTGCAACGCCGCGGGCGAACTGGCCACGCGTGGCCACGGCCGCAGTGACACCTTGTCGCTGCTGATGCCGCCGGCCAGCTGTGACCGCGCCTTCGCCATGACCAGCAGCCTGAGCTGCATGCTGCTGGCCGCGCTGAGCACGTTCGACCGCGCCCCGTGGGCGCAGCGCCTGGAACGCCTGCATGCGCTGGGCACCCACGGCGAACGTGCGCTGGACGCCTGGGATGCCGCGGTCGCTGCCCTGGCCCAGGCGCCGTACGCGCGCGTCATCTATCTCGGCAGCGGTCCGCTGGAAGCCGTTGCGCGCGAGGCCGCGCTGAAGGTGCTCGAACTCACCGCCGGCCGCGTGCTGGCGCTGGCCAACACCCCGCTGGGGTTCCGCCATGGGCCGAAGTCCACCCTCAACGGCGAGACCCTGGTGGTGATGCTGCGCAGCGCACAGCCGCTGGCCCGCCGCTACGAACAGGACCTGTTGAACGAACTGCGCCGCGACGGCATCGCCGGCCGGGTGCTGTCGATCGGGCCCGACGACGCGGACCGCGCCGACGGCGATTTCGTGCTCGATGCGCCCGCGCTGCCCGATCCGTGGCTGGCCCCGCTGTGGCTGCTGGTGCCGCAGTGCTACGCGCTGCAGCGCTCGGCCGCGCTCGGCATGACCCCGGACAATCCCTTCCCCGACGGCACGGTCAACCGTGTGGTGCAGGGCGTGACCATCCATCCCCACGGCTGAGCACGCATGCAGACCTGGTACGGCATCGACATCGGCGGCACCAAGATCGAACTGGTCGCGTGCGACGCGGCGCTGGTGGTGCATCACCGCCAGCGCGTGGCGACACCCACCCGCGACTACGCCGCGTTCCTGCAGGCCATCGTCGATCTGGTCGATGCCGCCGACAGCGCGCTAGGCGAGCGCGGCGTGGCCGTCGGCATCGGCCTGCCCGGCGTGCGTGATCGTGCCAGTGGCCGCCAGCTCAGCGCCAACGTGCCCAGCCTGACCGGCCAGACCGTCGGTGCGGACCTGCAGGCACGCCTGCAACGCCCGCTGGAACTGGGCAATGACCTGCAGTGTTTCGCCTTGTCCGAAGCGCATGACGGCGCTGCCGCGGGCTACCCCAGCATGTTCGGGGTGATCCTCGGCACCGGCGCGGGCGGTGGTTTCTGCGTGGGTGGCCGGCTGATCGCCGGGCACAACGGCATCGCCGGCGAATGGGGGCACTGGAGCCTCCCCGCCACCCTGCAGCAGCGCCACGACCTGCCGGTGCTGGACTGCGGCTGCGGCCTGCGGGGCTGCCTGGAGCGCTACGTCTCCGGCAGCGGGCTGGCGATGATCCACGAACGCCGCGGTGGCGCGGCCCTGGATGCCGCCGCGGTGGTTGCCCGGGCGCAGGCCGGCGATGCGATCGCGCAGCAGGCCCTGGCCATCCACCGTGACCTGCTCGGCTACAGCTTCGCCAGCCTGATCCTCGCGCTGGACCCACACGTGATCGTGCTCGGCGGCGGCCTGTCCAAGCTGGAGCAGCTCTACCGCGACCTGCCGGCCGCGATCGCGCCCTACCTGTTCACCGGCGTCCGCGTTCCCCCGATCCTGCCGCCCACCTTCGGCGATGCCGGCGGTGCGCGGGGCGCCGCTCTGCTCGCGCGCCAGCACCATCCCTCCCCCTGAACACTGTTGTTACTGGAGTTGCCATGTCCGCCGTCCAATCGTTGATCGCCGCCCACCGCCAGGGCCAACCCGTCGGGCTGTACAGCGTCTGCTGCAGCAACGCGCAGGTGTTGCTGGCGGCGATGCAGGTCGCGCAGCGCTACGACACCCTGCTGCTGATCGAGGCGACCTCCAACCAGGTCGATCAGTTCGGCGGTTACACCGGCATGACCCCGCCGCAGTACCGCGACTACGTGCTGCAACTGGCGCGCGATGCCGGCTTCCCGGCCGAGCGGCTGGTGCTCGGTGGCGACCATCTCGGTCCCAACGCCTGGCAGAAAGGCCCGGCAGACGCTGCCATGGCAAACGCGCGCGACCTGATCGCCGCCTACGTCGCAGCCGGTTTCCACAAGATCCACCTGGACTGCAGCATGTCCTGCGCCGATGACCCGACCCCGCTGCCGGACGCCATCGTCGCCGCGCGCTCGGCCGAACTGGCGCGGATCGCCGAACGTACCGCCGCCGAACACGGCCTACCGCCGCCGGTCTACGTGATCGGCACCGAAGTGCCGATCCCCGGCGGTGAGGCTTCGCTGGCCGGTGGCCTGCAGGTCACCACGCCGGCCGCGGCCGCGACCACGCTGGACATCCACCGCGAAGCGTTCTCCGCCCCGGACCTGCTGCCGGCGTGGGAGCGCGTGATCGCGATGGTCGTGCAGCCCGGCGTGGATTTCGACCACAGCAGCGTGCACTACTACGACCCTGCCGCCGCCGCGGACCTCTCGGCCTTCGTCGAACGGCAGCCGCGCATCGTGTTCGAAGCACACTCCACCGACTACCAGACCGAGGCCGGCCTGCACGCGCTGGTCCGCGATCACTTCGCAATCCTCAAGGTCGGGCCGGCGGCCACCTATGCCTTCCGCGAAGCCGTGTTCGCGCTGGCCATGATCGAACGCGAACTGCTGCCTTCCGCGCAGCGCTCGAACCTTATCGAGGTGCTGGACCGCTGCATGGTCGACACGCCGGGCAGCTGGCGCAGCTACTACCAGGGTGACGAGCACGCGCTGCGCCTGCTGCGCGCCTATTCGCTCAGTGACCGCAGCCGTTACTACTGGGGCGAGCCGGCGGTGCAGGCCGCGCTGGACACGCTGGTCGCCAACCTCACCGCGCAGGTGCCGCCGCAGATGCTGCTCAGCCAGTTCATGCCCGAACAGCTCAAGGCGATCGAAGCCGGTGAACTGCAGCCCGCACCGCTGGCGCTGATCCAGCACAAGGTCGCGCTGCGCCTGGCCGAATATGCCCGGGCCTGCAATCGCAACCTCTCAGGCACGCATAACGAAACCCGGCAGGCCAAGGAGCTTTCGGAACGGTAAGCTTCGGCTTTCCCTTTCGAACGGAATCGCCCCCATGCGGAACACCCGGCAGCGTCGCCAGCAGATCCTCCAGACCCTGGTCGAGCACGGCAACGTGCAGGTCAGCGAGCTGGTGACGCGTTTTTCGGTCTCGGCGGTCACGATCCGTGCCGACCTGACCCACATCGAATCGCAGGGGCTGGCCACCCGTACCCACGGGGGCGCCACGCTGGTACGCACGCCGCCGCAGGAACAGGACATCCACGAGAAGGATGCGCTGAACCTGCCGATGAAGGACCGGATCGGCATCGAGGCGGCCAAGCTGGTCAAGGCCGGCGACAACATCATCATCGACTCGGGCTCGACCACGATGACGCTGGCGCGGCACCTGCGCGGGCATCGCGAGGTGACGGTGATGACCAATGGCCTGAACATCGCCTGGGAGCTGGCCAATGCGCCCGGCGTGGAGCTGCTGCTCACCGGCGGCCTGCTGCGCAAGCAGTCGCTGTCGCTGCACGGCAGCCAGGCCGAGGCCAGCCTCAACACCTACAGCTTCGACACCCTGTTCCTGGGCGTCGATGGCCTGGATCTACAGTTCGGCCTCACCACCCACCACGAGGCCGAAGCCAGCCTCAACCACCGCATGGTCGAGCGCGCGCGCCGCATCGTGGTGCTCACCGACGCCTCCAAGTTCGGCCGGGTCAGCCTGCACCGCATCGCGCGGCTGGACCAGGTCCACACCATCATCACCGACGCCAGCATCGAGGCCGAGTACCTGGAAGGGCTGCAGCGGCTGGGCGTCGAAGTGATCATCGCCGAGTGCCCGCCTTGACCGAGTCCCGCTCCCTGCACGGCCGCCTGCTCACCGACACCGGTTGGGTCCGCGGCGACATCCACTTCGACCAGCGCATCACCGCCATCGATACCGCGCACGCCGATCCGCGCGGCGACGACGAGGTCCCGCTGATCCTGCCCGGCTTCATCGACCTGCATGTGCATGGCGGCGCTGGGGTGGACATCATGCAGGGCGGTACGACCGCGCAGACCGTGGCGCGCGCGCATGCCCGGCACGGCACCACCGCGCTGCTGGGCACCACCATGACCGCGCAGGAGGACGACATCACCCGCGCGCTTGAAGGCCTGTCCGCTGCGATCGCCACGCGCGAAGCAGGCATGGCGCGCGTGCTCGGCGTACACCTGGAAGGCCCCTTCATCAGTGCCGAGCGTCTGGGCGCACAGCCCCCGCTGGTGGTCGAGGCCACCCTGGCCGACGTGCAGCGCCTGCATGCGATCGCACCGATCAAGGTGCTGACGCTCGCCCCGGAGATCGGCCAGCACCTGGCGCTGATTCCCGCGCTGAACACGCTCGGCATCCGCGTGCAGCTCGGCCACAGCGCCGGCAGCTACGAGGATGGTGTTGCCGCACTGAACGCAGGCGCGGCAGGCTTTACCCATCTGTTCAACGGCATGACCGGCGTGGACCACTACCACCCGGGCATCGCGACCGCCGCGCTCGCGCATGCCGAGTACGCCGAGCTCATCCCCGATCTGCAGCACGTGCATCCCGGCGCGATCCGCACGGCCCTGCGCGCGATCCCTCGCCTGTACTGCGTCACCGATGCGACCGCCGCTACCGGCATGCCCGATGGCGAGTACGCGCTGGGCGTGCAGCGCGTGCACAAATGCCTGGGCTGCGTGCGGCTGTCGAGCGGCTCGCTGGCCGGCAGTGCGCTGACCATGGACCAGGCGCTGCGCAACCTGGTCTCGCTCGGCCTGGGCATCGCCGATGCCTCCAACCGGCTGTCGCGCTATCCGGCCGACTATCTCGGCATCGACGACCGCGGCCGTCTCGCGACCGGTGCCTGGGCGGACCTGGTGGTGCTTGACCACGACCTGCGCGTGCGCGGCGTGGTGGTGGAAGGCGACGACATCGCGCTCGACTGAGCGTTGACTCCCGCGCCGCCACGGCGCACGCAGTTGCAGACAGGACCGGCATGATGAACGACGTTTCCGCAGCCCTTCCCGTGCACGCCGGCGCCTCCGCGCCGCGCTGGCCGGTACGCTATCTGTTGTTCATCGGCGGCATGGGTGGGCTGCTCTATGGCATCGACATCGGCATCATCGCCGGTGCCCTGCCCTACCTGGAGGCCACCGCGACCGCGAGCTGGCACCTGACCAGCCAGCAGCTGGGCTTCGTGGTCGCCGCCGTGCTGCTCGGCAGCGTGTTGTCCTCGCTGTTCGCCGGCATGGTCGCCGACCTGATCGGGCGTCGCGGCGCGATGCTGCTGGCCGGCGTGCTGTTCACTGCCAGCATCCCGGTGATGGCGCTGTCCGATGGGTACGGCGCGCTTTTGATGGGGCGGCTGCTGCAGGGCATCAGCGGCGGCCTGATCGGCGTGGTGGTGCCGCTGTACCTCGCCGAAGTCCTCAGCCCGGAACGGCGCGGTCGCGGCGCCGCGATGTTCCAGTTGCTGCTCACCATCGGCCTGGTACTGGCCGCCCTGATCGGGCTGTACCACGCCCATGCGGTGGATGCGGCGACCGCCGCGGTGCGCCATCTGCCCGGTGCCGAGCAGCAGCGGCTGCTGTTCGACGTCAAGGACCATGCCTGGCGCACGATCTTCTGGAGTTGCCTGCTGCCCGGCCTGGTGTTCACCGGGGGCGTGCTGCTGATCAGTGAATCACCGCGCTGGCTGGTGCGCCGTGGCCGCATCGACAAGGCGCGCAGCGCGCTGCAGCGCACGGTCGCCGCGGCCGACGTCGAGCCGACCCTGCAGCGCATGCAGGCGCCGGAAGAACGCCAGATCGGCCCCAACGGCAAACGCGATCCGCTGCTCAGCCGCCGCTACGTCTGGCCCTTCGTGCTGGCCTGCCTGGTGCTGGCGTTCACCCAGGCCACCGGCATCAACTCGGTGCTGGCCTACGCGGTCAACATCCTCAACCAGGCCGGCCTGCCCGGCTCGGTGGCCAATGGTGCGGATGTGGCGATCAAGCTGCTCAACGCGGTGATGACCGTGGTGGCGCTGGTGCTGGTGGACCGCAAGGGCCGCAAGTTCCTGCTGATGCTGGGCAGTGGCGGCATCACGCTGTCGCTGCTGGCGGCGGCCCTGCTGTTCGTGCAGAGCGAACGCGGGCGGCTGGATGTGCAGGCCACGCTGCAGCAGCAGGTGAGCGGCACCACCCTGTCGCTGCCACTGGATGCCGCGCAATGGCAGCGGCTGGACGGCACTGCCGGCACCGCGCCGCAACAGCTGACCGTGTCCTATGCCTATGGCGGCTTCAGCAATGTGCGCTCGCTGCGCAGCGACAACCCGATCGATGCCACCCTGCAGATCCGCCGCGAGGACGCGGTCTCGGCCGACAGCGTGATCGGCCGCTTCTTCCGTACCCTGCACCTCAACCCGTTCCCGGACCCCGCGCAGGCCGCCAACGCACCGCTGGTGATCGAACGCGCAGTGATCGGCCCGGTGCCCTCGCCCACGCACGGCTGGCTGGTCGCCGGCTGCATCCTGCTGTTCGTCGCGTTCTTCGCGGTCGGCCCCGGCGTGTGCGTGTGGCTGGCGCTGTCCGAGCTGATGCCGACCCGCATCCGCTCCAACGGCATGAGCATCGCCCTGCTGATCAACCAGTTCGTCTCCACGGTGATCGCCGCGATCTTCCTGCCCACGGTCGGTCACTACGGCTACGCCAGCATGTTCTTCTTCTGGGCCGGCTGCACGCTGCTGTACTTCCTGATCGCCGCGTTCTGGCTGCCGGAGACCAAGGGCAAGTCGCTTGAGCAGATCGAGGCGAACTTCCGCTGAGCGGCAGCTGCCCTGACCGACGGGCTCAGGGCGCCTTGCCGGTGATCTCGGTGAACAGCCGGTGCGCTTCGTCGCTGCCATCCAGTCCGGTCACCTGCATGGACTGCGCGAACGGACCGGCGATGACGGCGACATTGAGGACCTGGTCGCCGATGGTGAACGCCACCCGCTTGCCCACGCGTGCTTCGGTCGCGGCAAGGATGCGCGGTGCGGCTGCGTCGGTGAAGCGCAGGACAAGGGTGTCCTGTCCGTTGTGTCCATCGGTGCCGACGGCAACCGAGGCGATGTCGCCGGTGGTGATGAACGCCGGTTCGAGCAGCGGCAGGGCATTGCCATCGCGGTCCGTGAGCGTTGTGCTGTTGGAGCCACCTGCCTCCGCGGCGACCTCACGCATCTGGATGCGTGCCTGCGCCAGCGGTGGGACGCCCGCCGGCACGTCTGCCGCCGCCGGAGGCGGGGATGTCTGCGTGCAGGCGCCCAGGCCGGCGCCCAGTGCCAGGATCACGATCAACAGATGGCTGCGCATGCGCGTCTCTCCAAGGGTGGGGCCCCGAGTATCGCTGTTGCCCGCGCTCAGCGCAGGCGGCGGATGCGCCAGCCGACCACGATCTGCAGTACGCCGTAGAGCAGGCTGCCGATGCCGATCCACAGCGTGGTGACGGCGATGCCGGCAATCGGATTGGCCACCATCATCGCGCCGAGCACGATCGCCAGCACGCCACTGAGGATCAGCAACCACTCGCCCTGGATTTCCCTGCGCACCCGGATTGCGAACACGATGCGGTAGAGGCCGGCCACGATCAGCCAGGCCGCGAGCAGCAGGATCAGCACGCTGGCGGTCGCCAGCGGATTGAGCACGGCCAGTACGCCAAACCCCAGCGAGGCCAGCGCATAGACCAGCAGCCAGCCGCGCGGCACACCGCTGCGGCCGAACAGCGCGAACAGGCTGATCAGGCCCTCCACCAGCGCCATCACGCCGATCGCCCAGGCCAGTGCGGTCGCGGCCGACAACGGCCGGGCGATCGCGATCAGCCCGAATACCACGGCGACCACGCCGTACAGCATCAGCACCCACCAGCTGCGGCCGATGGCAGTAAGAAGGGGAAACGTGCGCGAGTCCGGCGGCAGGTTCATGGGACATCCTTGAGGGGTGATGACGGCCCGATGGTACGGCTTCGTTGTGCACGGCGCGGCAACGGCGCTCACGGCACCCGCGCACAGACCCATACCTGCATCGGTCCGGCACCGGCGTACTGCAGCGCGCGCAGCGCGGCATCGGTGGTCGCCCCGGTGGTCATCACATCGTCGACCACGGTCAGCCCGGCCGGCGGATGCCCCCGCACCGCGAACGCATCGCGCAGGTTGCAGCGACGGGCATCGGCATCCAGATTCGACTGCGCGGCCGTTTCGCGGGTCCGTTGCAGACCCTGCCAGAGCGGGCAGCACAGCCCGCGCGCCAGCGGCCGGGTCAATTCCAGCGCCTGGTTGTAGCCGCGCTGGCGCAGCCGCCGGCGATGCAGCGGCATCGGCTGCAGCGGCCCGGCCAGGAACGGCGGCACGCGCTGCAGCATCAGCTGCGACAGCAATCGGCCGGCGGCCAGGTCCTGGTGGAACTTGAACCGGATCAGCAGGCGGTCGATCGGCGCCGCATACAGGAACGCCGCGCTGGCGGCGGCCTGGCGGGGATGCTCGTCGATGCAACGCCCGCAGTGGTCGTCTGTTTCATCGGCGCGGTCGGCCGCCGCCAAGGGCAGCGCGCAGCGGCGGCAGGCATGGTCGTTCCAGGGCAACGCCCGATGGCAGGCGCGGCACAGGTCCATCCCGTCCTCGCCCGGGCACTCGCAGACCAGGCAGCGCAACGGCAGGATCTGCCAGCGCAGCCACCCCAGGGCTCCGTAAACTTTTGAAATGATCATATGGTTGACAGATGGCGGCCTCCTCACCAGACTGCCGCCCTTTCGTTCCCCTATCTGTCAGGACATCCCCATGGCTTCTGTCATCCGACATGACTGGCACCGCGAGGAGCTGCTGGCGCTGTTCGAACTGCCGTTCCCGGCGCTGCTGCACCGCGCGGCCAGCGTGCACCGCGAGCAGTTTGATCCGGCGGAAGTGCAGATCTCGACCCTGCTCTCGGTCAAGACCGGCGGCTGTCCGGAAGACTGCGCCTACTGCCCGCAGGCACAGCGCTACAGCACCGGCGTGGACGCGCAGAAGCTGATGGCCACCGACGATGTGGTCGCCAGGGCGCGCCAGGCCAGGGCCGCCGGCGCCTCGCGGTTCTGCATGGGCGCGGCCTGGCGCTCGCCGAAAGACCGCGACATCCCCAAGGTGGCGGCGATGATCCGCGAGGTGAAGGCGCTCGGCCTGGAAACCTGCGCCACGCTGGGCATGCTCAGCGGCGCGCAGGCCACCGCCCTGCGCGAGGCCGGGCTGGACTACTACAACCACAACCTGGACACCGCACCGGACTACTACGACTCGATCATCCACACGCGCCAGTACCAGGACCGCCTGGACACGCTGGCGCACGTGCGCGATGCCGGGCTGAAGACCTGCTGCGGGGGCATCGTCGGCATGGGGGAGACGCGCGAACACCGCGCCGGCCTGCTGCTGGCGCTGGCCACCCTGCCCGCCCACCCGGACTCGGTGCCGATCAACCGCCTGGTGCAGGTCGCCGGCACCCCCCTGCACGGCACCGCCGCGCTGGACCCGTTCGAGTTCGTGCGGATGATCGCGGTGGCCCGCATCGTGATGCCGCGTTCGATGGTGCGGCTTTCGGCCGGGCGCGAGGCGATGAGCGACGAGCTGCAGGCGCTGTGCTTCCTGGCCGGGGCCAACTCCATCTTCCATGGCGAAAAGCTGCTGACCACCGGCAACCCGGACACCGAGCGCGACCTGGCCCTGTTCGAACGGCTGGGGCTGCGCCCGATGGCGATCAGCGTGGACGCGGTGGGGCACGATCACCCGGCCACGGTCCACGCCGACATCACCGCTGGCGGCGGCTGTGGGCGGGCGGCCTGAGCCCCGAGCAGCGGGCCCGGCAACCGGGTACGCTAACGGCCCACCCGGACCCCCTGACGACCATGGCCCGTCCTGACCTGCACGACCGCATCCAGGCCCAGCGCAAGCTCCGCGACGCGCAGGGGCGCCTGCGTGTCCGCCGCGTGGTGAGCCGGCGCGATGGCGTGCAGCTGGAAGTGGATGGCCAATGGCTGACCAACTTCTGCAGCAATGACTATCTGGGTCTGTCGCAGCAGTTCGGGGTGGTCAGCGCACTGCAGGATGCCGCCGCGCGCGAAGGCGCCGGCGCGACCGCCTCGCACCTGATCTGCGGCCACCATGCGCTGCACGAAGCGCTCGAACAGGAAATGGCCGACTGGCTCGGCTATCCGCGCGCACTGCTGTTCGGCAGCGGCTTTGCCGCCAACCTGGCCGTGCAGCAGGCGCTGCTCGGCGAAGAAGACGATGTCTGCGTGCAGGACCGGCTCAACCACGCCAGCCTGCTCGATGCCTCGCGCCTGGCCGGTTGCCGGCTGCGGCGGTATCCGCACCTGGATACCGAAGGCGCGCTGCGCCAGCTCAAGCACGCGCCCAACGGCGCGGCGATGCTGGCCACCGACGGTGTCTTCAGCATGGATGGCGACATCGCCCCCCTGCGCTCGTTGTCGCTGGTGGCGCGCATGCAGGAAGCGCTGCTGTATGTCGATGACGCGCACGGTATCGGCGTGGTCGGCGAACACGGCCGCGGCTGCGTGGCCGATGCAGGCCTGGGCGTCGACGATGTGCCGCTGCAGCTGGCCACGCTCGGCAAGGCACTCGGCGGCAGTGGTGCGGTCGTGCTCGGCGACGAGGCGATGATCCAGCACCTGGCCGAAACCGCGCGGCCCTACATCTACACCACCGCCGTACCGCCGGCCCAGGCCGCCGCGGCACTGGCCGCCGTGAAGCTGGCACGCCGCGACGACTGGCGCCGCGAGAAGCTCACCGAGTTGATCGGCCTCTTCCGCGCCGGTGCCCGCCAGCACGGCCTGGAACTGATGCCGTCCGATACCCCGATCCAACCGCTGCTGTGCGGCGCCGAGTCGACGGTGATGGCGATGTCGGCCACGCTGGAGGCGGCGGGTTTCCTGGTCAGCGCGATCCGTCCGCCGACCGTGCCCGAGGGCAAGGCGCGCCTGCGCGTGACGCTGTCCGCACTGCATGCGCCGGCGCAGGTGCGCGCATTGATCGATGCGATCGCGCACGCCCGCGATACCGTGGGGCAGCAGCACGCGTTGAATGCCCTGACCGCGTGACGCCACAGAGTTGAGCATGCATATCGATGTCATCGGCCAGGGCCCGGCACTGGTCCTGATCCACGGCTGGGCCCTGCATGGCGGCGTGTTCGCGCCGCTGGTGGAGCGGCTGTCGCCGCACCTCCAGCTGCACCTGGTCGATCTGCCCGGCCATGGTGCCAGCCGCGACGACACCACCCCGTTGCGCCTGCCGCATGTGGTCAACGCCATCGCCGCTGCGACGCCGCCGGCGGTCTGGTGCGGCTGGTCGCTCGGCGGCCTGTTCGCCCTGCATGCCGCCGCGACGCTGCCGCAGGTGCGCGCCCTGGCGATGATCGCCGCCACCCCGCGATTCGTGCGCGGCGACGATTGGCCGCATGCGGTCGAGCCGGCGGTGTTCGGCCAGTTCGGCCAGGATCTCGCGCAGGACTATCGCGGCACGCTGGAGCGCTTCCTCGCGCTGGACGCGATGGGGTCCGAACACGCCCGCCAGGAACTGCGCACGCTGCGCGAGATGCTGGTCGCGCGCGGAGAGCCGGCCCCCTGTGCGTTGCAGGAAGGCCTGCGCCTGCTGGAGAACACCGATCTCCGCGGCGCCCTGGCCCCGCTGGGCAAACCCAGCCTGTGGCTGGCCGGCCAGCGCGACCGGCTGGTCTCGGCGCGGGCCATGCAGGCGGCCGGCGCGCTGGCCCCCGCCGCGCAGGTCCATGTGGTCGCCCACGGCGGGCATGCCCCGTTCCTCGGCCATGCCGACGAGGTCGCCGCGCAGCTGCAACACTTTGTTGCCGCACAGTCTTGACCTCTCCCGGCCACGCATCGCCGATCATGTACGACTGCCTCTTGCCACAGGACTGACCCATGGATCTTGGAATCGCCGGCCGCTGGGCCCTGGTCTGCGCCGCCAGCAAGGGCCTCGGGCTGGGCTGTGCGCGTGCGCTGGCCCGCGAAGGCGTCAACGTGGTGATCGCCGCGCGCGGTGAAGCGGCGCTGGATCGCGCCGTGCTCGAGCTGCAGGCCCTGCCGGGCGCCCGCAGGGTGATCGGCGTGGTCGCCGACATCACCACGCCGGAGGGCCGCGCCGCGGCGCTGGCCGCCTGCCCGCAGGTCGACATCCTGGTCAACAACGCGGGGGGGCCGCCGGCGGGCGATTTCCGCCAGTTCACCCGCGACGACTGGATCGCCGCCCTGGATGCCAACATGCTGGCCCCGATCGAGCTGATCCGCGCCACCGTGGACGGCATGATCGAGCGCGGCTTCGGCCGCGTGGTCAACATCACCTCGTCCTCGGTGAAGGCGCCGATCGACATCCTCGGGCTCTCCAACGGCGCACGCTCCGGGCTGACCGGCTTCGTGGCCGGGCTGGCACGCAGGACCGTTGCCCACAATGTCACCCTCAACAATCTGCTGCCGGGCCAGTTCGATACCGATCGCCTGCGCGGCAACTTCGCCTATCTGGCGCAGCAGCAGGGCATCGATGCCGGCCAGCTGGCCGAACGCAAGCGCACCCACATCCCGGCCGGCCGCTTCGGCACCGCCGATGAGTTCGGCGCCGCCTGCGCGTTCCTGTGCAGTGCGCAGGCCGGCTACATCACCGGGCAGAACCTGCTGATCGATGGCGGCGCCTACCCGGGCACCTTCTGATTCCACCCGCACCACCGTTTTGAGCCGTGAGTACCCCATGACGTCCAGCTTCGATCCCCATCACGTCCGCCGCGCCTTCTCGCGCGCCGCCAGCAGTTACGACGCCGCCGCGGCGCTGCAGCGCGAGGTGGAAAAGCGCCTGCTCGAATCGCTGGACTACCTGGAAAACCGCCAGCCGCAGGTGGTGCTCGATGTCGGCAGCGGCACCGGCCACGCCAGCGCCGTGATGAAGAAGCGCTGGCCGAAGGCGCAGGTGATCGCGCTCGACCTGGCCCAGCCGATGCTGCGCGAGGCGAAGAAGCAGGCCGGCTGGTGGAAGCCGTTCTCGCGCGTATGCGGCGATGCGCAGGCGTTGCCGGTGCTGGACCAGAGCGTGGATGTGATCTTCAGCAACCTGTGCCTGCAGTGGGTGGAGGATCTGCCGGCGGTGTTCGCCGGGTTCCGCCGCGCGCTCAAGCCCGGTGGCCTGCTGCTGGTCTCCACGTTCGGGCCGGAAACCCTGATCGAACTGCGCGATGCGTTCGCCACCGCCGACGACGTGCCGCATGTCAGCCGCTTCGCCCCGATCGCGCAGTTCGGCGATGCGCTGATGATGTCCGGCTTCCGCGATCCGGTGCTGGACCGCGACCTGTTCACCCTGACCTACGACGACCTGACCGCGCTGATGCGCGAGCTGCAGGCGATCGGCGCCACCAACGCACGCCAGGACCGCCGCCACACCCTGACCGGGCGCGGGCGCTTCGATGCCGCGCGGGCGGCGTACGAGCCGCTGCGCCGCGAGGATGGCAAGCTGCCCAGCAGCTGGGAAGTGATCTACGCCCATGCCTGGGCACCGGAGGGCGGCGCGCCGATCCGCGAGCGCGGCCACGATGTCGCCACCGTGCCGGTCTCGGCGATCCCGATCCGTCGGCGGACGACGTGATGCGCCGGCGTCGGGCCGGCGTTACGGCGCAGCACCGCGGCGAAGCGCTGCGCTAGGACGCCGGAAACAGGTCGCGGTGGAAGAAATAGATTTCCTGCGCCAGGAACCGCCAGCTGGTGTGGAAGCTGCGGAAGCGCGTGCTCGGCGTGGACGAGGCCAGCGCATCGATGCCCAGTTCCCGGCACAGGCGCAGCGCGCGCGCCATGTGCAGCGGATCGCTGACGATGATCACGCGGTGCAGCTTGCGCTGATCCATCAGGCGCCGCGCCTCGATCAGGTTCTGCCGGGTGGTGCGTGAGGCCGTCTCGATCAGGATCGCGTCATCCGGTACGCCCTGCTTGAGCGCGTAGCGACGTGCCACCTGCGATTCGGAAAAGCGCGCGCCGGTGCCGCCGTAGCCACCGGTGAAGATCAGCAGCGGCGCATAGCCCTGCTGGTACAGATCCAGGCCGTGCCGGATGCGCTCTTCGAACACCGGTGAGGGCTTGGCGTCATACGCCGCCGCGCCAAGCACGATGATCGCGTCGGCCTTCTGTGCCTGGTCGCGCTCGCCGATCCAGACAATCCACGCCGTGACCCCGAGCAGCCACACGGCCAGCACGATGCACAACCGCCACAGCCAGCCGAAGAACCCCACCCCGGTGCGCCGGCTCATGCCGCGCTCCACGGCAGGGCGTCCAGGTCGACGTTGCCGCCCGACAGCACCACACCGACGCGTTTGCCGGCAAAGCGCGCCGGTTCGGCGAGGATCGCCGCCAGCGCGATCGCCGAGGACGGCTCGACCACCTGCTTGAGCACCTGCCAGATCAGCCGCATCGCGGCGATGGTGGCGTCATCGGCAACGGTGATCACCTGCGCCACGCCGTGCAGCAGTGCGAAGTTCGGCATGCCCAGCGTGCCACGCAGGCCATCGCAGACGGTATCGGGGGTGAAATCGATGCGGCGCTCGCCGGCCGCCAGCGAGCGCGCCGTATCGGCGGCCCCCAGCGGTTCGGCCAGAACCAGCCCGGCCGCCGGGGCGACCGCCTGCAGCGCCAGCCGCGTGCCCGAGGCCAGGCCCCCGCCGCCCACCGGCACCACCATCATGTCCAGGCCCTCACTGGCGTGCAGCAGCTCCAGCGCGGCCGTGCCCTGCCCGGCGATCACCTGGGCATCGGTGTAGGGATGCACCAGGGTCGCCCCGGTTTCGGCCTGGACCTGCGCGCACATCGCTTCGCGCGCGGCGATCGAGGCATCGCAGCGCCACAGCGTGGCCCCGTGGCGACCGATGTTGGCCAGCTTGGCCGCCACGGCGCCCTCGGGCACGATCACATGGCAGGCGATGCCGCGGGTACGCGCGGCCAGCGCCAGGGCGGCGCCATGGTTGCCCGAGGAGTGGGTGACCACCCCGCGCCGGGCCTGGTCATCGTCCAGCGCCCAGACGGCATTGCACGCGCCGCGGAACTTGAAGGCGCCGCTGCGCTGCAGGTGTTCGGCCTTGAAGAAGATCGTGGCGCCGGTCATCGCATCCAGCGTGCGCGAGCGCAGCACCGGGGTCACGCAGGCGTGCGCGGCAATGCGCGCCGCCGCCGCCAGCACGTCGTCAACACAGGGCAAGGGTGAATCGCTCATGACGCAAGATTAACGTATGCCCCACGGCCACATGCGCCCTGATGAACGTGTCAGCATGGCAACCATTCATTCGGATCGGGCCGAGTTAAGGGCCGATTCAACGCCGTGGGCCGAAGCTGGCCCTACAGCCCTTTGGGGGGACCCATCATGAAAATGCGCCTTGTTCTTGCCGGTGGCCTGTTGTTGGCCCTGTCCGGCTGCGCGACGTACGACTATGTCGGCGGTGGCGGTGGCGGCAGTGGCTACTACCACGGCGCACCGTCGGTCGAGTACCGCTACCCGGCCGGCTATCCCTACGGCTACGGCAGCGGCTACTACGGCGGTGGCGGATATTACGGTTATGGCGGCGGCTATGGCGGTGGTTACGGCTACCCGGTGTATCGCCCCTATCCGAACTACCGTCCGCCGCACAATCATCGCCCGCCGCCGCGTCCCGGCAACGGCAATGGGGGTCATCCGACCCGTCCGCCGGATCGTCCGCGTCCGACCAACGGCGGCTCGCCGTGGCGGAACATGGATTCGGTGGGTGGCCCGCGCCGGCCTCAGCAACAGCAGCAGCGACCCTCGCGTCCGCCGCAGGCACGCCCGGCCCAGGCCCCGCGTCCGGCTGCGCCGAGGATGAACGGCTCCCCGTGGCGGAATCTCAACAATGCGAACCAACGCACAGTTGAGCCCTGAGATGGCTTGATTTTCACGCGCCCGGCGGTTCACTCTAGCCGGGCGGTGACTGCCACGGTCACAAAGTGTCAAAAGCGACAAGTGGCGTCACATTCGGCTCTATGTCGATATCCGCCAGGAACATCTGGATCCCCCCTGTTCCGGCCCTGTCGGATGTCGGCACCTTAAACGCAGAAGGCCCCGCTACTGGCGGGGCCTTCTGTATTTGGGCCACCCGGCCCGGCCGGGAACCGCAAAAAAACAGGGCCGGCAGTCCCCCGACTGCCGGCCCCTCTGCTTCCCCACGATGCGCTTGGACCGGCCCCTGTTCCAATTCCGGTCCGTTGCGCACAAGGCGCATGCCATCCTGGGTGCTATTGGGTTATCTGCAGAAAACGTGCCAACTTGAGGGTTGATTTCATGGCCCCCGACGAATGGCGCTAAAATCGCCACCCGCGCCCTGTTGCCAGGGCTGATCCGGGCCGCCCGGCCCCGTCCCGAGCTCCTCCGCCATGACTGACTCCTTCTACCGCTACGACGTGATCGTCATCGGCGGCGGCCACGCCGGCACCGAGGCCGCGCTGGCGGCCGCGCGCAGCGGTGCGCGCACCCTGCTGCTGACCCACAACGTGGAAACGATCGGCGCGATGAGCTGCAACCCGGCCATCGGCGGGATCGGCAAGGGCCACCTGGTCAAGGAGATCGATGCCCTGGGCGGCGCGATGGCGCATGCCGCCGACCGCGCCGGCATCCAGTGGCGCACGCTCAATGCCTCCAAGGGCCCGGCCGTGCGCGCCACGCGCTGCCAGGCCGACCGCAATCTCTACCGCATGGCGATCCGCCAGATCGTCGAGGCCCAGCCCAACCTGACCGTGTTCCAGGCGGCGGTCGATGACCTGATCATCGAAGGCGACGCCGTGCGCGGTGCGATCACCCAGACCGGCCTGCGCTTCAGCGCGGCGGCCGTGGTGCTCACCGCCGGTACCTTCCTGGCCGGCAAGATCCACGTCGGTGAAACCCAGTACGCCGCCGGCCGCATGGGCGACCCGCCGGCGACCACGCTGGCCGCGCGCCTGCGCGAGCGCCCGTTCGTGATCGACCGCCTCAAGACTGGCACGCCGCCGCGCATCGATGGCCGCTCGCTGGACTACAGCCTCATGGAAGAACAGCCCGGCGACGACCCGCGCCCGGTGATGTCCTTCCTCGGCAGCGTGGCCGAGCATCCGGCGCAGGTCAGCTGCTGGATCACCCACACCAGCGAGCGCACCCACGAGATCATCCGCAACGCGCTGCACCGTTCGCCGCTGTACAGCGGGCAGATCGAAGGCATCGGCCCGCGCTACTGCCCGTCCATCGAGGACAAGGTGGTGCGCTTCGCCGAGAAGGCCAGCCACCAGATTTTCGTCGAGCCCGAAGGGCTGGACGTGGTCGAGATATATCCCAACGGCATCTCCACCTCGCTGCCCTTCGATGTGCAGCTGGAGCTGGTGCGCAGCATGCGCGGCTTCGAGAACGCGCATATCACCCGGCCGGGCTACGCGATCGAGTACGACTTCTTCGATCCGCGCGGGCTGAAGAACACGCTGGAGACCAAGACCGTCAGCGGCCTGTTCTTCGCCGGCCAGATCAACGGCACCACCGGCTATGAAGAGGCCGCCGCGCAGGGCCTGCTGGCCGGCCTCAACGCCGCCCGCTTCACCCGCGACGACGCCGGCTGGTGCCCGCGCCGCGACGAGGCGTACCTGGGCGTGCTGGTCGACGACCTGATCACCCATGGCACCAACGAGCCGTACCGCATGTTCACCAGCCGCGCCGAGTACCGGCTGCAGCTGCGCGAAGACAATGCCGACGTGCGCCTGACCGGCCTCGGCCGCGAACTGGGCCTGGTGGATGACCGTCGCTGGAGCGCGTTCCAGACCAAACAGGATGCCGTCGCACGGGAAACCGCGCGCCTGCGTGCACTGTGGGCGACGCCGGGCAATGCGCTCGGCCGCGAAGTGGAGGCTACCCTGGGCGTGGCGGTCAGCCGCGAAACCAACGTGCTGGACCTGATCAAGCGTCCCGAACTGGATTACGCCACGCTGATGCAGGTGCCCTCGCTCGGGCCGGCCGTGGCCGATGCCAAGGTCGCCGAGCAGGTCGAGATCGGGGTGAAGTACGCCGGTTACCTGGACCGCCAGCGCGATGAGATCGCGCGCCAGCAGCGCCACGAGAACACCGCCATCGCCGCGGAGTTCGATTACGCCGGCGTGCGCGGCCTCTCGGCCGAGGTGCAGCAGAAGCTCGAACGGGTGCGGCCGCAGACCATCGGCCAGGCCCAGCGCATCCCCGGCATGACGCCGGCGGCGATCTCGCTGCTGCTGGTGCACCTGGAACGCGCGCGTCGCAGCAGAGTCGCGTAAGAACAGCGCCCGGTATCATGACCCCGCGCCCAGCAGGGCGCGTCATTGCCTGGAGTCCGCATGTCCCCGATCCGCCCCTTCCTCGACAAACTCCCCGTGCTCGGCGAGCGCGTCTACATCGACCCGGCCTGCACGATCATCGGTGACGTGGTGCTGGGCGATGACGTCTCGGTGTGGCCGGGCACGGTGATCCGCGGCGATGTGAACCACGTGCGGATCGGCGCGCGCAGCAACATCCAGGACGGCACCATCATCCACGTCAGCCACCACAGCCCGTTCAACAAGGGCGGCTACCCGACCCTGATCGGTGAAGGCGTGACGGTCGGCCACGGCACCATCATCCATGCCTGCACCATCGGCGATTACTGCCTGATCGGCATGGGTGCCTGCATCCTCGATGGCGCCAAGGTGGGGACGCACGGTTTCCTCGGCGCGGGCGCGGTGCTCGGCCCCGGCAAGGTGGTCGGCGAAGGCGAGCTGTGGCTGGGCAACCCGGCGCGGCTGGCGCGCAGGCTCAGCGACAAGGAGATCGAGTCGCTGCACTACTCGGCCGATCACTATGTGCGCCTGAAGGATCAGTACCGCGGTTGATTGCGGTAAAGTCCTCAGCCGACCAGGAAGCAGTCGAGACCCGCATGCCCCCGCTGGCAGACCGGAGAGGAATCCGGCGTCCCCTGTGGCCTTCCGTACGATCCACCGTGACGTGCCGCCGATGAGCGCGCCCATGCTGGACACCTACCGGGAGGTCATCACCCCCGAAGGCGTGCCCCTGCACCTGCCCGTGGCCGGTCCGTTGCCGCGTGCGCTGGCCTGGGCGATCGACTTCGTGATCCGCATCGGCGCGCTGATGATCCTCAGCATTCCGCTGGCCTTCCTCGGGGGCTTCGGCCAAGGCCTCTACCTGGGCCTGATGTTCCTGTTGCTGTGGGCCTACACCATCGTCCAGGAAGCGTGCTGGGGCCGCACCCTGGGCAAACGCGCCATGGGCCTGCGCGTGGTCGCGCGCGATGGCGGACCGATCGGCTGGATGAGCGCGATCACCCGCAACCTGCTGCGCACCGTGGACATGCTGCCGTTCGGCTACGCGCTCGGCCTGCTGTCGAGTCTGTTCGATGCGCATGGCCGCCGCCTCGGCGATCTGGTCGCCGGCACCGTGGTGATCCACCAGGGTGCGCCGCCGCTGGGCGGCAGCGTGCCGGTCGGCAGCGTGCTGGTGCCACCGCACCCCTTGCAGCCGGCCGAGCAGGCGGCCGTGGTCGCCTTCGCCGAGCGTGCGCCGCGGCTGTCGACCCCGCGCCAGCAGGAGCTGGCCGATATCGCCGCGCCGCTCACCGGAAGCCGCGGCCAGGTCGGCGTGCTGCGCCTGTATGCGATGGCCAACTGGCTGTTGGGACGCCGATGAGACAGGAACAGTTCGTCGCCCGCTACCAGGCCGAATGGCAGGCGCTGGAGCAGTGGCTGACCCAGCGCGGCGAGCATCCACGGCAGGCACGCCGGCAAGCCGCCCCCGAAGGCCTGGACGACGGTGATTTCCCGCAGCGCTACCGCCGCCTGTGCCAGCAGCTGGCACTGGCGCGCCGACGCGGTTACAGCCCGCAGCTGGTCGCGCGGTTGCAGCAGCTGATGCAGCAGGGCCACACCCTGCTCTACCGCACGCCGCGACCGCAGTGGCAGCGCGCGCTCGCCTTCCTGTTCGCCGACTTCCCGCAGCTGGTGCGCAGCCAGGCGCGCAGCATGTGGGTGGCCGCGGCCTTGTTCGTGGTGCCGCTGGTGGGCAGTTTCGCGCTGGTGCTGTGGCGCCCGGAGCTGATCCACCTGCTGCTGGACAACGCGCGCATCGCCGAATTCGAGCGCATGTACGATCCGGCCTCGCCGAACCTGGGCCGCGACAGCGGCACCAACTGGACGATGTTCGGCTACTACATCATGAACAACATCAGCATCGGCCTGCGCACGTTCGCCTTCGGGTTGATCGCCGGCGTCGGCACGGTGCTGGTGATGCTGTTCAACGGTGTCGGCATCGGCTCGGTCGCCGGCCATCTGCAGCACATCGGCCACGGCGATCCGTTCTGGCGCTTCGTGGCCGGCCATGGCGCGTTCGAGCTGACCGCGATCGTGATCGCCGGCGGCGCCGGCCTGCAGCTGGGCATGAAACTGCTTGCCCCCGGGCGGCGGCGGCGCATCGATGCGCTGGTCGAGGGCGGCGTGATCGGGGCCAAGCTGTGCGTGGGGGTCGCGGCGATGCTGCTGATCGCCGCCTTCATCGAAGCCTTCTGGTCCTCGATCGCGGCGATCCCGGCCTGGGGGAAATACAGCGTGGCCGCGGTGCTGTGGACCACGGTGTTCGTCTGGTTGTGGCGCGGTGGACGCGGGGCGGCCGATGCAGATTGATCGGCTCAACGTCGTGCTGCGGGCACGCTCGGGCTGGGAGGCCATGGAGCTGGGCATGGCCCTGGTGCGCCGCCATGCGGCCGCAGTCTGGGCGCCTTGGCTGGCCGTGTCGCTGCCGGTGTTCGTGCTGCTCAACGCCGTGGCGTGGTGGACCGACAGCTTCGGCTGGGCCTGGCTGGCGATGTGGTGGCTCAAGCCGCTGTTCGAGCGCATCGCGCTGTACGTGATCTCGCGCGGGGTGTTCGGCGATACGTCGACGACCCGGCAGACCCTGCGCGCGCAGCGCTCCTGGGGCTGGCAGGGCTTCTGGGGTTATCTCGGCTGGCGACGCCTGAGCCCGCTGCGGTCGGTGCTGCTGCCGGTCAACCTGCTGGAAGGTGCTGATCCGGCGCATCGGCGCCAGCGTCGCCGTGCGATCGCCGGGGGCGCACTGGGGCATGCGCTGCTGCTCACGCTGGTGTGCATGGTCTTCGAGGTCGTGCTGGTGGCCGGCGGCATCGCGGCGGTATTCCTGTTCATTCCGGTGGACCTGCTGTCCGAATCCTGGCGCGCGGCGTGGGAGCTGGCCAAGCAGGACATGCCGGCGTGGATGCAGCTGGGCGTGAACCTGCTGTTCTGGGGCGCGGCCACGGTGATCGGTCCGTTCTACGCGGGCGCGGGCTTCGGGCTGTACCTGGACCGGCGTACGCAGATGGAGGCGTGGGATCTGGAGATCGCCTTCCGGCGCCTGCGTGTACGGATGCAGCAGGCGGCGCCGTTGCTGATGCTGGCCCTGGTGCTGATCTGGCCGGGCGCGGCGCTGCACGCGCAGCAGGGGCCGCCGTCGAACGCCAAGGGCGCGGTGGCGGCACCGGCCGATGACACGCCGTCGCTCGAGGACGGCCTGGCGCCCGCCTCCGATGCGGCCGACGCGGCCGACGCCGCTGACGAAGACGGCGAAGAAGTAGACGAAGAAGACGATCCACCGCTGACCTACGACAACGATCCGGCCAACACACCGGTCGGCATCTTCGGCGGCGAAGCAGTGGATACGGCCGGCTTCCGCCAGGCCGTGCAGCGCGCGTACGAAGACCCGCTGCAGAGCCCGACCCGCGAGGTGACCGAGTGGAAGCGCACGGACACCGACGCAGTCGATGTCGAGAAGGCCAAGCGCGAGGCCGCGACCAAGGGCACCTCTCAACGCGGTGCCAAGGGTCCGTTGTTGCCGGCACAGATCGCCGAGTGGACGCTGTGGGCGTTCGTGGGGTTGCTGGTGGTACTGCTGCTGGCCACCGCGCCGCGCTGGCTGCCGTGGCTGCGCGGCTCTGGCCAGCGCCGTCGCGCAACGGCGACGGCGGTCGTGGAAGACGCGATCCGGATACCGGACGTGGCACCGCCCGATCCCGCCGCACGTGCGCGTGCGCTGTGGCAGGAGGGACGCCCCCGCCAGGCGCTGGCGCTGTTGTATCGCGCCAGTGTGGACACCATGAGCGAACGCGCGCAGGTCAGCCTGCCGCCGGGGGCCACCGAAGCGCAGTGCCTGCGCGCTTCGCGACGGATGCCGGTCGAGGCCGACCGCAGCCTGTTTGCGCGCATCGTGCGGGTCTGGCAGTACGCCGCCTATGCGGGCCAGTTGCCGACCGATGACGACTTCGACTCGCTGGCCTCCACGCTGCAGGCCCAGTTCGGGTGGCGCGCATGAGCGCGCGCCTGCGCTGGCTGCTGGTTGGCCTCGTGCTGCTGGTGATCGCGGTGCCGCTGGCGATCCTGTTCCTGCGCACGCACGAGCGGGTGACCGAGGTGGAACGCCTGCCCCCGCAGGGCGAAGCGAGCTACAACCCGCTGTATGTGCTCGGCCAGGCACTGCGTGCGGACGGCCTCACGGTGCAGTCGCGGCCGCGCCTGGACCTGACCCGCATGCCGTTGGCGCCGGGCGATACCGTCGTGCTGCTGCAGGACAGTGCGGAGGTCCCCGCGCCCGCGGTGGCCGCCCTGATGGCCTGGGTGGCACGCGGCGGGCATCTGATCGTGCGCACGCCACCGATCGGCAAGGACGAGGCGCGCAACGGGCCGCTGCTGGAAGCGCTCGGCGTGGACAGCGAAGGCCATGAAAGCGACTGCCAGCCGTTCCACGTGCGCGATGACCCGCAGCATGTCGAGTTCTGCAACGGACGCCGCTTCGCGGTCGCGCCGCCCACCGGCATCACGCTCGAGCGGGGCTGGGGAGATGAGGAAAGCCGGGTCTTCGCCCGCCTGCGCCACGGCCATGGCCGCATCGATGTGCTGGCCGACATGGCCTTCATGCACGGCAAGGGCCGACCCAACCCGGCGGTCCCCCCGAATGCTGCCAACGCGATCGTCGATGGCCTGCACGACAAGGCACACCGCGATCTGACCCGCTACGTGCTGGCGCCGAACCATGGCAAGGGCACGATGTGGCTGGTCTACGCCTCCCGTCCGCCCTCGCTGTGGAACCGCGTGTTCTACCTCGGTTGGCCGGTGTGGGCGCCGTTGCTGCTGGCCCTGCTCGGCTGGCTGTGGCAGCGTGCGCAGCGGCTGGGCAGCGAACTGCCCTCGCCGCCGGCCGAACGCCGCTCCCTGCTGGAACACATCCGCGCCAGCGGCGAGCACCTGCTGCGCTTCGGCAAAGCGCCGCTGTTGTACGACGCGGTCCGCCGTGCCTTCCTGGCTCGCCTGCGACGGCGGTCACCGACGGCCGCCGCGCTGGCCGGCGAGGCCCAGGTGCACGCCATCGCCACCCTGCTGCAGTGGTCGCACGCACGCGTGCAGACCGCCCTGACCCCACCCGCTGCCCACGACGTCGCCGGCCTGCGCGACCGCATCCGCCTGCTGATCCAGATGAGAAACCTGCTATGACCGAGCCGACGCTTCCGCCGCCGCTGTCCCCTCCTGCCGTGACCGCGCCGCCGTCGCCGTCGCCGTTGTCCGAGCGCGTCGATGCCGTGCGCGACGCCGTCGGCCGCGCTTTCATCGGCCAACCCGAGGTGCTCGACCAGATCCTGATCGCCCTGCTGGCCGGTGGCCATGTGCTGATCGAAGGCGTTCCCGGGCTGGGCAAGACCCTGCTCGTGCGTGCCCTCGCCCAGGCGCTGGAGCTGGACTATGGCCGCGTGCAGTTCACCCCGGACCTGATGCCCAGCGATGTCAGCGGCCACGCGGTGTACGACCCGAAGACCGAGAGCTTCAAGATCCGTCGCGGCCCGGTGTTCACCAACCTGCTGCTCGCCGATGAAATCAACCGCGCCCCGGCCAAGACCCAGTCGGCCCTGCTGGAAGTGATGCAGGAAGGCCAGGTCACGATCGAGGGCAAGGCGTTCGCACTGACCCCGCCGTTCCTGACCCTGGCCACGCAGAACCCGGTCGAACAGGAAGGCACCTACCCGCTGCCCGAAGCGCAGCTGGACCGCTTCCTGCTCAAGGTGCTGATCGATTACCCGACGCTGGACGACGAGAAGCGCATGGTCGATGCGATCACCACCGGCCGCAGCGCGGCCGACTTCGATCTCTCGCAGGTGCCACGCGTGCTGAACGGGGCCGAGGTGGTCGCGCTGCAGCAGGCGACCGCGGCGATCACGGTCGATCCGGAAGTGATCGACTACGCGGTGCGTATCGTCGCCGCCACGCGGCAGTGGCCGGGTATCGCGCTCGGTGCCGGCCCGCGCGGCAGCATCGCGCTGGTGCGTGCGGCGCGTGCGCAGGCGGTGCTGTCCGGCCGTGATTTCGTCACCCCCGACGACGTGCGCGACATCGCCAAGCCGGCGTTGCGCCACCGCATCGCCTTGGCACCGGAACTGCAGATCGAAGGACAAAGCGCCGACGATGCATTGACCGCACTGCTGGCCAAGGTGGACGCACCACGCAAATGAGCACGCGCGCCGTCCATCGCGGGCGACCGGCATGAGGCCGGGCGCGCTGCTGCTGGCACTGCTGGCCGGCTGGGGCCTGCTCGGCGTGCCGGTGGTGCTCGGTGCCTGGCCGCACGCGGCCTGGTGGGCGATCGGTGCCGGCGTGGGCCTGATCGCACTGGTGGACCTGCTGCGCCTGCGCCGCCAGCCCTCGCCCAGCGTGCACCGCGCGCTGCCGGAGTCGCTGGCGCTGAACGTCGAGCGCGAGGCCACGCTGCGGCTGGAATCGAGCCGGCACCAGCGCGTGGAGGTGTTCGATCTGGTGCCGGGTGGGTGGGCCCTGCAGGGCCTGCCGCGTGCGCTGGCGCTCAAGCCGATGGTCAGCAGCAGCGTGGCGTATCGGCTGACGCCCACCGCGCGTGGCCGCTTCGTGTTCGAGGGCGTGCACCTGCGCGTGCACAGCGCTTGGCGGCTGTGGCATCAGCGGCGGCAGCTGCCGCCGGCGATGACGGTGCGCGTGTACCCCAACTTCGCACCGCTGACCCGCTTTGCGTTGTTCAGTGCCGAACAGGCCTCGCGCCTGGTCGGTGCCCACCTCAAGCGCCGTCGCGGCGAAGGCACCGATTTCCACCAGATGCGCGAATACCGCATCGGCGACAGCCTGCGCCAGATCGACTGGAAGGCGACCGCGCGGGCGCGCAAGCTGATCTCACGCGAGTACCAGGACGAGAAGAACCAGCAGCTGGTGCTGATGATCGACACCGGCCGGCGCATGATGGCCAGCGAAGGCGGCCTGTCGCACTTCGATCATGTGCTCAACGCAGCGCTGGTGGTCTCCTACCTCGCGCTGCGCCAGGGCGACGGCGTGGGCCTGTTCGCCGCCGGTGGCGAAAGCCGCTGGGTCGCACCGAAACGCGGCATGGGCACGATCGATACTCTGCTGCGCGCCAGCTACGACCTGCAGGCGCAGCCGGTCGCCACTGATTACCTCGCCGCGGCCACCGAACTTTCGCTGCGGCAACGCCGGCGCTCGCTGGTGATGCTGGTCACCAACGTGCGCGATGAAGACATCGAAGACCTGCTCGCGGCCGTACACCTGCTGCAGCGCCAGCACCTGGTGTGCGTGGCCAGCCTGCGCGAGCGCGCGCTGGACGATGCGCTGGCCCAGCCGGTGGAGACCCTGCAGGACGCCACCCAGGCCGGTGCGATCGCCCGCTACCTGCAGCAGCGCAGCGACGCGCATGACGCGCTGCGCAGCCATCGGGTGATGGTGCTGGATGTCACCGCCGAGGCACTGCCCGGGGCGCTGGTGGAGCGCTATCTGGCGGTCAAGCGGGATGGGTTGTTGTAACGCGTACCGACCAACGGTCGGTAGCTACGCAGCGATGCGGGCGCTGACGATCAGGCGCGTTATCGCCTTCTGCACGACCGCACGATTGCGGGCAAGCTTCATCCACCCCGGCAGGCGGGAGAACATTGAACGATGCACGCCACGGCTTTCGCGCAGTGACGCGTTGACGTAATCCAGAAGGGCCTGCAGATGCGCTGTGTTGTACGCCCATAGCAGACCGGCGCGGGTCGGCTCGACCAGGCGCAGGGGTAGGCCGAAATGCGGATCGGCCGGGTCCCCAGCGCGCAGTGGGCGTACCGTGACGCTGACCTCGCTGCTGCGCCCGCATTGCGCGCACTCCGCAGGCAACGTGCCCGGCACCCCGGTGGTCGCAGATGGTCGGTGCTGGTGTACGGACAGCCATTGATGTCCGCAGTGGCCACAGGGCCGACGCCCATCCAGGCGGACCGGGCCCACCCAGGGGTTGTCGACGCTGTCCAATGCCGCGCTGCAACCGGTGCAGCGGAAGCGTGCGGTCCAGCGATACGGTGCCCAGCTCGCCAGCACCCAGCCAGGCGTATCGCAGCGGTGGCAGCGTACAGCCACGCGATCGGCAAACGCCTGCAGGCTGCGGCCGTCATCGAAGTGACGGCCGGCAACAGGTGTTGTGCGCCCGCGCGAGCCGGGCCGGCGCTGCACAGCCATCAGACGAAGATACGCGTCGGCGCTTCGTCGATGATCGCGTGCGGAACGAAGCGGGCGCTGTCGCGGGTGATCCGGCTGTTGTCTTCGCGGATGCCCATGCCACAGGCCTGGTCGCCCACGATCCAACTGCCGATCAGCGGATAAGCGCCATCGAACGCGGTGAGCGGATGCGCGGCCTGGCGGATCGCCGGGCCGGTGTACGGGCCTTCGCTTTCCTGCCAGCTGCCGTCGGCCAGGTGCATGGCCACGTTGGCGCCCTCGCGCGAGAACAACGGCTTGCGCACCCAGCCGCGCGGCAGCTCGCTGCCGTCGTCGAATTCGGCGGCGAGCAGGTTCGGGTGGCCACGGTGACGCTGCCACAGCAGCGGCAGGACGCCCTTGTTGCTGAGGATCGCCTTCCAGGCCGGTTCCAGCAGCTGCACGCCCGAGGCCGGCAGCGCCTGGCCGAACGACTCGGTCATCAGGTCCTCAAGCGGGTACAGCTTGAACAGGCTGCCGATCACGGTGTCGTCGAGCGCGGTGAAGCGCCCGTCCTCGGACAGGCCGATATCCTCGATCGCGATCGCGTCGCCACGCAGGCCGGCCTGGGCCGCACAGTCGCGCAGGTAGGCGACGGTGCCCTGGTCTTCTTCCGAAGCACCGACCGCGCTGAAATACAGCGGCGGCGGCAACTGCGCGGCCAGTTCGCCGAAGCGTTCGACCAGCGCCTCATGGATCGCGTTGAACTGATCGGCATCCGGCGGCAACCGGTTCTGGTTGCGCTGGTCCTCCAGCCACTGCCACTGGAAGAACGAGGCCTCGAACAGCGAGGTGGGCGTGTCGTAATTCAGCTCGTAGAGCTTGGCCGGGCCGCTGCCGTCGTAGGCGAAATCCAGCCGCCCATACAGATGCGGCTCGCGGCGGCGCCAGCTGTCGGCGATCCAGTCGCGGAACTGCGGCGGGATCGCCAGCTGGTCCATCAACTGCTGGCTGCCCACCACCTCGTCGACCAGATCCATCGCCATCGCATGCAGCTCGGCGCTGGGATCCTCGATGTCCTGTTCGATCTGACGCAGGGTGAAGGCGTAGTACGCGGTTTCATCCCAGTACGGCAGGCCATCGATGGTGTGGAAACGGAACCCCGACTCTTCGGCCCGGGCGCGCCATTGGCTGCGCTCGGCGATACGCACGCGCTGCATCGATCAGCCGCCGACGCTGCTGCGGTTGCTGCTGGTGTTGCCGAAGCCGCCACGGCTGGCGGTGACCGCACGGTTCGGGGTGGCGCTGACCGGGGCCAGGCCGGCCTTGCCTGCGCCAATGCCGCTGGCGGTGTTCAGCCCACCGGTCGACGGACCCGGGCGTGCCCAGCCCTTGGCCTTGTCCTGATAGGCCGGGCTTGCCGCCGGCTGCTGGGCCAGGCCTGCACCGCCGCGGTTGCTGAGCATCTGCGACATGAAGAAGCCCATCATCATCGGGCCGATGAACGAATGGCCGGTGGAGGTCTTCTGTTCCACGCACTGCTCGGCGCTGTACTCGGCTTCGCAGGCTTCACGCGAGGCGTACTTGGGGGCGGCATCGGCGGACTGCTTCTGCGCGTCGGCAAAGGCCGTGCGGCAGCTGGACGGATCGCCGGTGGCTTCGGTACAGGCCTGCACCGAGGTGTAGAGCCCTTCCTGCACCTGCACGGCCTCGTTCTTCTGGCAGGCGGTGAACAGCAGCGGCGCAGCGCTCATCAGCAGCAGCGCAGTGGTCCTGGAACGTTTCATGGCGTCATGCCCCCTAATACGGTTATCTCCCCAATCATGCCTGATCGGGGCGAACAACCAAAACCGGCAAAGTCCAAAACATGAACAGCGTTTCAGGATTCGATCGCGCGGCAGCGGCGAAGGTGGTTGCAAACGCAACCGGAATTTTTCGGCAGAATCGAGCTGAAACGCGCCCCCACGGCCCGCCAGATCCTGCCAGCCACCATGCCTGAATACCGCTCCCGCACCTCCACCGCCGGCCGCAACATGGCTGGCGCACGCGCCCTGTGGCGCGCCACCGGGATGACCGACGGCGACTTCCACAAGCCGATCATCGCCGTCGCCAACTCGTTCACCCAGTTCGTGCCCGGCCACGTGCACCTCAAGGACCTGGGCCAGCTCGTGGCGCGCGAGATCGAGCAGGTCGGCGGGGTGGCGAAGGAGTTCAACACCATCGCGGTGGATGACGGCATCGCCATGGGTCACGACGGCATGCTGTACTCGCTGCCCAGCCGCGAGATCATCGCGGACTCGGTGGAGTACATGGTCAACGCGCACTGCGCCGATGCGCTGGTGTGCATCTCCAACTGCGACAAGATCACCCCCGGCATGCTGATGGCCGCGCTGCGCCTGAACATCCCGGTGGTATTCGTCTCCGGTGGGCCGATGGAAGCGGGCAAGACGCGCTTGTCCGAGCACAAGCTGGACCTGGTCGATGCGATGGTGATCGCCGCGGATGAAAGCGCCAGCGATGAGAAGGTCGCCGAGTACGAGCGCAGCGCCTGCCCTACCTGTGGCTCGTGCTCGGGCATGTTCACCGCCAACTCGATGAACTGCCTGACCGAAGCGCTGGGCCTGTCGCTGCCCGGCAACGGCTCGACCCTGGCCACGCATGCCGACCGCGAGCAGCTGTTCCGCCGCGCCGGGCGACTGATCGTGGAGCTGTGCCATCGCTGGTATGGCGGTGAGGAGATCGGTGCCCTGCCGCGTGGCATCGCGACCCGCGCGGCGTTCGAGAACGCGATGACGCTGGATATCGCGATGGGCGGCTCGACCAACACCATCCTGCACCTGCTGGCGGCGGCGCAGGAGGCGGAAGTGGACTTCGACCTGCATGCCATCGATGCGCTCTCGCGCCGTGTGCCGCAGCTGTGCAAAGTCGCGCCGAATACCCCGAAATACCACATGGAAGACGTGCATCGTGCCGGTGGCGTGTTCGGCATCCTCGGCGAACTCGCGCGCGGCGGGCTGCTGCATACCGACGTGCCGACCGTGCACAGCCGCACCCTGGCCGAGGCGATCACACGCTGGGATGTCGCGGTGAGCACCGATGAAACGGTGCACGACTTCTTCCGCGCCGGGCCCGCCGGCATCCCGACCCAGGTCGCCTTCAGCCAGGCCACGCGCTGGCCGACCCTGGACGTGGACCGTGCCGAAGGCTGCATCCGCGCCGTGGCGCATGCCTATTCGGCCGAGGGCGGGTTGGCGGTGCTGCGTGGCAATCTGGCCGTCGATGGCTGCGTGGTGAAGACCGCCGGTGTGGACGAATCCATCCACGTGTTCGAAGGCAACGCGCGTGTGTTCGAGAGCCAGGACGCCGCCGTGGCCGGCATCCTCGCCGACACGGTGGTGGCCGGCGACGTGGTGGTGATCCGCTATGAAGGCCCGAAGGGCGGCCCGGGCATGCAGGAAATGCTGTACCCGACCAGCTATCTGAAATCCAAAGGCCTGGGCAAGCAATGCGCGCTGCTCACCGACGGCCGTTTCTCCGGCGGTACCTCGGGCCTGTCGATCGGGCATGCCTCGCCGGAAGCGGCCTCGGGCGGCACCATCGGCCTGGTCCGCGATGGCGACCGCATCCGCATCGACATTCCCGCGCGGCGCATCGATCTGCTGCTGGATGACGCCACGCTGGCCGCACGCCGCGCCGAACAGGATGCACTGGGCTGGAAGCCGCGCGAGGCCCGCCCGCGCAAGGTCACCGGCGCGCTGAAGGCCTATGCGTTGCTGGCCACCAGTGCCGACAAGGGTGCGGTGCGGGACCTGGCGAAGCTGGAAGAGTAGGTCCACGCCATGCGTGGACGCGTGCAGTTTCAGGCTGCGGCGCGTTCTCATCGGAGCGCAGCCACGCATGGCGTGGCTCTACCGTTGTGAACGCCACGACCCCGTGGCTGTCTGATGCACCCCTACCCGATCACCCGCTTGAACGGCGGCAGTGAATCGATGATCCGCTTGCCGTAGCGGCGGGTCAGCAGCCGCGAGTCGAGGATGATCACGCGGCCGGTATCGGTGGAGGTGCGGATCAACCGGCCGGAGAACTGGGTGAGCGTGCGCAGCGCGTGCGGGATCGCGATCAGGTTGAAGGCGTTCAGGCCGCGGCTTTCGAACCACTCGCTCAGGGTGGAGGTCTGTGGGTCGGTCGGGACCGCGAACGGCACCTGGGTGATCACCACCGTGGTGCAGGCTTCGCCCGGCAGATCGAGGCCTTCGCCGAAGGAATTGAGCCCGAACAGCACCGAGCCCTCGCCGGCCGAGGTACGCCGCAGGTGCTCGTCGATCATCTTCTGCTTGGCGGTTTCGCCCTGCACCAGCACCTGCTTGCGCTGCGCGGCCGGCATCAGCTCGGCCACCTTTTCCATCTTCCAGCGCGAGGTGAACAGCACGATGCTGCCCTTGTCCCAGTCCAGTTCCTTGACCAGGTACTTGGCGATTTCCTTGGGGTGACCTTCCTTGTCATCCGGGGTGACCGGGAACGCCGGCACGATCAGCTGCGCCTGGTTGGGCAGATCGAACGGCGACGCCAGCGAGACCATCTCGGCCTCGGCCGGAATGCCGTTGTCGATCGCCAGCGCCTGGAAGTCCCCGCCGCCGGTGAGCGTGGCCGAGGTCATCACCACCGAATCCACTTCATCCCAGAGCAGCTTGCGCAGCACGTTCGCGGCCGAGACCGGCGAGCCATGCAGGACCAGGTCACCATCGCGCGAGAGGGTGATCCAGCGCGCGGTCGGCGGCTGGCCGTCCTTGTCTTCGCGGCGCCAGCCGGTCCACAGGTTGTGCTGCTGCTCGATCATCTCCAGCGCCATGCCGAGGTTGCGCTGCAGGCGCTCGCGCGCAGCATCCTCGGGCTTGCCCTTGGCCACCTGCGTCAGCGCGGCGTGCGCCCAGTTGAACAGCGCGCGGGTATCGTCGGCGATGGCTTCGATATCCGGCATCCAGATCTCCGGCAGGCGACCGTTCGGGGCGCGCCACATCGGCTCCTGCGCGGACGGGTCCGGCCGCCAGCTGCGGTCGATCACGTCGCGGAAGGCCTTGAGCTGCTTGCTGACCTTGGCGGCGGCCTCGATGGCCTCGTTGGGCAGCAGGTTGCCCAGCTTGTCCTTGTCCACCGCGCGGTAGGACGCGGCGATCAGCACCTGCAGGCGGCCGGTACGCTTGGCCATCTCGTCCAGCGCGAGGCTGGCCGCACCCTGGTCGATGGCGACGTTGCCGATGTGATGGCCTTCGTCGAGCACCAGCAGCATGTCCGACGGCGGCGCGATCAGCGGCTGGCCGTTGTCGCTCTCCCCGATCGACAGCGCCGACAACAGCAGCGCGTGATTGGTCACCACGATCTGCGCCTCGCGCACCGTGTTGCGCGAGCGCAGCACCGCACACTGCGCGGAGTAGGCGCACTTGCGCCCGGCGCAGCCCGAGGCCGGCGTGGTGATGCGCGAGCGCAGGGTGTTGCTGATCGTTTCCGGGGCGTTGTCCAGGTCGCCGTTCCAGCGGCCTTCGAGGAAGGCCTTGCTCAGCGATTGCGCCAGGTCCATTTCAATCGGTGCCAGCGGGCGATCGAACAGCGGCTGCTCATCCTCGAACATGCCTTCCTGCGCGCCGTCGCCATGCGCTTCGGCGGCATTGCGGGTGCACAGGTAACGGGTGCGGCCCTTGGCCAGCGCCACGGTCGCTTCGATGCCGGTGGCCTTGAGGAAATTGGGGATGTCGCGCTCGACCAGCTGCGACTGCAGCGCCACGGTGCCGGTGCTGATCACCAGCTTCTTCTTGGTCGCCAGCGCGATCGGCACGCCCGCGGTCAGGTAGCCCAGCGACTTGCCGACGCCGGTCGGCGCTTCGACCACACCGACGCCGCCGCTGTGCGAGAGCGCACGCGACACCACGCCGATCATCTGGCTCTGCGAGCGCCGGGTACTGAAGCCGGGCGTATTGGCCTGCAGCTTGGCGTAGGCGTCGCGGATGCCGGCCTTGAGCTCGTCGTTCAGGGCGCGGGGGGCTTCAACTTTTTCGGTCACGCCGGGGGACTGCCTGACTGGATCACGGTCCCCATTTTCTCACGACCCGGGGGCCGTGACCGGCGCCATTTTCCGCGCCGGTTCATATCCGTGACGCGGCCCACGCGGAAGGTGTGGACCACGACAGACGGCTGTACCCGCTCAGCGCGGCGGCAGCGGCGGCAGCGGTTGGACGGCGCGGCCGCGCAGCGCGCGGGTCATCGCCCAGACCAGCAGGACCAGGGCGAGCGCCTCGAACAGGTTGAGCGCGAAGTGGCCAACACCCAGCAGCGTCGACATCAGCTGCAGGTTCTCGTAGTTGCCCTGCTGCACCAGCCACATCGGCACCACGTTCAGTACCAGGCCTGCCAGGGTGGTCAGGGCCAGCACGCCCAGGGCCCACAGGGCCACGCTGCGGATCGACCCGCGCGGGGTATCCACCACCCAGACCACGGCAATCGCCAGCGCGATCAGCACGGGCAGGCGTACGCCGACCATGCCCAGCATCGAAATCAGCAGGTCCATGTTCACCGGCTCAGTCCTCGCCGACCAGCGGCGCCAGTTGGGTTCGCAGTTCGGTGTAGACCGCATCGGTCTGCGGACGCACCGCGTGCCACTGCAGGAAGCTCTCGGCGGCCTGTTCGACCAGCATGCCCAGGCCATCGACGATGTTGCGGCAGCCGGCCGAGCGCGCCCACGCGGTGAAGGCGATGGCCGCCTCGCCGTAGTTGAGGTCCACTGCGGTGGTCATGCTGTTGACCAGCGACAGCGGCAGCTTGAACTCCGCGGCGCGGTCGCGGCCGGCCGAGGTGGCGTTGATGATCAACTCGAAATCGCCCAGCTCGCGGATGTCTTCCCAGTAGCGGGTGATCGCGCGGCCCGGCTCGCCCATCGCATCGATCAGCGCGTCGGCGCGTTCCGGCGTGCGGTTGACCACCACCAGCTCCAGGATGCCGGCATCGAGCAGGGCCGGGGCCACGCTGCGGGCCGAGCCGCCGGCACCGATCAGCAGGGTGCGGCGGCCGCGCAGGTCCAGCCCGTGGCGGTCGGTGAGGTCACGGACCAGGCCGATACCATCGGTGGTGTCACCGTGCCAGCGGTCGCCCTTGCGCAGCAGCGTGTTGACCGCACCGGCGCGGCGCGCGCGCGAGGTCAGCGTGGTGCACAGTGCGAAGGCGGCTTCCTTGTGCGGCGCGGTGATGTTGGCGCCCACGCCCCCCTCGGCCGCGAAGGCCTCCAGGGCCGCCAGGAACTCGGCCGGCGATGCCTCGATCGCGCGGTAATCCAGCGCCAGGCCTTCCTGCCGGCCGAAGGTGGCATGGATGTGCGGCGACTGCGAGTGCGCGATGGGCTGGCCGAATACGGCGTAACGGTCGGTCATGGGTTTCCTGCTCCGGGCCTAGAATGGAACGCAAACCCCAACGGACGCGATGATGCGCATTCCATTGTCTCTGCTCGCGCTGAGCGCCAGTTTACTCTGCACACCCGCCGCGATGGCGCTTTCCGAATTCGGCATCGAGGGCATGGGCGTGGTCTCGACCAAGGCCAATGAGGCCCAGGCCGCGATCGCGCCGGACGGCCAGCGCATCGTCTGGGCCAGCGACCGCGCCGGAGGCAGCGGCGGCTGGGACCTGTGGCAGGCGGTGCTGCGCGATGGCCGCTGGCAGGACGCCTCCCCGCTCGCGCTCGACAGCGCACGCGACGAACGCGATCCCTACTTCAGCCACGATGGCCGCTGGCTGTACTTCGCCTCCGACCGCAGCGGCGGCCGGGGTGGGTTCGATCTGTACCGCGTCCCGGTGGGTGCCGATGGCACCCTCGGCCCCGTCCAGGCCCTGCCAGCATCGCTCAACACCCGCGATGACGAACGTGCGCCCGCACTGCGACCGGATGGACGCACCCTTCTGTTCTCACGCAATGGCAAGCAGACCCAGGGCGGCTTCGATCTGTATCTGGCGCCCGTGCAGGGCGAGGGCTTCGGCACCGCGCAGGCCCTGCCTGCTCCGCTCAATACGGCGGCCGACGAACTCGGTGCCGCCTGGCTGGACAATGAGGGCGCACTGGCCTTCACCCGCGCGACCGATGGGCATTCGCAGGTGTGGCGGGTGGGCTGCGATCACCGCCAGGCGGCGGAGCCGCTGACGCTGTCGTTCAATACCGCCGACGGCCAGACCGGCGCGCCGGTGGTGGACGCCTCGAAGCCGTCGGAGATGGTCCTGGCTGGCGTGGCACGCGCACCGCGTGCCGGCGGGCTGGATCTGTACCGGATCAAGACGCCGTCAGCGCCGCAGGGTCCGGGCTGCGGGTGATGTTGCGGGGCCGAAGGGCAGCGACGCTTGGCGTCGCTCTACGCCTGGAGGCGGCGTCGCCCCGCGTCACTGGCCCTGCAGCAGCGCCGCGCGTTGCTGTTCGTACTGCGCTTCGCTGATCTCGCCGTGGTCCTTGCGCTGGTTCAACGCGGCCAGCTGCGCCTGCAACGCGGGCGACAGCTGCGCCTCACGGGCGATGCGGGCGGCGGCGGAGGGTTGCTCCGGTGCCTGCCGCGCGGCACGGCGCACGCCACGGATCACCAGCCCGATGACCACGGCGAAGGCCAGTACACCGGCACTCCAGGTCACCCACTGTAGCCATCCCATCGTCTGCATCATCGTCGTCCTGTCTCGGGGTGGGCGCGTATTGTCAGCGCTCGCGCAGCCAACGCGCCACCTGCGGGGCGAAATAGGTCAGCACGCCATCGGCGCCGGCACGCTTGAAGCCGATCAGCGACTCCATCACGCAGGCCCGCTCGTCCAGCCAGCCATTGGCGAAGGCGGCCTTCATCATCGCGTACTCGCCGCTGACCTGGTAGGCGAAGGTCGGCACGCCGAACTGCTGCTTCACCCGGCGCACGAGGTCCAGGTAGGGCATGCCGGGCTTGACCATCACCATGTCCGCACCCTCTTCCAGGTCCAGCGCGATCTCGCGCATGGCCTCGTCACCGTTGGCCGGGTCCATCTGGTAGGTCTTCTTGTCCGCCTTGCCGAGGCCGGTGGAACTGCCGACCGCATCGCGGAACGGACCGTAGAACGCCGAGGCGTACTTGGCCGAGTAGGCCATGATGCGCACGTTGACGTGGCCCGCGGCATCCAGCGCGCGGCGGATCGCACCGATGCGGCCGTCCATCATGTCCGAGGGCGAAATGATGTCCACGCCCGCCTCGGCATGCGACAGCGACTGCTTCACCAGTGCCTCGACGGTGATGTCGTTGAGCACGTAGCCCTTGTCATCGATGATGCCGTCCTGGCCGTGCGTGGTGTACGGATCCAGCGCGACGTCGGTCATCACGCCCAGTTCCGGAAAACGCGACTTCAGCGCGCGGATCGCACGCTGCGCGAGGCCGTTCTCGTCCCATGCCGCCGCCGCATCGAGCGACTTGCCGGCCGGATCGATCACCGGGAACAGGTCGATTACCGGAATGCCCAGTTCCAGCGCTTCTTCCGCCACCTTGAGCAGCTCGTCGATCGACAGCCGCTCCACGCCCGGCATCGAGGCCACCGCCGCGCGGCCGGCCAGTTCGTGCACGAACACCGGGTAGATCAGGTCGTCGGTGGTCAGCGAGTTCTCGCGCATCAGGCGGCGCGAGAACTCGTCGTGACGCATGCGGCGGGGGCGATAGTCGGGGTGTGCCATGAGGAACTCCGGAACGGAATGCAGGAAGGAGTGCAGGAACTACTGCAGCAGGTACTGCCGCGGTTGCAGCGGCTCGGGCAGCGGCTGGACGCCCAGGCTGTCGAGCAGGTCGATCTCGATGATGCGCACCATCGCATCCAGCGGCAGGTCGTTGGATTCCAGCCCGAAGGGTTCTTCCATCTCCTCGCCGAGCTGGTCCAGACCGAAGAACGCGTAGGCCAGTACGGCCGACACCACCGGCGTCGCCCAGCCCAGCGAACTGGCCAGGCCGAACGGCAGCAGCACGCAGAACAGCCAGGCGCAGCGGTGCAGCAGCAACGTGTAGGCGAACGGCAGCGGCGTGGTCAGGATGCGCTCGCAGCCGGCCTGGATGCTGGACAGCGCATGCAGGCGCGTTTCGAACTGGGTGTACAGGTAAGGATCCAGCTGCCCGGCACGCAGCGCCTGGGCCAGGTCGGTGGCGATCATGGCCAGCAGCTGATCCGGCGCATTGAGGCGCTGGCCGAACCGTGCACGGTCGGCCTCGGGCACCCATGGCAGCGCGGCCAGCGCCACGTCGCGACCGCGCAGGCGGGCGGCCAGCGCATGCGCGAAGCCGATGCACAGCCGGCACACGCGGTCGCGCAGCGCGGCATCGTCGACCAGCAGCGCCTGGCACAACCGGGCCAGGCTGCGCGATTCGTAGATCAGCTGGCCCCACAGCTTGCGGCCTTCCCACCAGCGCTCGAAACAGGCGTTGTTGCGGAAGCTGAGGAAGATCGACAGCACCAGGCCCAGCAGGGTGAACGGTGCCACCGAGACGCGCTCGATGCCCGGTGGGTGCCAGAGCTCGGCCAGGGCGGCGACGGCGACCGACAACAGCAGGATCGCCACGACCTTCGGCGCCACCGCCGGAACGATGGAGCCGCGCAGGATGTAGAGCAGTTGCCAGCCGTGGGGACGAGGACGAATGATCATCGGTGCAGGGAGAGCGCCCGGAGGGGCGTGGACCGCCGGCGGAGCCGGATGCGGCAGCCGGTCATTCTACGCCGATGGTACCCGGCGGCCGTGAGCTGCGACGGTCGGTCGCACCCGGCGACGGGAACGCCGGCGGCTCAGATGATGCCGCCGCCCAGCCCCAGCCGGACGATGCCGACCACCACCACGATGCCGTTGAGCACCAGCCCGGTCCAAGCCCGGCCGCGCTTGCTGGCGTGGGTGAACAGGATGCCGATCGCGGCGATGACCGCGCCCACCGCGGCGAACGGGATCAGGAACCAGTTGCCCCACCCCAGCAGCGGGATCAGGGCCACAATCATCCAGAGCAGCGACACGATGCCCCACAACAGACTGATCAATCCCATACCCGGCTCCTTGAGGTGAATGCGTGGCCCACCATAGCGGTTCCCGGCGCAGGCGCAAGCGCGGGCGAGACGCCGTTGGCGGGGGCCTCACCGGGCCAGTGCTAGGGTGCGCTGGCAGGGGTTGGGACCGATTCAGTCGCCAGCGCCGATCATCCCAGCCATCACACACAGGGGTAACGCCATGAACATCCGATGCGCTGCATTGCTGGGCCTGGCGCTGCTCAGCGCCGGCTGCGCCAGCACCTCCAAGGTCATGCTCGGCCAGGCGCGCGCGCCGGTCGATCCGGCCACGGTGCAGATCTATTCCACGCCGCCAGCCGGTTCTCAGGAAATCGCCCAGCTCGAATCTGCCAGCGCAGTCGGTTTTGGCACGCAGGGCCAGACCGATGCCGCCGTGATGCGGCTCAAGCGTGAGGCCGCCGCACTCGGCGCCAATGGCGTGATCCTGATGGGCGTGGGTTCCAGCGGATCGCCGGTCGGCATGTCCGTCGGTGCGGGCAGCTACGGCTCGCACGTGGGCGGTGGCGTCGGCATCGGCATCCCGACCACGCAGAAGCGCGCGGCCGGTGTGGCCATCTGGGTCCCGAATCCGCCGCCGGCCCCGCGCCTGCCGACGCAGACGATCACGCCGACGCGGTAACGAGCGCTGCGGTAACGCAGATCGGGGTAACGCAAACCGCGGTAGGCCACGACCGTTGGCCGTGGCTGCTGGAACAGCGCACCGACCAACGGTCGGTGCCTACTGGAAGACCTTTCGCGCCTACCGGAACCGCGTCAGCGCTTGGTGGCGCGTTTGTACTTCGGCACGAAGACGTCATTGACCGCCTTGGCCAGCTGGTCCGGCGGCAGCAGGCCCTGGTCGAGCAGGAAGTTGTTGAAGGCCAGGCGGTCGAAGCGATCGCCGAGCGCCAGCTCGGTTTGCATGCGCAGTTCCAGGATGCGGGTGTAGCCGTAGAAGTAGCTGCCGGCCTGGCCGGGCATCCGCACCATGTAGCGGTCCAGTTCCTGGGTCGCCATCGCCTTGGACAGGCCGACCTCGTCGATCAGCACGCGCTCGGCGTTGGCACGGTCGATCTGGCCCAGGTTGAGCATCGGGTCCAGCATCGCGCGGGCGGCACGCAGCAGGCGGAACTGCAGCGCGATCAGCTGCCCGTCCAGCGGCTCGTACGGCACCATCTCCGCCTCGGCATACAGCGCCCAGCCTTCCACGTTGACCGAGTTGAACGCGAACATCGTGCGCGCCAGCGAGATGCCGCGCTCGACCATCGCAGTGAACTGCAGCTCATGGCCCGGGCGGCCTTCATGCGCGCTCAGGGTCCAGGCAGCCGAGCCGAAGTTGAAGTCGTCGTACTGCGCGGCCTTGTCGCCGGCGGCCGGGTTGCCCAGCGGCAGCACGAAGGTGCCCTGCTGCCCGGTGTTGCCGACCAGCGGCGCCGGCAGGAAATGCGGTGCCGGCGAGGCGGCGCTTTCGGCGGCCGAGCCCAGGCGCATCTGCATCGGACGCTGCGGCACGTCGACGATCTTTTCCTTGCGGATGATCGGATCGATCGCATCGATCACGCCACGGTAGTGGTGCTCGAGCTGGTCGTCCGGAATCTTGTCGCCCTTCAGCGCCCGCACCACCGCCACCGGATCAGTGCTGTCGGCGACCTTCAGGCCCTTGGCCTGTACCACCAGCGGCGCCAGCTGGCGCATCGCCGAGCGGGTTTCCATGAATTCCAGCTGGGCGCGCTGCATCAGCAGCGCCGGGGCGATGTCGATGCCCACGCGCTTGAGCTGGTAGGCATACAGCGGCTCGGGCAGGCGAGCGTCGGTGCGGGCCTGGGGCAGCACTTCACGGCGGGTCCAGTCGCGGTACTCGCGCAGCTGGCTGGCGATGGTCTGCAGCGCCTGCTCGGCGCCGGCGATCTTGTACTTGCCGAACAGCTGCTCGATGCCGGTGATGTAGGTGTCCACATTGGCCAGCGACTGCTCGACTTCGATCTTGGTCGGCTGCAGCAGTGCCTTGTCGCCCAGGCGCTCTTCATAGCGCTGGCGCGACAGCGTGGTCACCGGCTGGCTGCCCGGGGCAAGCCCGGCGTAGGCCTTCAGGCGATCCAGCGCCTTGGCCCGGCGCTCGGCCGGCACCTGGTCGGACAGCAGCAGGTTGAGGCCGCTGAACACCGTCTGCGGGGTATCGCTCCACGGCAGCAGGTACTTCTCGTTGAGCTCGCTGCCTTCGATGTTCTGGTCGGCGGCGGCGATCATGATCGCCAGGTCCTGGCGGACGTTGGCATCACGCTCGGTGGCGAGCTTGGCCTGCAGCTCGCTGCGCGCCTTGGCCATCGCCGCACGGTAGCGGGCGCCGTTGTCCGGGCCGAAATCGGCCGCCTTGTCGTCGTAGCCGGGTACGCCGAAGAAGCCGGTTTCTTCCGGCTGGAACGGACCCTGCGCATCGAGCAGGATCTGCGCCAGCTGGTTGCTGCGGGTCACCCAGGCCGGCGAGGCGGCAGGCTTGGCGGCAGCAGGGGCGGCCAGGGCCGGCGGTGCCGACAGCGCGGCGGGAACGGACAGGGCCAACGCGACAGCGAGGACAAGCGGCTTCATGCAGGAACTCCAGGGCAGGATGCCTGCGACCCTACGCACTTGGCGGGCCGGGGGCAATTGGCCGGAGGTCATGCCGCGCCGGGAGGACCCCGGAGCTCGTCCTGCAGCTCCTTGCGCTGGGAAACCATGGACGCACCATGCCGCCGGACTTGCTGTGCCCCTTGTAGCACCTCGCTGAGCTGATGCCATGCTGCCGACAAAGGTCGGGTACAGGCACGCCGGCCTCTGCGTGCTTGAGAACGGCAATGATCTGGCTGTCGGTGAATCGTGACTTCTTCATGGAATCTCGTCGGCGGTAGATGACGAGAAAATTCCACTTCTGGCTTCGGCCAACCTGCGGGGGATTACCTACGGCAACTTCAATTTTCACGCGTGGGCGGGCGAGTTGGCTTGGGTTGTCCGACAGTCACGGTGCCGGTTCGTCCGCCGCCACAACTGCCATAGCACCCGCTGCCGGGGTTGGCCCCGCCACTGTTACCGACGCCTTGACCGTCCCCATAACCGCTGCCTGATCCTGTACCAGTTCCATTTCCATTTCCGCCTGCCGGGGGAAGAGTGCTGGTCTGGGTTTCATATTTGACTCCGATGTAGCCTTCTCCCCCAACCGTAACTTGGTAGTCAACGCAGGCAGCTTCGTTACACATTGTCAGGATATCTCCGGGGACTATCCACAGAGGCTGTATAGAAACGAGCCTATTAAATCTTGATACAGCAAGACTAAGCTCATTCGCGGTGCCCGGATCAACTCTTGGATAGCCAAGTACACAGCTCAGGCATGGGTGAGTACCAATTTTCCTCGAGCCAGGAACGCCGGCATACACGCAGGCTGTCGTCGCCACTAGAGAAGCCAGCAAAATACCCGCGGTCATCCAGACCTTCATTTTTTGCTCCTTTGTGTCAGCGAACTGGCTAGTTGATTGGCCTTCCTGATCTCATTCGGCGTCATGGACTGAGCCATGACATACAAAATCTGATCGTTTCGATTGATGGGCATCAGCTCACCTGCCGCCTTTTTGTAGGCATAGGCCCGAATCGGGTCCCTCGGCGTAATGATGCCGCGCTCGTACGCCGTTCCTAGCGTGAAAAGGCCGTCCGCATTGCTAGTGTCGGCTACGCTCTTGATGTAGCGAAATGAGTCTTCATTGAATTTCTGAATTTCTTCAGGGGAGGTCGCTTGTTCTTGCTGATCTCCAACAATGAGGTCCAGATAGTTGTAGTAGGCCAGTCGCGCGTAGGTGTCGCCCGCTTTCGCTGCTTCTTTCAGCCATCGGGCTGCTTCCTTTTGCGCATCACCTGGTACTCCCTCACATTCTTTAAGCTTTTCCTCGGTGTACGTGAGAGAGCGCAATTGCTGATCTACCAGGAACTGCTCTCGCGTTCTTCCGCTGGCTTTGAGAATTTCAGGCGAGACTTGGCTGTTGGAGTAATCAAGAGACCTGTCTGGTTGCATTGCAACGCGGCACTCATTGAGGACCAAGAAGAGTTGTCGTTTTGCTTCTAAATCTCCTGCTTCCGCCCTGTTGAGAAGCGACGGATACAGGTCTTTCAAGGGAACAGCTGGTAAACGCTGTGCAGATTGGAGGTCGGCATCACTTGCGACCGTTTTTAGCGTGACACTTCGAATGTCCGTCGCAGCAGCGGGCGCTGCATTCCCCGGCGTACCGCTAACCGACTGAACATCATCATTCTTCTTTGCGCATGAAGTGAACATGCAAACAACGAATGCGAACGTTGATAGACGCACGCATTGGTCGAGAATGCTGTACTTGAGGGTTGGAGGCGGCATTGGATTCTCCATGAATGCCAGCCTGAAATTCAGCATCCAGATCGACTGAAATTCAAGTTGTGATGGTTGGGATGCTGGTCACGTGGATCAGGATGGTCCATCCATGTCCATCCCTGGTGGTATTGCTCGGTAGATGAGCAGAGATCCTATATCGATGGTCGCAAGATTGAATCGGCTTCCACAATAGGTGAATATCCTGCTCGTCTTTAGGGAATTGCCCTATGAACGAGCCAGAGCGGACCTTCGATGCGTAACGCTAGATCCAGCGTCTGCAACACGGTCGATTCGGCATTTCCGGGGAGCGCATGTCCCGCCCGCTGCAGGTCAACGAGAACTCCGCTCTCTCGAAATCCTTCATTCGCATGTGCGACCGCTCTTTGCATCATGCTAAAGATCTTCTCTCTGCCATCCGCCAGTGATCTGTTCCCATAGCCAGCGAGCCGGAGGGTGGATCGCTCAACGGACTGAGTGACTTGGTCGAGAATGAGCGGATCCACCGGATAGGGGTCGCGCACCGTGGGTGTCTCGTTCGGCAGCCTCCGCAGATCACTGCGCACCAACAGGTTCCCGAACAGCTGGTAACGAAGATGACCTCGGGTGAAGCTCGTCATCAACTCGCCATTTTCCATTTCGATGACGGGGACAACCTGGGGCATGCCCCCTGCACCACGCCCACCGACCACTTCACCCACCCACAGCTGCCGCGACGACCAGCTCGATAGTCGCCCACCTTGTCGTCGTAGCCGGGTACGCCGAAGAAGCCGGTTTCTTCTGGCTGGAACGGGCCCTGCGCATCGAGCAGGATTTGCGCCAGCGGGTTGCTGCGGGTCACCCAGGCCGGCGAGGCGGTAGGCTTGGCAGCCGCCGGGGCGGCCAGGGCCGGCGGGGCCGTAATAACGGCCTGCCTGGCCCCGCTCATTTCTCCCCTCTGTGGCTACGGATAGAAGTCGGCAATCATCTGACGGGTATCGTTCAGGACCCTTGCATTGTGGTGGGTGCCTTCCGTACCAGCAGGCAATCCGTTGTGACTGAGGTCAGGCGAAGACCAAAGATTCACTCGGCGACATGGCACGCCAGAGCATTCATAGGACATTACAGTCCTCCAGCGATCGGGCGCATTCTCCGGCGCCTGATAGCCATGGCCGTGGTCAAACCGAGGCGGGCTGATCGATGCATTGGCAGGCTCATGATCGGCGCCGAACAGGTGTCCCATTTCGTGGGCAAGGCTGCTGGTCGTGGCCCCCAGGCAGTTCCGCTCCACAACCGCGAATGCTGTTTCCTTCGTGGCCAGCAGCCGTTGCGCCTGCCCGCAGAGCAGCGGTGATGAACCTGTGTCGATAATCATCAGCACAATGTCCGCCTTGGCAGCATCGCGGACCTGGTGCATGAAGCCCAGTGTCCCCCTTCTTCCGGCCATGAGATCATCCAATGTCTGGGTTACACCTGTTTCCTGGTAGCCGGGTAGTACGTTACCCGCACGCTCGAGTTCGACTTGAATTCCGCTGTCAAGAAATCCTTTGTTGGCCAGATATACGGCCTTCCGCATTTCGGCAAAGACCTCTTCCCGATCACTCCCAAGCGCAGCGGCTCCGTAGCCAAAGAGGACACGAACCGTTGATTTTCCGCCTGTCCCGGCTTCGGCAGTGGGGCACCACGCACTGCGGGGCTGACATCGCGCACCGGTGCCTCTCGCGGAAGCCTGCGTAGATCCTTGCGGATCAGCACGCCACCTCGGAGTTCGTAACGGAAGCTGCCGATGTCGAAGATAGCCTGCAGTCGCCCGTCAGAACCCTCGGAAACGCGTACCGTCCCTTCCACATCCGTACACGGCGAAGAGGACGAGGCGGTTTTGCCAGCCCAACGGAGCCGACTGGGAATGATCTCGGATGATGCTCCGCCATTCTGGACGGCCAGAACGTGGACCGGATCCGAAGCCTCTCCTGGCGGGTGGCCTGCAACGCGCTGCAGGCGCACTTTCAAGTCGAAGAGATCGACCTCAATCGAATCGTCAAAAAGTGCATCTGGATGAACATCAACACGACGAACCCAGTCAACAATACTGCCTTCGTGCTGCCTGCGTAGCTCTGGGCCGGGATCCCATCCTCCCGCAGGAATTTCGACGAACCTGGACGTGGCCTGTGCAGGCGAAGGAGAACTGGCCAAAAACACGACCGCCGCAACGAACAGAGCACGCTTCATGACCCACCCCAGTGTCCATGCCACATGGCATGACGAACACTACGGTCCGACTACGCGTCACCGGGAGACGTCTGTCACACAGGCCACGACAGGCGCCAAAAGCGACTAGCAACGACAGTTTCTTCCCGCAAATTTTCAGGAATGCGCTGTGCTGCCGCACAACAGCTCCACCTGGTGCAGACAACGGCGCTCAGTCACGTGACGACTCCGACATCGATGCAGCTCACAGAGACTTCGGATCCTGCCGGTACGGTCGCCGGTCCCTCGCCTTATCGCGCCCACCAGATACGGTGCGACACACATCCACACCCTACCAGTCGATCACCATCAGCGCGGGCAATCCGCATGACTGCCTAATGAGGCAGGTCCTTGCCAGCCGTGGGGCAGGCTGCTTCCCTACAGTGCAGGTTTCTCGTTGCACTGACCGCGTTGGCGACATTGCCGCAGCGCGCATTCCCCCGCAGCCTCATCGTCATCCAGCGCGGTCAGGTCGAAAGTCTGCCTGTCTTCGCCCAGCACGTACATCACCGGGTAGTCCCACACGTCATCGTTGCGGGTGCCCTTCACGAACAACCGCCCATACGCATGGGGTCCTTCCAAGGCCACGGTCAGAACGACATCGCGCTGGCCGGTGATCGCGGTCTGCATGCTACCCAGCGGAATCGACTCGATATGCAGCGGCTCACCGAACGCTTCCACCAGTTCGATGCTGCAGCCGGCGCGGCGCAGCGCTTCGCGCATCGGCGGACTCTCGCGTGCTGCCTCGCTCCAGCGCAGCACGCTCCAGGTCACCACACCACCTACGCCCCCGAGCACCAGTACCACCGCCAATGGCATGGCCCAGCGCCAGTGGCGGCGCCACCAGCCGGGAGGCACGGTCGAACCAGGAAGCGCGGGCGGCAATGTCATCGGCGAACTCCTTGTCAGGCCGGTGGCAGGAACGGGGAATCAGGGCGCCAGGCAGCGCCCCAGGAAGTCCTCGGCCAGGCGGTAGCGGTGCAGCGCGTTGCTGCCCGACAGGCCATGCTTGGCGCCGGGATAGGTCATCAGTTCGAACGGCTGGCCGCGTTTCTGCAGGGCGCTCATCAGCACCGTGGAGTTGGTGAACAGCACGTTGTCGTCGGCCATGCCGTGGATCAGCAGCAGGCGCGAACGCAGGCCATCGATGTGCGCCAGCACACGCGCTTCTTCATACCCCTTCGGGTTGTTGCCCGGCAGGTTCATGTAGCGCTCGGTGTAGTGGGTGTCATACAGGCCCCAATCGGTCACCGGTGCACCGGCCACGCCACAGGCGTAACTGTCCGACGCCTTGGCCAGCAGCATCAGGGTCATGTAGCCGCCGTTGGACCAGCCCTGCACGCCGATGCGCGCCGGGTCCACCCACGCCTGCTGCTTCAGCCAGGCCACGCCGCGCAGCTGGTCGGCCACTTCGACCGTGCCCTGCACGCCGTACAGCGCGCCGCCGAAATCACGACCGCGGCGCGGGGTGCCGCGGTTGTCCAGCGAGAACACCACGTAGCCCTGCTGCGCGAGGTACTGGTTGAACAGATGATCGCCACGGCCGGGCCAGCTGTTGGTGACCGTCTGCGAGGCCGGGCCGCCATAGACGTACACGACCACCGGGTAGCGCTTGGCCGGATCGAAACCGGTCGGCTTGATCAGGCTGTAGTGCAGTGCCGTCTTGCCGTCGGCGGCGGTCAGCGTACCGAACTCGACCGGGCGCTGCGCATCGAGATAGCGCGCGTACGGATGCGCGGGATCTTCCAGGTTGTTCTCGACCAGGGTGGCGATCTTCTCGCCGTTGGCACGGTGCAGCGCGATCTGCGGCGGCGTGGTGGTGCTGGACCAGCTGTCCACGTAGACGCTGGCATTACGCGCGAAGCTGGCGGTATGCATGCCCGGCGCCTGCGACAGGCGCTGCGGCGTGCCGCCCTGCAGCGACACGGCGTAGAGCTGGCTTTCGCGCGGGCTGTCCACGCCGGCGCGGAAATACACCTTGCCGGCGTCTTCGTCGACGGCCAGCAGTTCGTCCACCGGCCAGGTGCCGGCGGTCAGCGCGGTGACGGTCTTGCCGTCATCGGAGATGCGGTACAGGTGCTCGAAGCCACTGCGCTCGGACGACCACACGAAGCCGCCCTGCTTGAGGAAGCGCAGGCTGTTGTGCAGCGGCACCCAGGTCGGCGAGGTTTCGGTCACCAGGGTGCGTTGCTGGCCGCTGGCCAGCTCGGTCTGGATCAGCTCAAGCGTCTTCTGGTCGCGCGACTGGCGCTGGAACGTCAGGCGCTGGGGATCACGCCAATCGACGCGGGCCAGGTAAATATCCGGGTTGCGGCCCAGGTCGATCCAGGTCGGCTTGGCGTTCTGACGCGGCGCGATCACGGCCAGCTTCACGGTGACGTTGTGGTCGCCGGCCGCCGGGTAGCGCTGTTCGATCATCTCGGTGCGGTCGGCATACATCTCGTAGCGCTTCTGCACCGGCACCGGCGATTCATCGATGCGGGCGAAGGCGATCGCCGAGTCGTCCGGTGCCCACCAGTAGCCGGTGTGGCGGTCCATTTCCTCATCGGCGACGAACTCGGCCACGCCGTTGCCGATCGTGTCGCTGCCATCGCGGGTAAGCTGGATCTGCTGTCCGCTGGCCAGGTCGATCACCCACAGGTTGCGGGCACGCACGAAGCTGACGAAGCCGCCCTTCGGCGACAGCTTGGCATCGGTCGCGAAGCCTTCCCCATGGGTGAGCTGGCGCACCGCGGCCTTGCCCTGCCTGCTCAGGTCGTACAGGTACAGCTCACCGCCGAGCGGGAACAGCAGGGTGCGTGCATCCGGCGACCACTGGTAATCAACGATGCCGGTCATCGCGGCGATGCGCTGGCGCTCGCGGCGGGCCTTCTCGGCGTCGCTCAGGGTTTCCGTACCGGGCAGCACCACCTTGGAGTCGACCAGCAGATGGGTCTGGCCGCTGGCGATGTCGTACGCCCACAGGTCCAGCTGGTTGCGGTCGGCGTCCTTGCCGCGCAGGAAGCTGACCTGCGAGCCGTCCGGGGCCACCTTGGGCTTCATCAGGGTCGGGCCGGACAACGGCAGCGGACCGGTGATGGCATCCAGGGTGAGTTTTTCAGCGTGGGCGATCGAGGTCGAGGCGAGCATCAGGGCGAGCGAAGCGAACAGGTGGCGCATGAAGGATTCCGGCAGCGTCTGGGCAGTCCCCGGCCGCGGGTGCGGCACGGGGAACGCTTCATCCTAACCAAAACCGTTCCGGTCGTGCCGGAGGCGGGCGGGCGTCCGGCCGCGCCCACCGCTGCGGGGAGCCGGCCAGCCGCCGGCACTACCGGGCAGGTGAGCACCGCTTCAGCGCTGGCCGAACAGGTGTTTGCGCTCTTCATCGCTGAGCGGCTTGCCGGCCTGCGGGTTCACCTTCTCGCGCAGGGCATAGGCACGCTGGGTGGCCGGGCGTGCTGCGATCGCGTCATGCCAGCGCTTGAGGTTCGGGAAGGCGCTGAAATCGACCGGAAGCGTGTCGTAGGCCCCGATCCAGGGGTAGCTGGCCATGTCGGCGATGCTGTACTCGTCACCGCCGAGGTAGGCGGCCTGCGCCAGGCGTTTGTCCATCACCCCGTGCAGGCGGCGCACTTCGTTGTCGTAGCGCTCGATCGCATAGGGAATCTTGTCGGGCGCGTAGACGTTGAAATGCCCCATCTGGCCGCTCATCGGGCCGAGCCCGGCCATCTGCCAGAACAGCCATTCCAGCACCGCCACCCGGCCACGGCTGTCGGCCGGCAGGAAGCGGCCGGTCTTTTCGGCCAGGTACAGCAGGATCGCGCCGGACTCGAACACGGGCTGCGCGGCCCCGCCATCGGTGGGCTGGTGATCGACCAGGGCCGGCATCTTGTTGTTCGGCGAGATCGCCAGGAAGTCGGGCTTGAACTGGTCCCCGGCACCGATGTTCACCGGCTGGATCCGGTACGGCAGGCCGGTTTCCTCCAGCATCAGCGTGACTTTGTGGCCATTCGGGGTAGGCCAGTAGTACAGGTCGATCATGGCGAGGGCTCGCGCGGAGAGGGAATCCCGAGTCTAGTCCGTCGCTCGGCTTGGCAGGGTCAAGCTGGACCGTTACGCTGCGCCGTCCCCGCAACGCAGCATTCCAGCATGAGTTCGACCCAGACCCCCATCAGTCCCCTGTCCTCCCTGATCTTCGCCTCGCGCTGGCTGCAGCTGCCGCTGTACCTGGGCCTGATCCTGGCGCAATGCGTCTATGTGTTCCTGTTCGGCAAGGAGTTGTGGCACCTGCTGCACCAGGCCAACGAGATGGGCGAGCAGCAGATCATGCTGCTGGTACTGGGCCTGATCGACGTGGTGATGATCTCCAACCTGCTGGTGATGGTGATCGTGGGCGGCTACGAGACCTTCGTGTCGCGCCTGCGCCTGGAGAACCACCCCGACCAGCCGGAGTGGCTGAGCCATGTCAACGCGAGCGTGCTGAAGGTGAAGCTGGCGCTGTCGATCATCGGCATCTCCTCGATCCACCTGCTGAAGACGTTCATTGCGGCGGGCAGCCTTGACTCGCTGCCCGCGTGCAACAGCGATACCTACATCCAGGCGGTCGCCTCCGTCGTGGCCGCGCAGGGTCCGGCCGCGGCCGAGGTCTTCAAGTGCGCCAGTGGGCTGACCTCGACCGGCGTGATGTGGCAGACCATCATCCATGCCGCCTTCATCCTGTCGGCGATCGGCATCGCCTACACCGACAAGCTGATGAACGGCACGCCGAGCAAGGCGCTGTCGCACTGAGGCTTGCCCGGCAGTGGCGGCATCGGTGAGGATGCCCCCTGCCCTGACCGCCTGGCCCCCGGGCCGGGCGGGGTGATGCTAGATTGCACACCTGCGGGTCCGCCATGGGCGTCGGGAAACGTCCATGGCCGTCGGTCGGCCTGACCGCATCAGGCCCTACGTATCGTCGTCTTCAAAGGGGAGTTGGATGTCGCACGTCAAGACTCATGGCCCGGCGCGCCTGTTCGCGCCGATGATCCTGCTGATCGCCCTGTCCGCCTGCTCGGGCAAGGACGACACCGCACCGGCCACGCCTGCGGCACCGGCGGCCCCCACTGCTGCCCCGGCCGCACCGGCGGTGTCGGCCAAGGTCCAGTCGCTGGGCACCGAGGAACTGCGGGAACTGGCCAGCAAGGCGCTGCGCGAGAACCGCATGTATGCCCCGGCCGGCGACAACGCCATCGAGTATTACCTGGCACTGCGCGACAAGACCCCGGATGACGCCTCGGTCAAGAGCGCGCTGACCGATCTGCTGCCCTACACCCTGATCGCCGCCGAGCAGAACCTGGGCCGCGAGGACTTCGCCGAGACCCAGCGACTGGTCGCGCTGATCGAAAAGGTCGACCCGACCGCCCCGGCGCTGCCACGCCTGAAGCAGGGCATCAGCGGCAGCATGCAGACCGCGCTCAAGCGTACCCAGGAAGAGACCGACAAGGTCAAGAAGGACGCCGAGACCCGCGCCAAGCAGCTGGTGGAACAGCAGAAACTGGCCCAGCAGCAGGCCACGGAAGCCGAAGCAGCGAAAAAGATCGCCGCGCAGCAGGAAGCCGCCGCCCGCATCGACAACCAGGACACCGAGCGCCAGGCCGCCGCCCGCCGCGAGGCCGAACAGCGCCAGCAGCAGGCCGCCGCCGCCCAGGCCGCCGCCGCCCGCCAGGCCCCGGCTGCCGCCGCGCCGGCATCGACCCTGCGCCCGGTCAGTACCCCGGCCCCGCGCTACCCGGCCGACGCCCTGCGTTCGGGCACCGCCGGCGAAGTGCTGGTCGAACTGACGGTCGGCACGGACGGCTCGGTGACCGCCGCCCGCGTGCTGCGCGCCACCCCGGCCCGCGTGTTCGACCGCGAAGCACTCAACGCGGTCAAACGCTGGAAGTTTGAACCGGTCGGCGCCCCGGTCACGACCCGCCGCACGCTCGCGTTCGCGCCTGAAGGCGGCTGATCGCAACGCACGATTGGATGACGAAAGGCCCGGCGCGATCCGGGCCTTTTTTAATGGGGACGGAGGTAGTTAATAACAGGGACGGAGGTAGTTAAGCGCACTTCCCTTACCGCGTTCCGCGCCGCCGACCTAGCGCGTTTTGATGTGCGGTTCTGCAGAGTGATGCCTCGCCATCCCGGTTGCGACCATGCCCCGCTCCCCTCGTCTGGTTCTGCCTGGCATTCCCCTCCATGTCATCCAGCGTGGCGTCAATCGCGCTGCGCTGTTCATCGACGACGATGATCGGACCCACTACCTGCGTCTGTTGCGCTCTGCCTGCCGAAGGCATGGCGTCCTGATCCACGCCTTCGTACTGATGGGCAACCACGTGCATCTCCTGGTAACGCCGATGGTGGCCGAAGGGCTGGCTTCAGCGATGCGGAGGTGCGGGCAGAACTACGTCCAGTACTTCAACAAGCGACATGTTCGGAGCGGAACGCTGCTGCAGGGCCGCTTCAAGTCGTGCCTGGTGGATTCCGATGGCTACCTGCTGATGGTCCATCGCTACATAGAATTGAATCCGGTGCGGGCCGCGCTGGTGGCCCTCCCCGAGAGCTATCGATGGTCCAGCGCTCGGGCGTACCTGGGGCTTGAGTACAACCCGATGCTGACACCCCACGCCGGCTACACCGCCCTCGGCGCTACACCGAAAGCCCGCGCAGTGGCTTACAGCCAATGGCTGCAGGCCGGCATCCAACCGCAGGAAAGAGAGCGGATCGTCGCCTACATCGCTCAGGAGCGCGCGTTGGGCAGCGCGCGCTTCCAGGACATGGTGGGGCGGGCATTGCAGAGGTCCGTGGTGTGCAGGCCTGCGGGAAGACCCGTCAAGGAACAGGGCGACTAGCCGGATCTGCGTCAGCGTCCCGAACGCAAAGGAATTGACGGCCACCGGATTAACCACTTCGGATTAACCACCTCCGTCCCTGTTATTAACTACCTCCGTCCCCGTTATGAAGAAGGGCCCCTTGCGGAGCCCTTCGTGCATCAACCCGAGATCGCCAACCGTTCCTGATGGTAACGACGCACGGCGGCGTACCAGAACAGGGCCGCCAGGCCGAAGCCTGCGCCGAGGTAGACCGCCCACATCTGCGGGCTGATCGCTTCGTGGCGGATGATCTTGAGCAGCATCTGGTTCTGCGCCAGGAAGGGCACCGCGAACTGCCAGAGCTCACTCTTGATCGGGTACACCATCAGCGCGTAGCCCGGCAGCATCGGCAGCAGCATCAGCCAGGTCATGTGGCTCTGGGCTTCCTTCATGCTCTTGGCCGCCGCCGACAGGAAGGTCAGCAGCGAGGTGCCGATGAACAGCATCGGCAGCATGATCAGCAGCATCTGCAGCATCGGCAGGAAGCCCATGTTGAGCTGCCGGCCTACCCCACCGGAGGAGAGCTGCGCGCTGATCTTGAAGGCCGCCAGGGTCAACAGCAACGACGCCACACCGACCGCGCAGGCCGCGGCGATCTTGCCGCTGACGATCGCGCTGCGCGGTGCCGGCGTCGCCAGCAGTGGCTCCAGCGATTGCCGCTCGCGCTCGCCCGCGGTGGTGTCCATCACCAGATACGCGCCGCCCAGGAACGAGGTGATGGTCAACAGGATCGGCAACAGCACCGACAGCATCATCCCGCGCTTGGCTTCAGCCGTCGCCAGATCCTGCGCGGCGACATCCAGCGGTCGCGCGACCTGCGGATCGATCCCGCGTGCCAGCAGACGCAGCGCACCGACCTGCTGGCTGTAGCCGCCCAGCGCCGCCTCCAGCCGGCTGCTGGGGATATCGGCCGCACGGCGGGTACTGTCCTTGATGATCTCGACCAGCGCCGGACGGCCCTCCCTCCAGTCCTTGCCGAACGCCGGACTGATCCGCAGCGCCACATCGATGCGCTGGCTGCGGATCGCATCCGTCAGGTCCTTCGGCGCCTCGGTCGCATTGAGACCCTGCGCGGCCAGGAAGCGCACCAGGTTGGGCGCATGCTCGCCGCCGATCATCGGGATGTCCAGCGGCTGCTCGATCTGTGTCTTCACCCGGCTTTCGGCGAGCTTGCTCATGCCCAGGATCAGCACCGGATACAGCAACGGCCCCAGCAGCAGCGTCAGCGCGAGCGTGCGACGGTCACGCGAGAGGTCGCGCAGTTCCTTGCGCATCACGGTCAACAGCGTAGCGAACGAACTCATGCGTGCAATCCTTCTTCGGTACCGATCGCCTTGACGAAGGCATCTTCGAGGTTGCTTTCCCCGGTCTGTGCGCGCAGCTCATCGGCGCTGCCGGCCGCCATCACCGTGCCCTGCGCGATGATCACCACGTGGTCGCAGAGCGCGGCCACCTCCTGCATGATGTGGCTGGAGAAGATCACGCAGCGGCCCTCGTCGCGAAGTCCGCGCAGGAAGCCGCGCAGCGCGCGCGTGGTCATCACGTCCAGGCCGTTGGTCGGCTCATCGAGGATCACGTTGCGCGGATCGTGCACCAGCGCGCGGGCGATCGCGGTCTTGGTGCGCTGTCCCTGCGAGAACCCTTCGGTCTGGCGGTCGAGGATGTCCTCCATCTCCAGCGCCGCCGAGAGTACCTTGGTGCGCTCGCGGATTCGCGCGGCACTCAGGCCGTGCAGCTGGCCGAAATAGGCGATGTTCTCGCGCGCGGTGAGGCGCTTGTAGACGCCGCGCGCGTCCGGCAGCACCGCCAGCTGGCGACGCACCGCGACCGGGTCCACCGCCGCGTCGATGCCATCGACCACGACGCGGCCCTCGTCGGGCTTCATCAGCGTGTACAGCATGCGCATGGTGGTGGTCTTGCCGGCACCGTTGGGGCCGAGCAGGCCGGTGATGCGCCCGTTGTCGGCCTGGAAGCCGACGTTCTGGACGGCATGGATCACGCCGGTCTTGGTCTTGAACGCTTTGTGCAGATGCTCGGCGACGATCATGCGCGCACCTCCCCGGTGCGGTACGAAGTACGGTTCATGGGGCCCATCCGTTGAACGAGGTGAAGGCGGGCACCGGGCTGAGGGTGTCCAGGCAGGTGGCGTCGAGTGATTTCGCGTCAGCGGTGTCGATGAACTGGCCGAGGATGCGCGGCATGCAGCCGGCGTTGATGGTGCCGTGACCCTGTCCCTTGGCGAGCAGGTGGCGCCCCTGGGGCAGCTGCTTGAGCACCTGCTCGGCGTAGCGCGGCGGCGTGACCGGATCGAACTGGCCCGACAACAACAGCACTGGCAGCGTCGAGGCGAACGGCGCGGTGAAATCCTTCGGCCGCGAACCGGCATTCCAGGCCGGGCAGGCCGCGAAGAACATGCGCGCGACTTCCGGGCCCAGCACGCGATCGCCCGCGTCGCCTTCCTTGTAGCGATCGGCATCTTCGGCGCACAGCACCGACCACTGCATGCCACGGTTCATCTGCACGCCCAGCGTGCGGCTGGCCATCTTGCTCAGTGACATCAACGGCGCATAGCGGCCCTGCGCGGCTTCATCCAGCGTGACCGGCAGCAGCGACGACAGCTCGGGCATGTACGAGAACATGAAGGCCAATCCGGTAACCGAATCGGCGGTCAATACATCGCGCTCGGCCTGGCCGGTGCCGGGATTGCGGTAGTCGACCTCGACCGGTGCCTTGGCCAGTGCGGCCATCACGTTGCGCAGCTGGCTGCGGGTATCGACCGGAAAGCGCTTGGCGCAGATCGGATCCTGGCGGCACTGCGCCGATTGCAGGGTGATCGCATCTTCGAACGTGGTGGCGAAATCACCGCCGACCACCAGGTCGTTCGGCACCACGCCATCGATCACCACCGTGCGCGTGTGCTGCGGATAGCGCGCGGCGTACTGCTGTGCCACGCGGGTGCCGTAGGAACCACCGACGAGGTTGACCTTGTCCACGCCCAGCGCCTTGCGCACCGTATCCAGATCACCGATGGCCTCGGTGGTGGTGTAGAAGCGGGTGTCCGCGCGCCCGGTCAGCGACTGCGCGCAGCGGCGGGCGTAGTCTTCGATGAGCGCGGCGCTCGGTGCCGCGTTCTCGTCCAGCGGCAGCTCCTTGCCCTGTGCATCCAGGCAGGTGAGCGGGTTGGACTTGCCGGTGCCGCGCTGATCGATCAGGAAGATGTCGCGCTGCTTGCGCACGTCCCGAAGCGCCATGTTGACCGGGGCGGCGACCTCCGTCGCGGCCTGGCCCGGGCCACCGGCCAGGAAGAAGACCGGGTCGGCCTTGCCCGCGCCGTCATTGCCGGCGTCCAGCCAGGCGATGTTCAAGCCGATCCTGCGACCGTCCGGTGCCGCCGGGTTCTCCGGCACCTGCAGCGTGGCGCACTGCGCCTCGACATTCGCGCTGGCCTGCGCGCTGGTCAGGGTGCAGGGCTGGAACGCGAGCGTGCCGTACAGGCGCTGGGCGGCCGCGGTGCCGGATGCAGCGTCGGGTACCGGCGCGCAGCCGGCACACAGGGCGGCGACCAGCGCGACGGCCAGCCTCAGGTGGTGTGTAGACATCTTCCGTACTTCCCCTTGTTGAAGATCATGTCACCCCGACGCACGGGCGTGGGCGATGTGACTCAACTTACACGGCTGCCCCGGTGCCGGGGAAGGCCGCGGGGGCCAGCGCGCTGATGGTGCGGTCACGGCCCTCGGCCTTGGCCCGGTAAAGCGCCGCATCGGCCTCGCCGAGCAGGCGCGCCAGGTCGCCCGTTCCCTGGTCGATGGCCAGGCCGATGCTGGCCGTCACCCGTACCAGAAGACCGTCGATCCGGGCGGGCGACTCCCGCAGTGCCTGGCGCAGGCGATCGGCGCACTGGCGTGCCTGGTGCGGGTCTGCCCCGGGCAGCAGCAGGACGAACTCTTCACCGCCATAGCGGCCCAGCAGGTGCTCGCGATCGGCCACGCACGCGGCCAGGACGTCGGCGACGTGGCGCAGCACCGCATCGCCGGCCAGATGCCCCCAGCGGTCATTGATCTGCTTGAAGTGATCCACGTCCAGCAGCAGCAGCGCCAGCGGCCTCGGCGGGCGGCGGCTGAGCTGCAGCAGCGTGGCACCGTCGGCGAGCACCGCGCCCCGGTTGAGCAGGCCGGTCAGCACGTCGGTGCGCGCCAGCCGCTGCAGGTCGACCAGCATGCGCTCCACCAGCAGCAGCACCAGCGCGAAGCACCGGGCCAGTTCCAGGATCAGCCCGACCAGATAGGTCGCGAACACCGGCGCCCCGGCGCGCAGGATGTCGTCGCCCGCATCGGGCGCCACCGGCAGGAACAGACGGACCAGGTACAGCAAGGCCTGCGCGGCAAATACCGCAGCCGCCAGCCGGCAGCTGATGCGCTGCGCCGGCGGTGCATGCCGCAGCAGCAACCCCGCCATCCAGCCGTTGAGCAACACCGCGAACACGCTGAACACATCCAGCCGGATGACCAGGCTGGGATGGACGACGAGGAAGAACGCGATCGCCCCGAGGTAGGTGGCCGCCAATGCCAGGGGCTGCCACGCCGGCAGCCGACGGCCAAGATGGCGCGCCACGCCATACAGCATCAGGACGCCGGACAGCGCTACGGCAACGTTGCCGGCCAGGATGCCCGCCACCTGGGGCAGATGGGGCCGCAGCGCGACCAGGGTCAGGCTGACCGACAGCATCCACAGGCTGGCCGTCCACAGCCGCAGGGCCGGTTGCCGCCGCAGCACCAGCAGCAGCAGCGAGAAGCCCATGGCGATGCCCAGGCACAGCAGGAAGCCGAGCACGGCAATGGTGGGGAAATCCAGGGGCATCGTGTCAGCCAGGCGGAAGCGGCGCGCGGCGCATCTTACCGCCGCCCGCACCCCGACGCTGCTGGCGGCCATGCCGGATGGCAGGGCCGCTAGGCACGGTTACTTGCTGCTGACGTACTTCTCGCGCCGCACCTGCGGCGTGGGCAGGCCGGCCGCCTTCAGCAGCTCGAAGGTGGCATCGACCATGTCCGGGTTGCCACAAAGGTAAGCGATGTCGGTCGCCGGGTCCGGGGCGAATTCGGCCAGATGCTGCTGCACGTAGCCATGGCGCACGTCCGGATGCGGGTTTTCCGGCAATTCGCGGGACAGGCACGGCACATAGCGGAAGCCCGGATGGGCAGCCGCGAAGGCGTAGAAGTCCTCGCTGTAGAGCAGTTCGGTCGGCGTGCGGGCGCCCTGCAGCAGGACCACCTCCACGCCGCGCCCGGCCATGGCGGTGGCCAGCAGCGGCAGCATGGAGCGGTACGGGGTGACCCCGGTGCCGGTGGCGATCAGCAGGTAGCGGGCATTGTGGTCGCCCGGCTGCAGGCAGAACCGGCCGAACGGGCCGCTGGCGCTGACGTGGCCGCCGATATCCAGGCCCTCGAACAGGGCCGTGGCGGCGCCGCCGGGGACGAAACTGACCGCGATATCGACCGCTTCGCCCGCGCCGAGGGCGTGGTTGTGAATGGTGGCCAGCGAGTAACTGCGCTTGGTGGCGGTGCCGTCGGCGTACTCGAAATGGACCTGGATGAACTGGCCGGGCTGGAAATCCAGCGGCTGGCCGTCATCACGCAGGAACTGGTAATGGCCGACGGTCGGCGCCAGCATGCGCCGGTCGACCAGTTTGAGGGGGAATTGGGCAGGCACGACTTTTCGGGACAGTGTGTAGCCGGGGCAAGCCCTCGGGGTCTTCTATAATAGCCCCTCCCCGCCCCTATCCAGCGCCAGCCCATAGGCGCGAAGGCAAGAGCTTGGCTTCCCAGAACACTCCCGCGCCCACCGCCGTGCCCGCCCTGCGGGTGCGCGACCTCCGCAAAACCTACGACAACGGCACCCAGGCGCTGAAGGGCGTCTCGCTGGACGTGGCCCCGGGCGACTTCTTCGCCCTGCTGGGCCCCAACGGCGCCGGCAAGTCGACCCTGATCGGCATCATCAGCTCGCTGGTGAACCTCAGCGAGGGCCAGGTCGAGGTCTTCGGCAGCGACCTGGTGCGCAACCGCAGCGCCACCATGCGCCTGATCGGCCTGGTCCCGCAGGAAATCAACTTCAACCTGTTCGAAAAGCCCTTCGACATCCTGGTCAACTACGCCGGCTTCTATGGCGTGGCCCGTGCCGAGGCCGAGAAGATGGCCGAAGAAGAGCTCAAGCGCGCCCACCTGTGGGAGAAGGCGCAGGTGATGAGCCGCACCCTGTCCGGCGGCATGAAGCGCCGGCTGATGATCGCCCGCGCGATGATGACCCGGCCGCGCCTGCTGATCCTGGACGAACCGACCGCCGGCGTGGACATCGAGATCCGCCGCGACATGTGGCGCGTGCTCAAGGAGATCAACGCCGCCGGCACCACGATCATCCTGACCACGCATTACCTGGAAGAAGCCGAGCACCTGTGCCGGAACCTGGCCATCATCAACCATGGCCAGATCGTCACCCAGGGCCCGATGCGCGAACTGCTGGCGAAGCTGGACGTGGAAGGCTTCCTGTTCGACATCGACGGCAGCCTGCCGGCCCAGCTGCCGGAGATCGAAGGCGCGATCCTGATCGCCACCGACAGCCACACGCTGGACGTGGACATGCCGCGCGCGATGGACCTCAACCGGGTGTTTGAAGCCTTGAACGCCGCGGGCATCCGCGTGCGTTCGATGCGCACCAAGAGCAACCGCCTGGAGGAGCTGTTCGTGCGCCTCACCGGCAACCAGGAGAACGTGGCATGAGCAGCACCCCGACCCCGGTCCTGACCGACGGCCAGCGCAACCGCATCGCCCTGATGACCATCGTGCGCCGCGAAGTGGCGCGCATCCTGCGCATCTGGGGCCAGACCCTGGTGCCGCCGGCGATCACCATGACCCTGTACTTCCTGATCTTCGGCGGGCTGATCGGCTCGCGCGTGGGCGAGATGGGCGGCTACAGCTACATGCAGTTCATCGTGCCGGGCCTGGTGATGATGAGCGTGATCCAGAACAGCTACGGCAACATCAGCTCCTCGTTCTTCGGCGCCAAGTTCGGCCGCCACGTCGAAGAGCTGCTGGTCAGCCCGATGCCGAACTGGGTGATCCTGTGGGGCTATGTGTCCGGTGCTGTGCTGCGCGGCCTGATGGTCGGCGTGATCGTGCTGATCATCGCCATGTTCTTCACCCCGGTGCGCATCCCGCATCCGCTGGTGACGCTGACCACGGTGCTGCTGGGCGCGACGATCTTCTCGCTGGCCGGCTTCATCAACGCGGTGTACGCCAAGAAGTTCGATGACGTGGCGATCGTGCCGACCTTCATCCTGACCCCGCTGACCTACCTGGGCGGTGTGTTCTATTCGGTGAAGCTGCTGCCGACCTGGGCCGAAGCCGCTACCCATGCCAACCCGATCTTCTACATGGTCAACGCGTTCCGCTACGGCCTGCTGGGCACCAGCGACGTGCCGTTGTGGGTGGCGTATGCGCTGATGATCGGCTTCGTGGTGGCGCTCACCGCGCTGGCGCTGTGGCTGCTGAAGCGTGGCGTGGGGATGCGCAGCTGATGCGCATCCTGATCCTCGGCGCCGGCGGGACCGGCGGGTACTTCGGTGGTCGCCTGGCCCAGGCCGGCGTGGACGTCACCTTCCTCGTCCGCCCGGCGCGTGCGGCGCAGCTGGCGGGCGAAGGGCTGGTGATCCGCAGCCCGCTGGGCGATGCAACCTTCCCGGTCAAGCACGTCACCGCCGACGCGTTGCCCGCGCTGGCGACGGCCGAGCCGTTCGACCTGGTGATCCTGAGCTGCAAGGCCTACGACCTCGCCAGCTCCATCGAGGCGATCGCCCCCGCGGTCGGCCCGCGCACCACGGTGCTGCCGATCCTCAACGGGCTGCGGCATTACGCCGATCTCGACGCACGCTTCGGCCGCGACGCAGTGCTGGGCGGGCTGTGCTTCATCAGCGCGACCAAGGCCAGCGACGGCGCGGTGGTGCACCTGGCGCCGGCGGCCAAGCTGACCTTCGGCGAGCGCGACGACACCGGCAGCAGCGCGCGCGTGCTGGCGCTGGCGGCGGCCTGCGTGCAGGCGGGCGTGGACCACGTCGCCACCGATGCGATCGGCCAGGAGCAGTGGATCAAGTACACCTTCCTGACCACGCTGGCGGCGGCGACCTGCCTGATGCGCGCCGATGTCGGCACGATCGTGGCGACCGATGACGGCGCGGCGATCGTGCGTGGCCTGTATGACGAGTGCGTGGCGGTGGCCGAGGCGGCCGGCGAGCCGATCCCGGGCAAGGCGCGCGAGATCGCGCTGGCCGCGACCACCCAGACCGGCTCGGCGTTGAAGGCTTCGATGCTGCGCGATCTGGAGGCCGGCCAGCAGGTCGAGGCCGAGCACATCGTCGGCGACATGCTGGTACGGGCACGGGCGGCCGGCCAGGCCGCACCGCTGCTGGCCGTGGCCTATGCGCACCTGCAGGCCTACCAGCAGCAGCGCAAGGGCTGAGCGTGCCGACCGACACCGCACCGGCCCGCGTGCTGGTGCTGGGCTTGGGCTACAGCGGGCGGCACCTGGCCGCCCTGCTGCACGCACAGGGCATTGCCTGCAGCGGCACCGTGCGCGATCCCTCCACCGCACCGGACGATGGTGTGATCCGCCACCGGCTGGCCGAGGGATACCCCATCGATGCGGCGCTGGAGAAGGCGATCCGCAGCGCCGACACGATCCTGTGCAGCATTCCGCCCGATGCCGAGGGTGATCCTGCGCTACGCCTGCTCGGCGAAGCGCTGCAGGATGCGCCCGCGCTGCGCTGGCTGGGCTATTTCTCTTCGACCGCCGTCTACGCCGATCGTGATGGCGGCTGGATCAACCTGCACGCGGCGGCCGATGCCACGGACGACACCGCACTGAAGCGCCTGCGTGCCGAAGGCCAGTGGCAGGCGTTCGCCCAGGCGCGCGGCATCGCCTCGGCGGTATTCCGGCTGCCCGCGCTGTACGGGCGTGGGCGCAACGCGCTTGTGCAGTTGGCGCAGGGCACGGCGCGGCAGGTCGTGCGGCCGGGACAGGTGTTCAACCGGCTGCACGTCGAAGACCTCGCCACCGCAGCGCTGGCAGCGATGCATCGCTCGCAGGAAAACGCGCTGTATCTGCCGGCCGACGATGAACCCGCCCCGTCGCAGGACGTGCTGGCGTATGCGGCGGCACTGAGTGGCGTGCCGCTGCCCGTCGCTCAGGGCTGGGATGACCCGGCCCTTCCTGCCTCGCTGCGGCGTTTCTACAGCAGCAACAAGCGCATCGACAGTCGCGGCACGCGCGAGGCATTGCAGTGGCAGCCGCGGTTCCCGACCTACCGCGAAGGGCTGGCCGATGCGTGGGCCCATGGAGACGGGCGGTAGCCCACGACCGTCGGTCGTGGGTGCCGCGCACCGACACGCGTACCGACCAACGGTCGGTACCTACCGGGTCTGCGGGAACCGGAAGAACGCGCGCGTGGCCGCCGTCGCATTGGCTGCCGTGGCTTCCACGTCCTCGCCACGATCGCGCGCCAGTTCCTCGACGATGTGCGAGAGGAACATCGGCTCGTTGCGGCGGTCCTTGGGCAACGGCTTGAGCGTGCGCGGCAGCAGGTACGGGGCGTCCGTCTCGATCATCAGCCGGTTGGCCGGGATGTGTTTGACCAGCTCGCGCAGGTGCGCGCCGCGGCGCTCATCGCACAACCAGCCGGTGATGCCGATGTACCAGTCCTGGTCCAGGTAGTCGAACAGCTCCTGGCGCTCGCCGGTGAAACAGTGCACCACGGCCGGGCCGAGCTTGCCGTCGAAGTTCTTCATCTGCGCCATGAAATCGGCATGCGCGTCGCGCTGGTGCAGGAACAGCGGCTTGCCGTTCTCCGCGGCCAGCTGCAGCTGACGCTCGAAGGCACGGTGCTGCGCCGGGCGCGGCGAGAAATCACGGAAGTAGTCCAGCCCGCACTCGCCCACGGCGACCACTTCGGCATGCGCATGCAGCGCGCGCATCTCCGCATCGCATTCGTCGGTGTATTCCACCGCATGGTGCGGGTGCACGCCAGCCGTCGCGTACAGGAAGCCGGGATGCTGCCGGGCCAGATCCAGCGCCATCGGCGAATGCTCGCGGCTGGCGCCGGTGATCACCATCTGCACTACCCCGGCCTCGCGCGCACGCGCCAGCACGGCGTCGCGGTCGCGATCGAAGGAGTCGTGGGTGAGGTTGGCGCCGATATCGATCAGTTGCATGGGGGCTACAGGGCAGTGAACCTGCGCATTCTACCGTGCTGCCCGTCGATGCCCCGGCGCGCACGTCTCGCCGCCCTCGCCTGCGCCCCGTATCCTTGCCGCATGACCACCCCGATGTTCCCGATTTCCGTGCTGCTGCCGCAGATCCTGACCACCCTCGGGAGCGGCACACGGCTGGTGCTGGAAGCGCCACCCGGCGCCGGCAAGACCACCCAGGTGCCGCTGGCCCTGCTGGATGCGCCGTGGCTGGAAGGCCGGAAAATCATCATGCTGGAGCCGCGTCGTGTAGCCGCGCGCAGCGCCGCGCAGTTCATGGCGCGGCAGCTCGGTGAGGGCGTCGGTGAGACCGTGGGTTACCGCATCCGCTTCGAGAACAGGATCTCCGCGCGGACCCGCATCGAAGTGGTCACCGAGGGCATCCTGACCCGGATGCTGCAGGACGATCCGCTGCTCGACGGCGTGGGCGCGCTGCTGTTCGATGAATTCCATGAGCGGCACCTGGCAGCCGATCTCGGTCTGGCGCTGGCGCTGGATGTGCAGTCGCAGCTGCGCGAGGACCTGCGCATCGTGGTGATGTCGGCCACGCTCGATGGCGAGCGACTGGCGCAGTTCCTCGATGCGCCGCGCCTGAGCAGCGAAGGCCGCAGCTTCCCGGTGACGGTCGCGCATTTCCCCGCGCGCCGCGACGAGGCACTGGAGCCGCAGGCGCGGCGTGCGGTGGAGCAGGCCCTGGCCGAGCATCCCGGCGACGTGCTGGTGTTCCTGCCCGGCCAGCGCGAGATCGCGCGCGTGCAGACGGCGCTGCAGACCGTGCTCGACCCGGCCGTCCAGGTGCTGCCGCTGCACGGCGAACTGCCGGTGGACCAGCAGTCGCAGGTGCTGCAGCCCGATCCCGGCGGTCGCCGCCGCGTGGTGCTGGCCACCAACGTCGCCGAATCCTCGGTGACCCTCCCCGGCGTGCGCGTGGTGATCGATGCGGGACTGGCGCGCGAGCCGCGCTACGACCCCAACAGCGGCTTTGCGCGCCTGGACGTGGTGAACATCGCGCAGGCCTCGGCCGATCAGCGTGCCGGGCGCGCTGGACGCGTGGCAGAGGGCTGGGCCTGGCGGTTGTGGCCGCAGTCGCAGCGGCTGGAGGCACAGCGACGGCCCGAGATCGCGCAGGTGGAGCTGGCCTCGCTGGCGCTGGAACTGGCTGCGTGGGGCAGTGACGACCTGCGCTTCGTCGATACACCGCCCGCCGGTGCCCTGGCCGCCGCGCGGGAGCTGCTGCAGCGCCTGGGCGCGCTCAGCGACAGCGGCACGCTGACCCCGCTGGGCCGGCGCATGCTGACCCTCGGCACGCATCCGCGGCTGGCGGCGATGCTGATGGCGGCAGGCAAGGGTGTCGAACAGGCACTCGCCTGCGATCTGGCCGCGCTGGTGGAAGCGCGCGATCCCCTGCGCCAGGGCGGTGACGCACTCGCGGCGCGGTGGCGCGCACTGGCCGCGTTCCGCCAGGGGCGCGCACCGCACGACGCGAACCGCGGTGGCCTGGCCACGATCGATGCCGCGAGCAGACAATGGCGGCGACGCCTGCGGTGTGATGCCGCGCCGCCGTCCTCGGTCGAAGCGCATCAACTCGGTGACCTGCTCGCACATGCTTTCCCGGACCGGATCGCCGCCCGCCATCCCACCGATCCGCTGCGCTACCTGCTGGCCAACGGCCGCAGCGCGCGCCTGTTCGATCCCAGCGATCTGCGCGGCGAGCCGTGGCTGGTGGCGGTGGAACTGCGCTACGAAGCACGCGACGCGTTGCTGCTGCGCGCCGCGCCGGTGGATGAGAACCGCCTGCGCCGTGACTTCCCGGAGCGCTTCACGCAGGACGACGTGGTGCGTTGGGACGGTGAAAAGCGAGCGCTGGTCGCCCGCCGTGAGACCCGGTTCGATCGCATCGTGCTGGACAGCCGCTCGGCCGGCCGCGTGGACCCCGCCCACGCCGCGAAAGCCCTGACCGACGCCGTCGCCGAACTCGGCCTGGATGCCTTGCCGTGGACGGAGGGCCTGCGCCAATGGCAGGCGCGTGCGCTGGCCGTGCGCGCGTGGATGCCGGAACTGGATCTGCCGGACACCTCCGATGCGGCCCTGGTGGCGACGCTGCCGACGTGGCTGACGCCTGCGTTCAACGGCAAGACGCGCCTGGATGCCCTTGATGAATCCACCCTCGGTGAAGCGTTGAAGTCGCCGCTGCCCTGGGCGCAACGCCAGCTGGTCGATCGCCACGCACCGGTCCGCATTGCCGTGCCTTCGGGCATGGAACGTCCGATCCACTACGCGCTCGACGCCGATGGCATCACGCCGCAGGCGCCGGTGCTGGCGGTCAAACTGCAGGAACTGTTCGGCCTGAGCGATACCCCGCGCATCGCCGACGGCCGCATTCCGCTCACGCTGCATCTGCTCTCCCCCGGCGGGCGCCCGCTGCAGGTCACCCAGGACCTGCGCAATTTCTGGGCGAACACCTACGCGGAAGTGAAGAAGGAAATGAAGGGCCGCTACCCGCGCCACCCGTGGCCGGACGACCCGTGGACGGCCAACGCGACCCACCGGGCGAAACCGCGCGGCACCTGAGCACGCCCCACCGCCACCGTCACCGGATACGCGCATTCATGGCTGGCGCCTGACCGTGCCGCGTCCAAGCCCGCCTCCACCGGTGGGGAGCGGCTACAGTCGTGATGCGGTCGTAGCAGGCGGATGACGCCCCGTACACGGCCCAGGCGACACACTGGAACAGAACCTCAGGCAAGGACCCCCCATGAGCAGATTGACTGTGATTACCGACCGCGCCCTCGAGCGCGCCCTGGACATCGCCAGCACCGCTGGTGACGGCCTCAAGCATGCCGGCAGCAACCTGCGCCACTTCGGCCCACAGGCCACCGACTGGATCAAGACGGGCGCCGCACTCGGCGCGGTCAAGACCGGCAGCAAAGTGGCCGCCAAGGTGGTGCGCCGCAATCCGGCCGTGACCATCGCAGCCGCGGCCGTCGGCGTGGGCCTGCTGGGCTACGCGCTGTACCGCAAGCAGCAGAAGAAGAAGCTTGCCAACGGTGGCGTGGTGAACGGCCAGGCGCAGCGCATCAGCGCCCGCAACCGCCGCAACGACACCGTGGTGGATGAGACCAGCGATATCGGCAGCGACGCCTGATCCGCTGACGCATCACCGCATGCGTATCGAAACCGCCGGTGTCCACCGGCGGTTTTTTAGTGTCCGATCTCCCGCCACTGCCCGGGTTGCAGGTCGCCGATCGCATGCTCGCCCATCGAGACACGTACCAGCCGCAGCGTCGGCAGTCCGACCGCGGCGGTCATGCGGCGTACCTGCCGGTTGCGGCCCTCGCGCAGGGTGATGGCCAGCCAGGCATCGGGCACCGTCTTGCGGAAGCGGACCGGCGGCGTGCGCGGCCACAGCCCGGGCGGCGATTCCAACCGTTCGACACCCGCCGGCAAGGTAGGCCCATCGTTGAGCAGCACGCCACGGCGCAGCGCCTGCACCTGTTCATCGGTCACCGTGCCTTCCACCTGCACCCAATAGGTCTTGTCGGCCTTGTGGCGCGGATCGGTCAACTGGTGCGCCAGGCCGCCATCATCGGTGAGCAGCAGCAGGCCTTCACTGTCGTAGTCCAGCCGACCGGCCGCATACACCGCCGGCGGCAACCCGAAGCCGGCCAGGGTCGCGCGCGGCGGCTGGCTGCGGTCGGTGAACTGGCACAGCACGTTGAACGGTTTGTTGAAGGCGATCAGCATCGAGGCAACAGCGGCGGTGGGATGGCCCATTGTCCCATCCCCGTGGCGCCGCCGCGATCCGCCCGATCGTCAGCCGATGACGTTCATCTTGAGCAGGAAGTAGATGAGCACCAGCACCACGCCACAGACATTGGCGATGCGGGCTTCACGTGCCCAGCGCCCCGTGGCGGGCGCGTTGAACGCGCTGCGTCCATCCAGCGCAGCGCCCGTGAACAGCAGCCCGAAGCCGGCCGCCCCCATCAGGTCGTAGCCGTGCTGCCCGTAAAACACGAAATCAACGACCTTGATCAGCGTCATCGCCGCAAGACCGACCAACAGCAGCTTCTTCAATGGTGCATTCCTTGCCGTCCCTGGAGCGCGCGGGCAATGGCCCGCGTGCCGTGTCTCACGCGCGGGTTTCTTACTTGCCCGGCTTCACGAAGCGCAGCGTCATGCGGTCGCTTTCGCCGATCGCCTGGTACTTGGCCTCGTCGGCCGCGTCATGCTGGTTCGTCGGCGGCAGCGTCCACACACCGTTCGGGTAATCCTTGGTGTCGCGCGGATTGGTATTGATCTCGCTGCTGCCCGCCAGTTCGAAACCGGCAGCCTTGGCCATCGCGATCACCTGCTGCTGGCCCACGTAACCGGTCTTGTCGTCGGCCGGCACGTCGGCCTTGGCACGGTGTTCCACCACGCCGAGCACGCCGCCCGGCTTGAGCACCGAGAAGAAGCCTTTGAACATGCCCTCGGCCTGGCCGCTGCTGCGCCAGTTGTGCACGTTGCGGAAGGTCAGCACCACATCGGCCGAGTTGGCCGGGCCGAACACCGGGGCCTTCGGGTCATAGGCGACTACGCGGCTCTTGCCGAACACCGCGGCGTCACCGGCGAACTTCTTTTCAAGTCCCTCGCGGCTGCGCTGCTGGTAATCGCGGCCACGCCCTTCCGCCACGGCCATCGGATCGACCACGGCGGCTACGTACTGGCCCTTCTCATGCAGCAGCGGCGCCAGGATCTCCGAGTACCAACCGTTGCCCGGGGTGATCTCGATGACGGTCTGGCCCGGCGCAACGCCGAAGAACGACAGGGTCTGTGCCGGATGGCGGTACGCATCGCGCTTGACGTTGGCCGGATCGCGGCGGCTGTCCTGCACGGCCTTCTGCACGGCCGGGGTGATCGCGACCTGCGCGTTCGGGCCGGCGGGCTTGATGGCCATCGCGGGCGCGGCAAGCATCAGGGTGGAGACAGTGAACAGGCAGGCACAGGTCAACGAACGGGCTTTCATCGGCGGGGCTTCCGGTAGCGGGATGCGGCGAGACTAGCAGCCAAGCGTGCACAGGTGTTCACAAAACGTTAGTGCGGCGCAGCAATCCGGAACACTGTTTTGTGCCTGCTGCCGCAACGCTGTCACCACGCCGGCCGTATCCTGTGGAAACGATTCCCAGGGAGAACATCACCCATGACTGCTACGCGCGAACTCGGTCGTTCCGGCCTCCATGTCGCCCCCATCGCCTTCGGCGGCAATGTCTTCGGCTGGAGTGCGGACGAGAAGACCTCCTTCGCCCTGCTCGATGCGTTCGTCGATGCCGGCTTCAACCTGGTCGATACCGCCGATGCGTATTCGGCGTGGGTGCCCGGCAACCAGGGCGGTGAATCGGAAACCATCCTGGGCCGATGGTTCAAGCACAGTGGCAAGCGTGACAAGGTGGTGCTGGCGACCAAGGTAGCCAAGTGGGCCGAGCGCCCCGGCCTGTCCGCCGACAACATCACCGCCGCGGTGGAAGACTCGCTGCGCCGCCTGCAGACCGATGTGATCGATCTGTACCAGGCGCACGAAGATGACGAATCCACCCCGCTGGAAACCACGCTGGCCGCCTTCGGCCGCCTGATCGAACAGGGCAAGGTGCGTGCGATCGGCGCCTCCAATTACACCGCCGAGCGCCTGCGCGACGCCTTGAAGGTCTCGGCGGACTACAAACTGCCGCGCTATGAAACGCTGCAGCCGGAGTACAACCTGTACGACCGCGCCGGTTACGAGGCCGGGCTGGAAGCGGTGGTGCGCGAGGCGCAGCTGGGCGTGATCAGCTATTACTCGCTGGCCAGCGGCTTCCTCAGTGGCAAGTACCGCAGCGCCGCCGATGCGGCCAAGAGCAGCGCGCGCGGCCAGAAAGTGGTGGACACGTACGTCAATCCGCGTGGGCTGCGCATCCTGACGGCGCTGGACGACGTGGCCAGCACGCATGGCGTGAGCCCGTCGCAGATCGCGATCGCCTGGTTGATCGCACGCCCGGGCATCACCGCACCGATCGTGAGTGCGACCAGTGTCGAGCAGTTGAAGGATGTGCTGGCCGCCGCGAACGTCGCGCTGTCGGCGCAGGAGGTGCAGCAGCTGGATGCGGCGAGCGCCGAACAGGCCTGAACCCGACGTTCTCTGTTACGGACAGCCGCCGCAGGGCGGCTGTTTCTGTTTCCGGCCGGGCCGGGCGCCCTCGCCTCAGCGACTGGCGCGGCTGTCCTCGGCGACCAGCGCGTGGTGCAGGCTCACGCCGGCGCGTACGCCTTCGGCGCTGGCCAGGCTGATGTTACCGACCAGCGTGGCATCGCCCGCCGCGTAGATGCCGGGCACGCTGGTCTGCTTGCCGGCGTCGACCTGGACCAGCACGCCGATCGGACTCTCTTCCAGCGAGCAGCCGAGCTGTTCGACCAGCGGTGTCGCCATCTGCTGCCGCGCGGTGACGAACAGCGCACGCAGTTCGACCCGGCGCCCATCCGCGAGCACGGCGGCACTCAGGGCCGGCGCCTCGCCTTCCAACCCGACCACGGCGGCGTGTTCGATGCTGACACCGCGGTGCTGCAGGGCCGCGAGTTCCTCGGGCGCCAGGGTCATGCCGTGCGTGAACAGGGTGACCTCGCCCCAGTCGGCGAGCAGCGCGGCCATCGTGGCCGACTTCTCGTGTCCACCCAGCAGGCCGATCGCCCCGCCGCCGATTTCATAGCCATGGCAGTACGGGCAGTGCACCACGCTGTGGCCCCAGCGTTCGGCCAGGCCGGGCAGGTCAGGCAGTTCGTCGCGGATGCCGGTCGCCAGCAGCAGCTTGCGCGTGGCCCAGGTGTCGCCGTTTTCGGTAGCCACCACGAAGCCATCGACCGTCGGTTGCGCGCGGGTCGCGGTGTCGCTGATCCAGCGCACGGTGGGATAGTCGAGCAGCTGCGCCTTCGCGTTGCGCAGCAGCTCGGCGCCGGCGATGCCGTCCTGGCCGAGCACCCCGTGCGAATGCGCGGCGAAGCGGTTGCGCGGCAGACCGCTGTCGATCACCAGCACGTCGCGGCGGGCGCGGGCCAGGATCAGCGCGGCGGACAGGCCGGCGAAACTGCCGCCGACGACAATCGCATCAAACGTCATGGGGAACTCCTGCAGCGTGGTGGGCCAGGTGGCGGGCGAATTCGTCGCCCAGCGTGGCCAGGGTGGTGTCGCGAAGGCGGGCCTCGAGCAGGGCCTGGGCCTGGCGGTAACTGTCGTCGAGCGCTTCGTTGACCACGCGCTGCACCGGGCAGCCGCGGCCGGTCTCGCGCGCACCGGTGTGCAGAAGCGCGGGCGCACCGATGGCGAGATAGACGTCGTGCAGGGTGATCTCCGCCGGCGGCCGGGCCAGTTGGCTGCCGCCACCGTGGCCACGCACGGTGGTCACCAGGCCGCCCTTGTGCAGGGCCGACAACAGGCGCCGGATCACTACCGGATGGGTCGGCAGGCAGGTGGCGAGCTGCTCGGAGGTGCGCGGGCCGTCCTGGCCGACCAGATGGGCCATGACGTGGAGCGCGTCGGAGAACTGGTTGCTGGATTTCATGTAACAATGATAGTTACATATTAGTTGCCTGTCCAGTCCTGTTTCGTTCCATGTGTGACCAAAATTCATCTACACGCCATCGTCACAACATTTAATGGAACGGTAACCGTGATTGGCGTCGCACTTCAGCCTGTTCCTTACAGACCGATACCGCATCGCCCTTCCTTACTTTTGATCTCTCATGACGTCCTCCGCATCGGCGCGTCCACGCGCCTTGAGTCTTCAATTCAAACTGCTGGGCGCGCTGTCGCTCGGCCTGGTCATCATCGTGCTGGCCGCCTTGGCGGGGCTGGGTTCTGCCTGGCGCAACCTCTCGGCCGAGGTGCCGGTCGAGGTCGCCCGGCAGGCACAGGCCGAGCTGCTGCAGCGCGAGTTCCGCCTGCAGGTGCAGGAGTGGAAGAACGTGCTGATCCGCGGTGCGGACGCTGCACAGCGCGAACGCCACCTGGCGGCATTCGATGCGGAAGGACGCCGCATCGAAGCGTTGGCCGGCACGCTCGCCACCAGCCGCGATGAACAGACGCGCACGCTGGCCCACCAGTTCCTGGCCGAGCACCGTGCGCTGGAGGCCCGCTACCGCGGCGCGCTGGAGGCGTTCGCGGCCAGTGGCTATGACACCCAGGCCGGCGACGCGCTGGTGCTCGGGGCCGACCGCGCCGTGGGCACCACGCTGGATGCGCTGGCCGCGCGCGCCAGCGAACGTGCCACGTTCGAAACCCATGCCACCTCCGAGCGCGCGCGCGCCGCGCTGGTGGCATCGGCCGTCACCACGGCGCTGGCCGCCGTGGTGCTGATGGGGGTGTTGGCGGTGTGGCTGCGACGCGCCGTGATCGCCCCGGTGGTCGCTGTGGAAGCCGCCGCCCGTGCCGTCGCCCGTGGCGATCTGGAGCATGCGGTGGTGGTGCGCAGCCGCGATGAGATCGGCCGCCTTGGCACGGCCATGGCCGAGGTCACCCAGACCCTCAAGGCCGTGCTGGCTGCACAGGCGACGATGGCGCAGCGCCACGATGCGGGCGAGATCAGTTACCGCATGGATGCGTCCGTGTTCCCTGGCGGCTATGGCCAGATGGTGCGCGACACCAACACCCTGGTCGCCAACCACATCCAGGTGAAGCTGCGGGCGATCGAGATCATGGGCCATTACGCGGTTGGTGACCTGTCGGTGGACATGGAACGCCTGCCCGGCGAGAAGGCGGTGATCACCCAGGCGCTGGATACGGCCAAGGCCAACCTCGGTGCGATCAATGCCGAGATCAAGCGGCTGGCCGCAGCGGCCGCCGTGGGCGATTTCAGCCAGCGGGGCGATGAAGCGCGCTACCAGCACGACTTCGGCGAGATGGTGGGCGGCCTCAACCGGCTGATGCAGACCACCGAGCAGGATCTGGGCGAGGTCTCGCGCGTGCTGCAGGCGATCGCCGGGGGTGATCTCAGCGCGCGCATGCACGGTGATTTCCACGGCGTGTTCGCGCGCATGCGCGATGACATGGCGCGCACCACCGGCCAGCTGACCACGATCGTCGGCGACATCAAGCAGGCCGCGCAGTCGATCCAGACCGCGGCCGGCGAGATCGCCGCGGGCAACAGTGACCTGTCGCGCCGTACCGAGCAGCAGGCGGCCAATCTGGAAGAGACCGCCGCTTCGATGGAAGAGCTGACCTCCACCGTGCGCCAGAACGCCGAGCACGCGCGACAGGCCAACCAGCTCTCGATCAGCGCCGCGTCCGTCGCTTCGCAGGGTGGTGAGGTGGTCGGCCAAGTGGTCACCACCATGAGCGCCATCCAGTCCTCCTCGCGCCAGATCGCCGAGATCATCAGCGTCATCGACGGCATCGCGTTCCAGACCAACATCCTCGCACTCAACGCCGCCGTGGAAGCGGCGCGCGCCGGTGAGCAGGGCCGTGGTTTCGCGGTGGTCGCCAGCGAAGTGCGTACCCTCGCGCAGCGCTCGGCGGGTGCTGCCAAGGAGATCAAGGCCCTGATCGATCAGTCCGTGGCCGATGTCGACAGTGGCGCGGCATTGGTCCAGCAGGCCGGGCAGACCATGGGCGAGATCGTCGGCAGCGTGCAGCGCGTCACCGACATCATGGCCGACATCGCCGCCGCGTCGCAGGAGCAGTCGGCCGGCATCGAGCAGGTCAACCAGACCGTCGTGCAGATGGACGAAACCACGCAGCAGAACGCCGCACTGGTCGAGGAAGCCTCGGCGGCGGCGCGCAGCATGGAAGAGCAGGCCGTCGCCTTGAATGCGGCGGTGGATGTGTTCGTGCTGGATGCGGGACGCGCTGCGGTGGGCCGATTGGCCCGCGCCGCGTGATGCAGCCGTAGGGCAGGCCCGGGTGGGGCCACCCAGTTAAACGGGGCGCCGCCAAAATGC
>NZ_JBDJKZ010000013.1:0-116143 GCF_039673115.1 Stenotrophomonas sp. TWI1183
CCGCAGGCGCTGAGCATCATGCCGCTGGCCAGGGCAAGCAGCATCCCGATTCCCGTAGCCGATCGAATTCGATGGTGGTACATGCATCTCTCCTTGAATCAGGGGGTCGGGTTCTGCACCGGCTGCAGGGTCGGCAGGTTCCACTTGCCTTCGATGGCGGCGCGACTCGGGCCGTAAACACGCCCGACCGCGCTGTAGGGGCCGGCCGGTGCCGGCAGCCAGTTGCTCTCCTTCTCCTTCCCGGGAGAGGCGTGGCCGATATACAGCGTCAGCCCGCCGTCGGCGTCGTACTTGAGTCCGGGGGTGCGGTCACCGATGGAGTAGCGTTTCAGGTCGTTGGCATACAGGAAACGGTCCGGCAGCGCGTACAGCGTGACCGACCAGAAGAACTTCGCCGGGGGCAGGGCGTCCTTGCTGAAGTGGATCATCGACAGCGCGTTGCCGTCGCCTACATACCCGCCGTACCAAGCCTCCTCGATCGAATTTCCATACAACCCCTTCTCGGCCCCGATGGCACGGGTGAGGTAGTCGTTTTTCAGGAACGCGCGCGAGCCGAACAGGCCATTGGACGAGAGCGTGGCCTTGGCCTTTTCGGCCATCGCCGCCTTGGCATCGGTGACGCCGGCATCGATGGCGGCCAGACGGGCCGGGCTCAGCGCAGTGGCATCGAAAGGCTGCCCGGGACCGATACCTATCTTGGCGAAACGCGCCATCAGCCCGGCTTCGTCCGGATTCGTCGGCTGGGTGAACTGCAGCAGGAAATTCAGATAGCGGATGAAGTCGTGCGAATGCGCCTTCTCGGCGTCATACGGGGGGAACTCGATCTGCGCAGCGGCTGGAGGCGCCGGGGTCTTCAGGTAACTGCTCAAAGGCTGCAGCTTCATCCCTTCCTGGATCTTCTTGACGTTGGCGATGTCCCCAGGGCTGTTCAACGCGGTGCGGGTGAGCGTGAGGACCAGCGAGGTTTCAGATGGAAACACCTCTTTGATGCCAACCGGCTTGTCGCCTTTCCAGCCCGGCCCGGCAATCAGATAGCTGCCCGCCCCGTTGCCGGTCGCGCGCGAACCGATGTAGGCAAAGTTGTAGGTGAACAGGTCCACCCACTGCTGCACGTAGTAACGCCCCTCGGGCACCTTGGGCACGGTCACGACCCAGGGTTCCGCGCGCAGATCCAGCCAGGCCCAGGAGTAGGGCGTGTCGTTGTTGGGCGTCACCACGTCGTGGTTGTCCGGCGTATACAGCTCGGAATAGTGCCGGAACCTGCCGAAGCCGCCGACGTACTCCGGGGCGTCGGGCGAGGCCACCTGCTTGTAGAGCGTGTTGTAATTCTCGAGCATCGCAAACGCATAGATGTAGGCCTCCTTCGCGATCGCGCGCGCCTCGGCCTGATCCTGGTCGTCGGCTGCAGCGGGGCGGGTCTCCGGTGACGGCGCTGGCGCTGCTTCCGAGCGGGCAGGCGGGTTCTCCTGGCGCTGGCAGGCGGGGAGCAGCATGATCGACATCATCAGCGAAATCGAGGACACGCAAGTCATCAGGCGCATGGCAATGGGCTCATAAGGTTCCATGACCACTGTCGTCTGCATGCCGCACCGCGACAAGCGCGTATCCACTGTCCTGCGGTCAGTATTTCTACTGAAATGCCCAGCGTCCATGCGAAACACACCTGATGCTTCCGTCCCGAACGCGCACTGAACCAACGAGATCCAGTGAACCTCCAGTGATGCGCATCGCTGAAGATTTCACGGTGGAGGAACCGCACGACGACGACCCTCTATGGACCTCCTTTTGCAGTGCAGAGTCTCTTTCCATGCCCAACAAGCAACTGACCACGATCAATCCGCTGACCGAGGAAGTGGTCTCTACCTATTCCTACATGTCTGACGCCGAAGCCGCCGCCGTCGTGAAAGCAAGCCATGAAGCGTTTACGCAATGGCGTCTGCGCAGCCTGGATGAGCGAGCAAAGGTGATCGCGGGCATCGCCAAGGCACTTCGCGAGCGCAAGGAAGAATTTGCACAGCTGATGACCGACGAGGTCGGCAAGCTCATTGAAGACAGCCGTACTGAAATCGAGCTGTGTGCCGGTATCTGTGACTACACCGCCAAGCAGGGGCCTGTCGTCCTCGCCGACGAGGAGCGCGATGTCGAAGGCGCCACCGGCATCGTAACCCACGCGCCGATCGGCGTGGTTTACGGCATTCAGCCGTGGAACTTCCCGGCCTACCAGGCGATCCGCTATTCCATCGCCAGCCTGATGGCAGGCAATGGCGTTCTCCTCAAACACGCCGAAAGCTGCACCGGCAGTGGACTGCTGCTGCGTGACATCTACGAAAGTGCCGGGCTGCCGAAAGGGCTGTTCGGGGTCCTGTTGATCAGCCACGATCAATCGAATGACATCGTGGAAAACGATCTGGTGCGCGCGGTGACCCTGACCGGCAGCGAGGCGGCAGGGCGCACCGTGGCCGCCAAGGCCGGCGCGGCCCTGAAGAAGACGGTGCTTGAGTTGGGCTCCAACGATGCCTATCTGGTGCTCGACGATGCCGACCTCGACCTGGCGGTGGCGACCTGCGTCAAAGGCCGCCTGTTCAACAACGGGCAGACCTGCGTCAACGCCAAGCGCTTTATCGTGACAAAGAAGAACTACGATGCCTTCGTCAGCGCTTATGCAACGGCGTTCGAAGCAATCCGGATGGGCGACCCGAATGCCGACGACACCCAGCTCGGCCCGATGGTCTCCAAGGCACAGCGCGACAAGCTGCACGAACAAGTGACCAAGAGCGTCTCGCAGGGAGGGCGTCTGGTGGTTGGCGGCGAGGTGCCAGACCGCACGGGCTGGTTCTACCCGGCCACCGTGCTGGCAGATGTAGCACCGGGGCAGGTGGCCTACGAGGATGAGCTGTTCGGTCCTGCAGCGGCCATCATCCGCGCCGAGGACGATGAGGATGCGATGCGCATCGCCAACGACAGCCGCTACGGCCTCGGCGGGGGCATCTTCAGCCGTGACGTGCAGCGCGCCCGGGAGCTGGCCAGCAAGTATTTCGACACGGGCATGGTGTTCATCAACACCTTCGACGTCGCATCGCCAGCGCTTCCGTTCGGTGGCGTGAAGGCGTCCGGCTACGGTCGTGAGCACGGCCCGGAAGGTCTGAAGGAGTTTGTCAACGTCAAGTCGATCAAGATTGCAGCTGCAGCGTCGGCTTGAGTTGAGCACAGGCGCCGCGCGAGTCGAGATTGCGCGTGCGCCTGATGTTCGAGCCGGGCAGGGAACTCACCAGCGGTACGATTGAGGCGGTAAGCTTCCCCCAGCTACAAGGGGAAGCTCATGCTCAAAAGGATTTCAGCAGGATTGCTGCTTTTTTCGCTTGCCTGGTCTTCGCAGGCTCAGTTGCACTCTGCAACGGGCCCCAGACCCAAGCCGTTGCCTACGGCGCCCAAGGCTGCCTACAACTCGATGTCAAAGAGCACCACGCCCTTCAACTGCCAAGAATTGGCATGGCTGAACCACCCGCATCCCAGCATGAAGGCGTACTGCGAACGCGTTGAGGCTCTCAGTCTGTCAGCTGAGGCCCAACGCGCTGGGCGGCCGGGTCCTTCGGACAACGTGATCAACCTGCCTCCCTTGGGGTCAGACGCCTCCAAACGCTCGGGAACCGCATGTATCGGCGGTCAAGCGTTCCGAAAGCTCCCGAATGGATGGGAGCAAATCCATGCTGCTGGTGGTTGGCAGCGTTGCCGGGAGCAGTAGCTGTGGCATGGGCCGCCCTCCCCTTGAAGCGTCGTAGTTCCGGTAATTCTACATTATCGGAACACCAGCCCAAATTCGTTCCTTTCCGGAGTTGGAGATGTCGCCTTGGCCCGCGGCCTCACCGAGCTGGACGTCCACCACGCCGCCGACGACCTCATCGCCGGCGGCGGACGCCCCACGGTGGAGCGCATCCGTGCGCATCTGGGGACCGGCTCCCCCAATACCGTGACCCGTCACCTGGAAAGCTGGTGGGCCAGCGTTGGCGCACGCCTGCGCCAACGCGCCCGCGAGCAGGGTCGCCCGGATGTGCCCGCGACCGTGGATGCGCTGGCCCAGCGCTGCTGGGCCGCCGCCTTGGAGGCCGCCGAAAAGCACGCGCAGGCGCCATCGCCGGCGAACGCGCCGACCTGCATGCGGCGCAGGCGGCCCTGACCAACCAGCAGGAGGCGCTCGTGCACGAGCGCACCCAGACGCTGGAGCAACTGACCCGGCCCGGCAACAGGCCCAAACGGCCGAGGCCACCGCCGCAGCCCTGCGCGAGCAGCTGCAACAGCTACACGACCAGCGCGACGATTTGCGCCGCCAACACGACGGCGCCTACACGCGCAACGAACACCTAGAGCGACAGTTGGACGCGCTGCGCAACGAGCTGGCGCAGAAAACCAACCAGCACACCGCCGAGCGCGATGAACTACTGGCGCATCTGCGGCCCACTGAGGACCGCGCCCTGGCCGAGGTGGACCGAGCACGCCAAGCCCTGCAGCAGTTCCAGCACAGCGTCAACACGAAAACTCGTCAGCACCAGCGGGAGCTCAGCGAACTAAGGGCGGCACGCCAGCAGGCCGAACAGGCCGGCGTCCAAGCACTGCGCGAGCGGGACATCCAAAGCGCGCTGGCCAGCGCCTATGCCAGCCAGCTCGAGCGCCTGGGCGATCTACCCGAGCAGGTGCGCGCTGCACTCACACCGCCGGCAGCGCCCGCGCGAACCAAGGCAAAACCCGCCCGCAAGGCGCGCTCGGGGTAAGCCGATGACCGATGCGATAACTACTCCAGCTCGATCTCCCGCAAGCAGGGCAGGGCGGCAGTCCAGCCCCCGGATCCCGCTCGCCGCCATAGACCCATGAGGTACCTGATCCGTGATGGGTAACGCCCAGTTGAACCGGATCCCCAGCATCGAATTGCAGCTCTTCAAATGGATCTCGCTCGTCGATGCCGCCGAGATCCCCGACTGCGTTGAGCTCAAGCGCGCCGGCACCCGGATCTGGATCAAGCACGCGCGACAGCCGTTGGCCGGGCTGGGTGAGGCCGTTCCCGTGCTGAGCCTGAGCAATATTCAGCTCAACCCACGCCTCAAAGGCCGGGGTTGGCTTACCGAATTCGTTGAGCTGTGCGATACCTTGATTCCGTGGCCGGCCCTGTTCGTGGAGCGCGTGCAGAATGCCAGGCTGCCCGCATTCCTTAGACGCAAAGGATTTATCGAACTGCAGCACGCTAACTTTTATCGCCCGTCCAAGGCGTGGCGATCACGCCATGGCTGGTGGCATGACCAGGCCATGGCCGCACAGCACCATGCCGATCGTGCGCACGTACGGCCACTTTGGGACGACCCAGACGCAACCACCCACTTCATCGCACAACAGAAGGAGACACACCGATGACACCCGCAATTTCCCGACGTGCGCACGCAGCGGACATGACCATGCTCGTGCTCTTCATCGCGCTATTTCCTGTCATGTCGGCGCTGCATGCCCAGGCATCCAGCGAGCTGTATCACGTTCTCGCCGGAGTCCTATTGGGCGGGATTGCCGCGCTCAGCCACGCCTTGCTCCACGATGGGTTCGTGCGCTGGCGCCAAGCCGGCTTGGCGGGCATTGAACGGTCCCATTCGTTGCGGGCGCTGCTGCTGGGGTTGGTGTACCCCGTGCTAGGGCTGGTCAGTGGCGTGATCGCACTGATTGGTACCGGACCCAACGTCGGCCTGCACTACGCGATCGGTTTCGCGGCGGGGGGGGCGGTGATGGGGTGGCGCGCCAAGGCGGCCCTGGCGCACAAGCGAGCGCGGCGTCTTTGATGACGGCCATTGGCAATGGGAGTGGCCAGCGCGATCCCGGCCGTGTCCGGGCAGCGTGAAGAATTCGTTAGAACTGACTTCTTCCATGGTTCTAGAGGCGGCCGCAGCGTCGATCGCTGAACCAAAAAGGGTGTAGGGTGGAAGTCAGGATATCATTGATGCATCATTGACCGCCCCGACCACAACCGGCCTAGACTCCCATGCCTGCTACCCACTCCCGCATCGAGCAAGCCCTAGGCTCACCTAGTGATTTTCGCGGGCTGTTGGACCGTACGGACCTCGCCAGCCTCGCTGAGCGCCTGGAGGAGGCTTTGCACGGCAGCGCCGCAGAACTAAATAGCTTGGCGCGACAGCTTAGTCTGCTAGCCACAGCTCAGGGGGTAGTGCTGCAACCCAGCGCGGAGGTCACCGCAGAGCGCGAGGTCCCGCTGCACTTGGCCTATCAGGCGGGCGTGGTTGGCTTCGCCCAGCTTGTGGCGGCGCAGGCCGCATCAAAAAGAGCTCCGGATAGGGTTCAGGACATCGCACGCAGCACCCCGCTCGCGCCCTACATCGCAGAATTGCAGAGGGGCGGACAGACCAATAGTCGACTGGCCGAGCTCACCGGTGAAACTGAGGAGACCGTCTCGAGAAAACTCAAGAAACTCCGGCGGCACGGCATCTCAGCTTTCCGCAGGGACGGGCGCGTCACCACCAACTACTTGACACCACTGGGTCGAGCATTGGCAGACATCAGCAGTGAACCAGCGCTTCAGGAGGCTGGGCAACAGTCGCAAGCAGCGGAGTCAAAATTGATCAAGCAGGTGCTCGTGAAACAAATGGAGGCTCGCGTGCAGCCAGATCCACATCTGCGTGATCTGGCGATCCTTGGTGCCGATGCGGAGAACAGCGATGCTCCGAGGTGTGCCTATGGACGGTGACGCATCCCGTGGCAGGATCGTAACCTTCTACTCATTTAAGGGCGGGGTCGGACGAACGATGGCGCTGGCCAACCTCGCTTATCTTGCTGCGTCCCACCATAAGAAGGTGTTGGTGATGGACTGGGATCTGGAGGCCCCAGGTCTGCTGTATTACTTCCGCGGCTTGAGCAACCCTGAGGTGATGGAAACAGCCAAGCACTCAGAGGGTGTCCTCAACGTCATGTGGGAGTGGTACCGGTCGGTTGAGAAGCTGTCTGACTCCGAGGAAATGGACGCATTGATCGAAGCATTTGCTGATGGAGCAAGATTCAGCCAGCGCGTGCACCCTATTTCAGACCCTCAAGCCATTTCGTTTGCTGGGGAGCTGCATTACATGGGTCCAGGCTCGCCTCGGGTTGAGGTCGGCGCTGATGGAAGCGTTCCCTACAGCCAGGCGTTGAGCTCGTTCCCATGGCAGCTTCTGTTTAAGGAGAGCGCAGGTGGCGTGCTGATTAAGCTGTGGAGACGTTGGGCAAAAGCTAATTATGACTTGGTCCTGATCGACAGCCGGACAGGCTTGGCCGACGTTGCTGGACTTTGCACGATGCAGATGCCCGATGAGGTGGCGCTGTGCCTTGTGTTAAATCGACAGAATATTGATGGCACCGGCAAAGTGGCGGCCTCCATCCGCGAGGCGCGCGGGAACAAGGTCGGACTTCGCGCGATCCCGATGCGAGTGGCTCGCGCCGACACGTCCGAAGAGAGCGATGCACGTGCTCGGGCGCTGGCGGTCCTCGCAAAAAGCGGAGCTTTTACAGCCGAGGAAGTGACGCGCGATTTCGCCCAACTGAGCGTGTCTGCCAGCGACAATGTGCCATTTTACGAGACCTTGGCGCCATTTTCAGCGCAGGATGCCGCACTGGATCCCCTCACGCTTAACTACTGCAGACTGGCGTCAGCCATTCTGGATGAGGAAATAACTCCGCCACATATTGGGGACGACCTGCGGATGCAAGTCAGGCGCCGGCAGGGGCATGACCGGCGCAGTGCAACAATTGACTACGTGAACAAACTTGCAGCTGCGGAGCCCGCGCGCACAATCACAGAACTCTCCCGCCTAGTTGACTCAGCCTGGGGCTTCGTGCATGACGAGGAGGCGCTGGACTATCGCTATGTCGCAGCATTGGTTGAGTTGGCTGCAGAATTGGACGATCCGGAATTCGAGCCGGACATTGGCTCGGTTCGTGAGAACCTGCGCCAGCTCTTACGCCGACTGTTCAATGACAATCCCGCCGAATGGCGCGAGACGTACTTGCTTTTGCTTGAGCGGCTGCTCAGCTCAGCAGGCGGAGCTATTGATGCCGAGCTTTCAGAAGTGGGGCTGCTAGAGGAAATCGACTTCGCTCTGAGCGACAGCTCGTCTGTGGATGACGTGGTTAGACGCCTTGAATTTCGGAACCGGGCCGCCTGGATGGCTTGGTATCAGTGGAGTAGTGAAGATGCAACGCGCCACTCCGTAGAGGAGATTCAAGAGCTGGTGCGCTACGCAGAGGACATGGATCCCACGCCTGAGCAAACAGCAAGCTTGGCTGTGATGATGGCAGAAATGGACGTGCTGCTTGGAGAGGTCGCGCTCAAGAACGCTCGACCGCAGGAGGCGCTAGGGCATTTCATTAAGGCTACAACTGTCGCCGGGAGCAATGACAGGGAGTGGGATACTGCAAGCAGCGATGCGCGTCGCGTGGCGGCGAACGCAAGTATGAGCATCGCCCTTCGTTTCAACGATGATCTTGTTGATCCCGCTACGGCTGCACAGTTTGCACTTAAAGCACTCGATGCCCAGCCGGCCATTGTCATGAACGCGGTACGCTTCCAGCAGTTGTGCGCTCTGTTTTCATCGCCGACCGTATCGGACGCGCAGGCGCATGCCTTCGCCAGCAGGTACTTGGAAGCAGTGCATGACCGGCCGGGACGCGGGCCACACGCTGGAACGCTAGGATTGAGGCTGGCATTCGTCCCCCAGACTATTGAAAAACTGCGCTTGTTGACCACCAAGCTACGTGCCAGCCAAATGGCGAGCATCGTGCAAGCTGCCATGAGAATCATAGATGCCGCGGCAATTCGGTCGGTGAGGTTGCGAGAGCCATCGGAGCCTATCAGCCCTGGGGTCATGCGCCTTGCTCAGGAAGTGATCGCGCGCCAAGGTCCGGAAGGCACCGAGGTTCTTAACGCAGCCATTCATTCCCTAATTGAGCGCGCGCGTATTTTTGACGATGCACGGAAGCCCAAGGAGCGGTAGGTGAAGCAGAAGGACGCCTGGGGAACGCCCACCAGCGTGGGCGAGTTGTTTATCCGCTACTGGCGATGGGCGGCTGACTGGTCCACCAGTGAACGACTCGCGGCCTCATTGGACAGTAATGATTTTCGCACTTTGGTGCGTGGCGCTCTAGCTAAGGATGACGAGGAAGACCTGCTAAGCACGCTCGGCAGAGTCATCCCTAGGCACGATGAGGCAATTGCCCGTCCACAGATCCTAGCGCTTTTGCAGGAGTTCGACGATGCATTTCTTCGAATACATCCTCGTTCGTTGACAGCAGCGGGGGAAACTCGCGCCAGCAGAGTTCCGGCCTGGCTTAGGCGCTACCGGGAACAACGCAACACCTACGGGATCTATGCAGAGAGCGGCGACTTTCGATTGCTGCCTCGGGGGCCACTGTGCCGGCCGCCTCGCGACGCTTTTGCGTCACATGCCGAAACCTTGGCAGATCGATTCAGTGCGCTGACCGTTTACACAAGATCGATCCGACATAAACAAATGGCACTCACGATAGACCATGTGGTTGTTTCGCTGAGCGCCACAGACGGGATCTCTCCCGTAAGGAGGCGCGGGCATGAGCGAGTCGTAAGTGTTCCCATGATGGAGCAGGACGCAGATTTGTCGCTTGAGTTACGCGAGACGGGCGGGCGAGAATACGTTAGCTACTCCCTTTCGTCGGACATCGATGTGGTAGACCGGTTGTCCCGCGCGGTGAGCGCGAGCGAGGGTGGCGATATACTAATTGCTCCAGAGTTTGCTGTGGATGCGACCGCGGCTGAAGAACTAGCCAAATACCTACAGCGTAACAATGCAATCGGCTATGGACTGATTGCGGCCGGTACCGGTGACTTGGCCGACCCTAACGGCGATTTTCCCTTCAACGAGATGCGGCTTATGAATGGTCTCGGGGTGGTCTTGTGGCGCCAGCGCAAAATTTGGCCTGCCTTCATCTCAGGTGACGTCGCGCGCCAGCTTAGCCTGCAACCCAAGTCTGATCAAATTTACGAGGCCTCAAGTAGCTGCAAAACTCTGGTTATCGCCGATGTGGATGCTCTAGGTCGCGTGATGGTGCTTATCTGTCAGGATTTCAAGATGCAGGCAGCGTCCTCGCTGATCGAGGACCTCCAACCGGACTGGGTTATCGTGCCTGTCATGGATAGCGGAGTCAGCGTCTCCCGATGGAGTCATCAGCGAGCCTTCGAACTGAGCGAGATCACGCAATCGCGGTTTCTCATTTGCAGCGGTCTTTCAATGGCCAAACGCATGAAATATGACGATCCAATCCAATGCTTGTGTGCGATGGGGCCCAAGGCTCCGTCTGATCCATTGGACCTGGAGCGCGCATTTACCGCAGAAGCAGCGAAGGGCGCCCATGGTGCTCGGTATGCTGAATTGACTTGGCGCGGCGCAGGCTGGCAGCAAAGCACGCTAAGCGCGGCACCGAGACGAGAGAGCTAAGTGATCCGGACAGCGGGCAGGCATGCCCCGAACGGGGCTGATGCTGAGATGATTTTTCAGGGCTCTTGCCGGCGGCAAAGTGAGAACAGCTCGTTCCGCATGATCTTCTCTGCCGTCAGGGTGCCGCAGCCAACCAGGTAGACCTTGCGCGCGACATTGGATAGGGAGAGGGACGTCCAAGCACGTGGCGGCGGCGCCGGCGGCGATGATCAGCGGGTCGCAGCTACACTCAGCGCTGCTGCCGATCAGCCTGGGCAGACGCTGGGAGACATCTGCGGTGCGGGTGAGGTGGAAGGCGACTCCGGCCTCGACGCGCTCGGCATGCACTGCATGCCCCTCATCAGATCCGGACCAGTCAGAGGTGTGCATCGATGACTGGAGGGCGGCTTCCGGCATGGACCTCGCAGCAGGTGAAGCGATGACTGAAAATAGCACTGAGAAGCTGCGGCAGCGGATACTCAAAGCCGAGTAACGCTGGCAGCAGCCGCGGCAAGACCCTAGCTGCGCGGCCAACAACCGGTTGTTGAGCGCCCCTAGGATTTTTCCTATTCCCAGTCGACGCGAGATCGGCGACACTCCACGCGGCACCAGGCTGCAGCGGTCTGATTGTTCTTAGGCGTCACTCAACCATTAAGGGGGACTTGTGGGCAACGGATACGAGCGGCGCGGTCAAGATTTTGCGGACGAGCTACACGAGCGAGCGCGGGAGTCTGCCTTCGAGTACCGCAAACATCTGATCTCCTTTTCCACCGCCGCACTTGCTGTGTTCTTCTTGGCGCTGACGACAAAGATTGAGCCCAAGCTTACCCAGCTTCAGCTCTACACTATCGCAGGCTCAGTTCTTTTCATGGCGGCTGCCACGGTGGCAGGCCTGTACTGTTGGCACGCCGACGCAACCAGAAACTACTACTGGGCTAAAGTCGAAGAGGGGAAGCAAACGCCTGATAGCCCAAAGTACGACACACTAGCCAAGACTTGGAAAGGTCGGCTTGAAACATCAACGACATTTCTGCGTTACTTCTTCGGTATTGGCATTTCATTCTCAGTCGTATATATGCTAGAGCGGGTATTTGAACGGTGACGCACGGAGTATAGTTCGAGCCGAACACGCTTCACGCAGCGGACTGAATAGGCTGCGCGACCCCCTGGTAAAACTTTGCACGAACTGCAGCTAAGAGGAAAATTAAAATGGCACTTACAATCGACCAGATAGTTCGCATTGCAGCTGCGGGTGGCGGCATGACGTTAAGTTCCAATGGCAAGACGGTCGATCAGGTTGTCCGCATTGCGGCTGCAGCCTCAAGGAAGCACGCAAAATTGGTAATTCGGAACACGCAGGGATATACGGTTGATCAGTTGGTGAGAATTGCTGCGGCAGGCGATGGATGCGTATTTTTCGATACCGAGTATTGAGCGTGGAACGTGGACGGAAACTCTCAGTCTGACGAGCCATTCAAGCCGCCGCCGCTTCGCGGCGCGGCCAGACTCAGCAACCGTCTTCTCAACTGCGATCGGTTGACCCTTGCAACCTCCGCCATGTCGGTACGACCAGGTGCATTGATGATCGTCAATGCCTTGCGAAAGCGCGACGTCAGCAAGATGTTGGCCGCGGAGCGATCAGCCATTCGACTTCCTCCCAACCTGGCGTCGGGTCGCCGGCTGAAACGCCATATGGGCCACGCAGTAGCGACAGCACCTCCGACAGCACTGGCAAAGGCATCCCAGTAGAGTCCAGCTGCCATGAAGGAAAGAGAAACAGCTTGAGTTCCCCAATCCACACGCCCAGAACGCTCCCAGATTGCAGGCACTGCGTCAGGGTGCGGCCATGGACGGCACTCGGGCTCAGTATCGCTTCGAACGCCGCCATATTGAGCCAATCCCGCGCGGCGTCCGCTCTGGCCTGAGCGGAGGCGTATGTTTCCGAAGGCATATGCCCGCGAATAGAATGCCTGCCTGGTACATGAACTGCTCATCGATCATCCGCTCAAAGACCAAGCTCAAGCGCTGGAACCAGTACCAGAGCAATGTCCAGACCGCGTGTAGTGACACCGTTGATTGGGTTCGCCCCAAGTACGTTCTTGACTACTACACCAGCACCACCATGGTCACGACGAAGCGTCAGCTTCCCATGCGGATACGCTGGCTCATGGTCGGCGTCGTTGCGCTGGCCGTCTTGCTGCTTGTCGTCAGGTGGTACTTCGCTGCCAAGATCGCTGGTGTAGAGGGCGGACGTCCACCGGCTACCGAACCGATCACGCGTGCGGCCGCAACTGCCGGGAGCGCAGCGAGGGTGGGTGCGGACGCGGCGCGCGTGTACGAAACGCCTACCGACTACGCGAAAGCACATCTGCCGCGCTTCGGAACGATGCCCGGGAGCGCGCCATTACCACCGATCCACAACTGATCTGCATGTCGAGCATGGAAGGTCTTGACGCCAACGGAAAGCGCTCTGAGGCGTCGTGTACGTGCATGACAGAGCAGGGCACCCGTTACGACCTCTCGCGCAGCCTGAGTGCCGCACCCTTGCGCGCCACGGGCCTGTCTACAGCCCGTATAAGCAGCAGCGCGACATGCAAACCAGTGCAGACTTGCCCGGTTCCGCCCAGGCTCAACCTGCCGCTGTTCCCATTCCTGCCATGCCGACAGGCGGCGACGCCATGATTAGCGTTGCAGAGCGCCCCATTCGCACGTTCCCCGAATCGGTCCAGAACCGATACGGGGGCGGATGACGTGACGCTGAGCTATCATGCCCAAAATTGCAGGGCGGGGGAGGGGCTTATGGCAATTCTCGAGTACAGCAAGGAAATCACGTCACTTGCCGTTGGCATCCTAAGTTTGCTTGGAAAGTGGATAGGCAAGCCTCGAATTTCCATGGCATGGGGCCAAAGAACATCAATCAGCCATATATTGCCTCCATTCACGGATGGTGATGGGAACATTACACTTCAGGCCCCCGTGCTAAACGTCAGCTCGTTTTACGTGCGCAATACAGGGAAAGTGCCGCTTACAGGCATTGTTATAGTCTTGAACTTCCCGCCTCAGTCATTCAACCTTTGGCCACCACGGCCATTTCATAACGAAACCATCGCCCATAATCGGATCGCGATCTCTGTGTCTACGTTGGCCCCGGGTGAGGACCTGTGGTTTGACATGGCTGCAGTACAAGCGGATGTGCCCTCAATAATCAGCGTGACCAGCAAAGAGGCCATAGCCCGCCCGATCCCGATGGCCCTGCTACCAATCGCTGCGCCATGGCGGATCCGGACCATTCAAGCGCTATCGGCGTCCGGAGTAGTAGCTGTCGTCTACGTCGGGTTGTGGCTGCTAACGGGGCTGCTAACCAATAACTGGAGCTGGCTCAGGGGCTTCAGCTAAGGCCGAGGGGTGTACGGGCATCGCCCCTACGGTGGCCGCGTCGCCCGCGCTTGGGGCGTCTCAGCGACCACCAGGTCATATCGCAGGGTTCAAGGCTGTGGGCCTCGGAGGTGAACATGCCCCCCCCCCCCCTGAAAGCCGAAACCGGTCCAAGGGCCGGTCATGTCTATGCGGTCGTGCGGATCCATCATGGTCATGCTGCGATCTCGTCCTTGTTGGGTTCCCGGGAAGGGAGGCAAGACTTGATCCAGAGCCAAACCCACGAAAGTCTGCCCATCATCCATTTCGCATAATGTATATTATGTAAAGACGCTAGGAGCCTGTACCTAGTCGGCACTGACGGTTGTCGGTGTTCCTAATTGATGTCCTTTTGTTCCTAGATCGCGCCCCCTATTGAATTCAAAGGCTTTTTTTCTACCCAAAACGCCAGCCGGGACATCAATTAGGAGCAAATCATCGTCAATAGTGATCCTAATTGATGTCCCGAGATGGGCTCTGGCCGAGCCAGTGTTCCTAATTCGTGTCCTGCGGTGAGCTCTTCTTAGCTCTCTGCTTGGAGCTTGTCTTCCGTGGGCGAGCGGTCACCTGGCTTTTCCTAAGCGCAGTCTCTAGATCCGCCGGCAAGTTCTGGAGCTTGGCCAGCTGCTCTTCTAGAGCTGCACATCGGCCCCGCTGATTGTCCGCCGTTTGTACTGCCGCCGCAGTGGCTGTGCGTGCCTTTTCGAGGTTACCGCGCATCTCTGCTTCAATCGACGCATGTCTTTTCAGTGCGCTGGCTAGCTGCGCCTGCAACACCTTGCTCTCTTGTCTAGCGCGATCAAGATCACCCAATGCGCGGTTTTCGACAGATCTGACGTGCTCAGCCAGGCTCTCGCGCTCAGATCTGGCTGATTTTTCAGTCTGGCCAAGACCGGGCCGTTGAAGCTTTCGACCGTGGTCCAGCGCGTCGCAGTGCTCTCGACGGCACACAAGCTCAAGCGCTTGGCCAACCCCTGCTAACTGCCCAGCGTCCGTACGCTGCTAAGCCGGGCGCGGCGTGCTTCGGTCAAACGGGGCGAGCGCCCGACCAAGAAGACCGCCATTACTCGTGCCGAGCTGGAGGCCATGCTTGCCACGTGTGACGACAGCCTGGAAGGCCGCCGCGATCGCGCCCTGCTCTGCTTCGGCTTTGCCAGTGGCGGCCGCCGGCGCAGCGAGATCGCTGCCGCGGATATGCGGGATCTGCGCAAGGTCGGCGAGGACGGCTACATCTACCGGCTTGAGTATTCGAAGACCCAGCAGGCGGGCGTAACGGTGGATTCGACGCCGGACAAGCCCATCTTGGGGCGCAGTGCAGAAGCGCTCGCCGCCTCGCTTGCGGCGGCGGGGATCCAAGAGGGGGCGATCTTCCGCCGGAATTGGAAGGCTCGGGTAGGCCCTGCCCTCCTCCCTGGTTCGGTGGCGTCGATCGTGAAGCGTCGTCCCAGAATGGCAGGACTGGAGGGGGATTTTGGAGCCCACAGCTTAAGGTCGGGGTTTGTGACCGAGGCGGGGAAGCAAGGAGTGCCGCTGCCGGCAGTGATGGCGATGACGGAACACCGATCCGTGGCAAGTGTGATTGGGTACTTTCAGACGGGGGCGGCAGAGGATAATCCAGCTGGTCGTCTCTTGAAGTAGAACTTAGCCGCTATATGGCTCAAGTTCGCTAAGGGGTCAGGCATTGCAATGCCTGCTAAGAAAGGCAGGGCTGTAGGGAGGGAGGATAGGCTGCTACCACTCTCTCCCCCGAGCTGGCACCAATCAGGGCGACGTCCCTCGAGATTGAGTGAGGCAGTGTGGTGGGCTACTTCCAGGCAGGGGCGGTTGAGCGCAATCCGGCCGCCCGTCTTCATGAAGATGATACCGAGGTCTGAAGGACTGGACGCAGACATGATAGTGACGCACTTCAGCCGTGTGCGTGCCTGAGCTCCACGGCTGAGCCCAACCCCTCACGCCACATGAGGTCAAGCCTGCTCTTACTTGACTAAAAAACCCTTCTTATCGGCGGCTTCTCTGGCTGACTCGAAGCAGTTGATGTCATCACACTCTCGCGTGACAAGCTTCAACCGAATTTGCCCAGACGTTGGTGAGTTCGTCCAGTAGCTCCCGCCAAGTTCCTGGCCAGCCCGTTCGAGGCGGAGTCGACCATATCCCACTGTTGCTTTGTTCTCAGCATTTGCCTCTCGTGTCATGTGATACACGTACTTCAGGTAGACATCGGTGCTCTTCTCACTCCGTTCGAAGACCTCGATCGTGGAATCTGCAGGAATGCTGGAAGTGAAGGACTGGATGGACAACGACGCGTACTGCTGTCGTATGACAAACGCGATCGGTATTGGGGGAATTGCTTCCCCTTGGTAGATCGGCTTGATCTCTCCCCACCACAATCCATGAACGATTGGACGACTGGCCAGCCGCGCCAAGCGCGGCCACTTCCATGTCAGGTTCATTCCGATGAGAGGGAGGGCTGTAGTAAGGGCAATGGAAATGGAGATCGACTGAACTGCGGCCGCGCCCGGCGTCGCTCCCACCCACATCCTAATCAGCCAGACCACAGTGAAGAGAATTGCGTTGAACCACAGCAAAATTTGGACAAGCTTTTTGAACTCCTCCCGACTCAGACTCAACATCACGCCCTCTCCTCTTGATGCCACAGGCGCTCACCGTCCACATACATCGAAATCTCCCCCTTGCTCGTGAGTACGCCGACCATCGCAACGCCATCAATCCGCGATGCCAAGACGGCCGACATGTGCCTCGCCCCCCCCATGAAACTGCACAACCCGATGCGCGGTGGGATTGGAGGACTGATGTACTGCGCAACATGCGTTAAGCGAACATCGGAAGCATCAACGAAGTGAAACCCGTCGTGCCAGGGCGAGCGAACGCTCGCAAGTCGAGAGAGAACGCGGGCGATTTGATTGGCGCCAATTGCCTCTTCCAGCTCCGCAGGCACAGCTTCCCTCAGCGACGCATGCGGAAGGGCATGCCCTGGTCGGTACAGGACGAGCCCCAGTCCTGAGAAATCAGTAGATGCGGCAGACCAGGCATCTTGAAAGATGCGGTGCATCAGGGTGAACAGGTCGCCTTCGGGCTGTGCTCCTGCCATTTTCGATTGTCCTTAACGTCTCATCAACTTGGTGTACGCCGGGCGTGTTGCCCGAGTACGTGGCGGCATTGCGATCCTATCAATTGTGACTGGAACGCGCGTCACCGAACGCAACCTGCCGTGCAGCCATACCTCACAGTCCATGAAATGCCGCCCTCGGTAGGCCGCCCTCTCAAACTGGCGGAAGGTGCCATCATCGGGGGTCATATGACCGAGATCACTGGTCGAAAGTGCGTCATTGCCAGAGTTCCGAACGACCCACCGGACCTGCGCTCCGTTGGGGATGACCTCGGGGTTGGTGATTTCGAATGTCATCCCCTCTCCGATACGGGCGTGGTCGACTCGCCCGCGGAAAGTCCGATCCACGGCATTGGAATTGGCTGCCGACATCTTGATGGCAATGTCTGGGGTCGGCACGCTCAAACCATTCTGGGATGCTGCCAGAACACCAAGGTCTTCGGGAAGGGGGATGACATAGCTGAATGCCTCTGACCAGATTGTGGCGGCCTCAGAGACATCCTCGCAGCAGACTGCTCTGTCTGAAACGTCCGCCAGTGCGGCAAGCTTCTCAAGAAAGTGCCCGTGGTCTTGCTCGCTGAGTCTGTTGAGATCGTCGTCGCTATCGCCCTGGATAGGGTTAGGCACAACCCTGTCAGAGATAAGGCGCTGATAGATGGCGTCTACGACCTTCGCCAAGGCATCATCATCTTCATCGTCATCTGTGACCACCTGCTTGAAAGCGTCGACGACGAGGATCGTCAACATCAATGATGAGGGGCCGATGGCCGGAGACCGGAACGTCAGGGCGGACCATGCCTTCAAGTAGCGAATCAGACGGCGAATTATCGCTCTGTTGGCTGCGGTGCCGCCGATTGCCTCGTCAAACCAGGCGATCATGGCCGATGGGTCGCTTCGCTCCCAGCCCTTGGAGAGCGTCGCGAGCCGAACATCGCGCCCTGCCGGCGTCTCTTGGTAGACGGGGACATCGATGTGGAAGGACTGCTTGTACTTGGCCCTACAGCAGCGCTCCTTCGGCTCTTCAATAGAATGTATCTCCTCGTTCTGGGCGCTGTAGCGACGCAGGCTGCGCTGAACTGCTTCTCTCAGTTCCGCAGGATCAACGTCTGTGTGTGGTCTGCCCTTGAAGTACAGGCCGAGGTCGACGTCGTACTCATCGCCCTTCTTGAGCGGGCGGATGAGGGTGTGGAATTTGTAAGAACCTTGAATGAAATGGGAAACCTCCATGCCGAGGTCATCCAGGTCGCTCGCCAGCCATGCGGCCAACTCATTCTTGTGCTCCAGAAGATACTCTCGCTGCCCATCGCTGGGCCTTACCCGCCGATTCAGCGTTTCAACCTCAGCGTTATCCGAGTGGAACAGTGAAGCTGCGCTTGCCATATCAGCTCGTCTCCTTGAATTCATCGTGCAAGGTCATTGCGGATGCTGGTGCGCTTGTTGGACACAGGCTCAACCTAAGCAGCTCCGCTCCCTGGCTAATGCCAAGCCAATCGTCCTGCTCCATTCCCAAGATAAGGAAGAGCATCTGCTCCTCTCCTCTCTGTGTGGAGATCCTCCTCCACTCACCAGTGTCGATGACTGAGGGGAATGGGAAAAGTTGAGGGTGTGTGTGCCACTCACCGACGTAGTCTAAGGTATGGCCACTGGACAACCATCGCTCGCGCGCGATGCGCTGGTGAGACTTCGCACTCCTCCAGAAGCGTGTCCGTAGTGCCCTGTCACAGCTTCCTGGAACGGTTGCGTCAACCACGTGAATGTGGGGGTCGCGGCGAAAGCCGAGCAGGATGCCACCGGCTTCTGGCTTGAGCGCGTTGTCCTGCCGATATGCGGCCAACTTCATCATCACGACCAGTTCGATCAGAACATGGCCATGCCCGGTGGTGACCCCAAGAGAAATTAGATCGCTTTGCATGCAGGGCATCCCGGAAGAGGCCGAACATCCGCGTTCTTCGGCAACCTGACCTCGGCGCCTTCGACGGCCCGGGTACGGAATCGGGGTGAAACGTCTCCGGCCATCCAAGCAGCGACCATATCCAGCGCTAGAGCCGCAGCGCCCATGGGCGCCGACACCGCATAGGGTGTAAATGCGGTGCAGCCAAGTACCCGAAGGCCATCATCCCCGAGGCCCAGGTCAAATCGCTTCAACCGTTTGGTATCGTTTCGCCGCAGACAGCGGAAGCAAGCATATTTCTGCTCATCGACCCACAATCCCTGGACACAGGCCCCCTCGCCGGTCACCCAGACATGAAGTGTTGGAGGTCTGCGGTACTCGGGAAGCCCTTGCCGATGAAAATTGATGGCCTCGCTCAGTGCCTCTTCGCCGGTGGCGTTGATGACAAGGTCACCGACCAGATCTGCCGGGAGGCGCGTCGTCCTATTGTGGGGTGTCACTTTTGCGTGTGGGAACTCAAGATCCAAACGTGAGGCCAAAGCACTGACTTTCGCTTGCTTGAGTGCATTCATCCCCAACGCATGGCGTCCGAGATTTCCGGGCGCAAGCACGTCGGGATCCACCAGTGTGAGCTCGCCGGTGTCGGTGCCGGCGCCTAGGCGCACCAAGCCCTCAGCCAAGTAGCCACCAATGGCGCCGCAGCCGATCAACACAATCCTCTTGTCTTTGAGAGAGGGGAAGCTCAAATTGCGTCCGTGGATGAACTCCGGACCGATTTCTGACAGCGTTATCCTGGTCAGGCCCGTGTCGCGGCGGCGCGTGTGGAGCTGTTGGCGAAGGTCTAGTGGCCGACGACCAAACCCCAAGACCAGTGTTTTGTCCAACTCAAAAGAGAACCCGAACCAACCCGCAGGACAGTGAATAACGACCATCAAGTCCCCAGGCTTCTTGAAGTGCTCCCTTCCCAAGCGCTGTTGAAACTCACGATGTAGCCCGACGTCCCAGCTCTTAAGCCAAGAGAAAAGCTCACCTATCGTCGTTGGAACCCCATTCTGTCCGACGCCTGGAAGCGCATCGGATCGAAACACCCAACACTCTTGCACGCGGCGTGGTGGAGGAAGATTCATCACGCGGGCAAGTCTTTCTGGCTCCCCCACATCGCAGCTGATTAGAAGCCACTCGCTATGCTCGTCTCCCATCAGGTAGGCATCAGCCACAACGCTGGCTCGCTCAACGGTTCCGAGAGTAGCCGGTAACGGCTCGGGCTGCTGGCCAATGGACCAGCAAGCGCCAAACTCGGTTTGCAGCTCGCCCTCGCGGTAGCGCGGATCGCCAAGTAAGCGATTCAACTCATCAGTGGCAATCTGCAGACACTGCGCCACGGCACCCTCCGGCGCGTAGCGATCCAGTACTACACTTCCGTCCGCCAGGTAACAGAACCATCCCGAGGCGCTGATGTGAGGAATGAGGCGTGGCGCACCTTCGGGAACCTCCAAAATCTCGATAACCGGATAGCGCGTGAAGTCCCAGTCTTCAATCGAGAGCCGAATTTTGACATCGCCTCGATTGCAGTTGAGTACCCCATCAAACTGGCGAACACCTCCACGGGAGGGGAGCTGTACAAACCCCCTCTGGTGCAGGCTTCTGAGTACCCTTCCTAGTGACTCCTGGGGAGACTGGACCATTCACTTATCCCGCGTGGGTCGCGCCAACGACAGGGGGGACTACTACTCGAGCCTCGGCCGACCTTACCTCCCCGGCGCCATCGGCGACAACCAAGTCGGGATCGTACGGAATTCGCTCTCCCAGCTGCTCCTGGACTTTGAGGACAGCCTCTCCTCGCATGGCAACCTGCAGCGCTCTCGCTCGGCGAATGGCGGATCGCAGCTGCCCGGCACGCTCGGAGGCCAACTGGCGATCGTGGTCTCCGAGGCGATTGAAATTCTCTGCGCAGAGGTCAATGCCTGCCTCGCGAACCTCACTACGAACAAGCACCTCCACAGCTTGGGCGGCGCGCTCCAAGGCAACGTCGTCTCGATCCGGAGTGCGCTCAAACTGCTTGGCTGCCATGATCATCAGCAGCACTGAGGTGGGCCCTCCCTCTTCCCAGTGGTAGTCGCGCCATGCTTTCAGGTAACGGCACACACGACGAAGCTGATCCCCGTGTTCTGTAACCCGATCATTGAACCACTTCGAGACCTGCTCGGGATCCGACTTCTTCCACTCGCCATTGCGCATTGCCAAGTGGATGTCTTCCATCTCAGCCCAGAAGTCCTCAGGCATCTCGCCGAACTCTGAGTACTCCTCAAGGCTGGCGCTAACACTCTCGCGAAGATAGTTCTTGGACAGCGCGTGATCGAACACTGCGCTCTCCTTCACCTTTTTGAACTTCTCCTCGGGTGCCGCATACAACGGGAGGTCGATATGCGTCCACGGGGCGATCTTGACCCTCACGCATCGCGAGTTGCGCTTGTGCAGCTCCCAGCCTTCCCTGAGGCACAGGCCCTCCAAGCACTCCTCAACGAATGCGAAGTACAGCTTTGCCATCGCGCGAGGCGGAGCACTGACGTCCCACACCGTTACGGGAAGATAGACGCCAAAGTCCCAGTCCATCTCCTGAGGTGGCAGCTGCGCACCTTGGATACAGGTCTTGTAGCTCCACGAGCCCTGCGTTCGGAACTTAGGCTCCACTTGCTTATCCATCCCTAGCACAGTCGTGGAAGCTCTGCTGATCCCCTCCCGAAGGTGGTCACGAATCTTGTTCTTGGCACGAACAAGCTCCTTGCGCTGCTCTTCAGATGGGGAAATAGCCTTGTGAAAGGCATCGGGGTTGTCGCCGTTAAAGAAAAGGCTATGAAGGTTCAGCATTTCAAGCGTCTCTTATGCGTTCTTGTTTGGACCGTGATGAAAGACCGCCGGCGCCGCCTTACTTGAAAGGAGCGTCCGGAACGCGGGGTCACCCAGCGCCCTCTTGGAGGCTTCGGAGCCCGCTCCAACCAAGACCTCTCTCGCGTGTTGATCCGCCTTGTCCAAGGCGACAGCACGCGATCGCTCGTCAGTCAGCTCGTCGTCTATGTGGAAGTACTGCCCTGAGACCACGCGATGCCCGAGCATCTGGTTTGCCAGGGCCTCTTGTGCCGATATGGCAATTCCAAAGAGACGCTTTGGAGTGTTTGCCGGGTTCAGGCCGCCCCAGTCGTATGTTCCGCCACTCCGATTTCGGCTTGGATTCACCGTGAACCGTGAAGACATCGTGCCGATTGAGACGACATGGATCTCGTCTCGTGTCGCGCCGAGGAAGTGCTGAGCTTCATGTACTGCCAGCAACCCCGGCGCGTTGGCGTAAAGACCACCATCTATGTACTGGCAGCTCCCAAAGGTATGCCGGGGGAAGTAGCCAGGCGCAGCACTGGTCGCCAATGCGACGTCAGTCGCAAGATGATGATGATCTCTGGAGAAATTAGGATGATGCGGCGTCTTGAAGAGCACCGGCATCCCACTGCTGTAGTTGATCGAGGGGACGATGACAGGATGGATGCAATGCCCAATCAGTCGATCGCCAAAGAGTGAGTCACTCTTAAGTAGTGATAGGAGCGCCTCTTGGGTGTAAGGAGAGCGCACCAGCCCCCATCCGGAGAGGCGAGATCGGAAGATGTCCTCACCGTGCTGCTCAAACAGTGTGACCATGCGCTCGGCGGGGATCTCCATGGCCAATGCCACGGCCAGTATTCCGCCGATCGATGTTCCTGCGAGCAGCTCAAATCGCTGAGCGATCGGCGCACCAATGTGTTGCTCGATGTCAGCCAGGACCTTTGCTGTGTACAGACCACGGAATCCTCCGCCTGAAAGAGCGAGGATGCGAAACTTCTGTGCCCCGTCCCTCCCTCCATCGACTGCCTCTTCGGCCAAAGCATCACCAGCCACTCCCGTTGCCGCCTGCATGCACGCCCCCTTGTGATGAACCGTCCTATGTCACCTTGGCCTCCTGGGATCTCAGGAACTGCGACTCCTGGAGGCTTCATCTCACGGTCTGGGGGTGTACATCACACTTTCAAGAGCCTTTATTCACTTTTTCTTTACTCTGGCGCCGCGGAGATCATGTAAACGCTTTCACCGCCCTGCTCCCTGGTATGGGCGCGACATTCCCCCGTCCTGTTCACGGCAGCTTTGCAGCTAGCGCTGCTGCACTGGGTAAACCAATAGTTGCCACCTGATCTGACCGTTGGCAGGATTGTGTTGCCGATGGTTCTGGGGCGGAAGTGTGTGCCCACCAGCAATGGCAATCTCGTCTCCACAGGATGTGCAGCGGTATATTCCTGGGTGTGGGGCGTCCATGCCCGGTGCATGCATTGCATCGAAGGCCGCATGCTGCGACTGAGTCAAACGGTTCACGTGCTTGTATAGAGCCATACAGCACCTCCTGTGTTGGCGGAAAGAGCCGTGTGCGGCCTGCGATATGCCGCACTCAAGGCCCAGCTCATGGTGTCCCGGCCATGTGCGGCTGGATTTTCGGCCGGCATGCCCATGCTGGCTTATAGCAGACCACTGGGGGGAAGGGCTATTAACCACGCGTTAGTAGACGCTCGCTCGGAGCAGAGGTTCTGGAGCGGCTGCCTTAGACACTTGCCGCCGGAATCTCCAAGCTCAACCAGACGGAGTACCCCCGATAAATCTTCCTAATCGGCTCGCATCGCTTTCCGACCAGCCGAAATCGACCAAAATCCGTCATTCGAACACGTGGCGCGAATGTGCCCTCGCGCCGGAACCGGCCATTCGCGACTTTGATAGCTGTCGAGCATCTAAGCGCGCCCAAAACGGCCAATGTGGGAGGCTTGGTCTCACGCCGAAAGTGGACGTTGATGGTGCGTGGGCCAAGGTCCGCGTTGAGGTGGGAACAGTCGTGGCTCGCTTTTCTGATTGAACGCTCGACCACTAAACTGTAAAAGGTAGGCTCTTCGCAACTTCACTGATGGTGGCATCATGATCCAAGACCGGATCGAAAAACTTAGGTTCATCGCCGAAGAGATGCAGATCGCTTTTCATCTGGCGGCGAATCTCGCCGATCCTTTTTTCTCGCGCACCATCGCGCGACACATCCTGGTCAGGGCCGAGAATCTAATCTCACATGCGCGGCGTCTTCGTCGTCCACTTCGCGACTCAGGCTTTGACACAGCCGCGTTCCACACGACCAAGGAGGCCTACGCCACCGAGTTTGAAGAATATTTCAAGGTCGCGCGGCACAAGATTGGCGCTCATGTACAAGACTTCGACTTCGGCAAGCGCATTGAGCTCTGGAACGACATCGAGATTGTTAAGCTCAGCTACTTTGTCGACGGTGCGCAGGAAATCTATGAGTGTCTCGCGGCGCTCACGGTTCCCGGTTACGTTCCTTATGCCGTCCCTGCTGAGCTTTCTGATCCGAAGATCGTCGAGATCCTTCATCAATTCCAGCGCTCGCTCGATGCCCGCACATGGATTGAAATGGGGGTGGACTCGCTTGCGATGGCACGCGACAACACTTCCGCTGTCCTCAACGTGACACCCATTCATGCTCGCGCCGGTCAATTGGCCCTGATCCGCCGTTGGATCGCGCTACAGCTGGAACTTCGTGGCAGACTCACCGCGTATCCCGCGACCGCGCGCCTTTTCAAAGAACGCATCGTTACCGACATCGTCAGCTTCTGCGACTGCCTCGTCACGCGCCCGGTCGCAGCCGACGCCTTGCAGGCCATGGACGGGCTGAACAAGCTTGTGCAGGCAGAAAACCAGTCATCAGCAGCGATTGATGGTTTTGTCTCCGCATCGCATTTTGACGCCGATCTCGCAGCTACTCGCAGGGTTCGCGACAAGATCGGCGCTCATCTTGAAATCGACGAGGCGGAAACACTTCCCATGCTTCTCGCCGAGCTCGATGCCTTCGATCTCGACAAGGCGCTCGCGTTTTACGCTCGGGTCGCCGCAGCCTTCAATAAACAGTGCTCCGCTGTTATTTTTCTGCGTATGTATGCCGCCGACGGCGCCCGGCTCTACGGCGTGACCATGGGTCATTCGGCAATGAAGCCCTTTGCGGGAGTCGCCGAGCCAACCCTCTCTGCACCGCCCGCGGTACCACTCATCGACGATGAGCAGGAGTACGCCAAGAATCTGACGCGCTGGCTCGACGGTGATGAAAGCCAGAAGGGAACTGCACGCGATTTCTTCTCGAAAGCGTTCATGGGCTCCGAATGTATCGAAGACATCAAGGAGACGGAGAACCTCGGCAGCGGCGCACGCTTTCACACACACCAGTTCCGCAAAGCGCATCAATTCTTTCTCGACGCCTTGAATGATGGCCTGTCCGATTTTGACCTCAAGGGTGTTCTCGATCTTGTTATGTCATGCCGAGGAGGCGCGCCATATCCATTGTCGGAGGTGCTCGTCCGCTACGCGCCACACGCAACCGTATTTCGGCAATACCTGATCTGCCGCGCCCTCGGCGAAATTGGTAGCGGACCGCACGAGAGCGTCTCCGACTTTCTCGACGCTCAAGCCCACTCGCCAACCTGGGTGGTTAGCTTCGAAGCGAAGATGGCCCGCTATAAATCGTTCATCATGAACGAAGGGGTGTTTCGTGCCAACCACAAAGGCAAGACAAAGGCCGAGCACGATACGCTTGTCGCATCCATGACCCAGGCCATGTCACCGGATAAGCTTCTTATTCTCCTTCTTGGCTTCGCCAGCGTCCACACTGGGCCTCTCGCGGGTGTTTTCACGACCCCGTTTCGCAGTAACTACACGGCCCTCCAGGCCAAGCTTGAGATGCTCATCCTGCCGCTTTTGAACGACGATGCCGCCAACTCCAAAGCGGCCATACTCAAACAACTCATTCAGACCCACGACTACGTCGGGGTGAGCGTTCATATCGCGATCAATCTCAATGGCGGCGAAAGCCATCCGCTCTACGCGGAATTGGTCGATGCCTGCTGTCGACAAACCATTATTGCGGCCTCCAACAATCAAGCGATCCGTCATCTCGCCATGACCTATGTTCTGAAGAAGGATCATCTCCTCGCTTTCGAGATCGCCGGGCCGCTTGCCGACCGCAACCCAGATTGGATCGAGGTGCAAATCCTTGTCGCCCAAATTCTTGGTGAAATAGTTGGAGCGGAAGCTGAGGCCCGCGAGCGAGTGAGCAGCATCCGAAGCGCTTACAAGCTCTCAGCGATACAGGAGGCTGCGCTTACGACGGTGGAGACGGAGGTTCAGAGCCGTCGGACAAGTCAGGAGGAATAGTTGCGTTCCAATATAACGACCAACCTTCAAATACTGGCAGCCTCGGCATTGCTCGGAAACTGACGTCGCCGATAACCAATATTTGTGCAGCGTCAGACCGTTCCCTTCGCTGTTAAAAGCGATACGTGGCCTGCTCGCCGGCTGGCCAACGATCGGCATCCAGCGCCGGCTCCGTAGATAAAGTCCCGCTTGTCGAAGCGACCCTCGGTCTTGCTGTTCGAGGTAAGTGGCTTGAGCACGAGCGGGATGATGCCGTTCTGCTCGCAAGCCAGGGTCTGATGAGCGTTGTAGTAGCCGCGATCGGCCCGCGCGGCCAGGTGGTCGGCGCCTAGCGCGGCTTTGGCCTTGAGCGCCATGGGCGCAATGATGTTGGTGACTTCGTGGGCCTCGATCAGGTGATGCTCGGCATCGACTGCGGCCTGCGGCTTGTAGCCCGCCGTTTCCCTGGCACGACCTGTCCAGGTCAGGGAACGGGCATCCGGATTGGTCAGCGATATCTGACCGTCGGGTGCTTCCTGCATCCCCGTTCGATACAATCCAGCGCCGCCATCTGCTCGCGCAGCTTGGCCAGCTTGATCGGCTTGTCGCGCAGCTGCGGCATACGTGCCTCGGGCAGCGGCATACGTGCCTCGGGCAGCAGCACCGGATCGTAAATGGCACGGTCCAGCTCGGCCAGATAGCGGGCCATGCTCTCGTCGAGCTGGCTACGCCGCGCCTTGACCTTGCCGGCAGTGAAGTTACGATCGCGGCTGTTGACTACCTTGAAATTGCTGCCATCGATGCCTCGGCCGGGAGCTGCCATGCCCTACCCCCGATAAACATCCCTAATCTTCTGCGTTATCTTCCACAAATGGCGCATCTTGGCCTGGGCCAGGCTATCGTCATTGCTGACGCGATGTCCTCCCTTGTATTCCACCACGAGCAGCCGACCGCTCTTGAGCTTGGCGACGACGTCGGGGTAGGTCCCTTCACTTCTCCGCTTCCGCCGGCACCCGCACGAAGTCCACATGCAATCGCTTCGCCAAGACCCTGCCTGCCTTGCCCAATGGCCGGGTGCTCACCAGCACGGCATCGCACAGGGCTGGCTTGCGTAGCGCAATGCACTCGGCGCGCAGTACAGCCCGATACTTGATGACTTGGTAGATCCCCCGCATTAGCTCGTCGTCGCTCGCATTGCTGGCTTTGACCTCCACCGCCAAGCTCTCGCGCCCGTTGGTGAAATAGGCATCTAGGCTGTCGCCGGAACTCAGCCTGTGCTCGTTCACCCCGGCCTCGAATGCTCCGTAGTCCTCGAACCGTTCCGAGTGCGCTGCCACCCAGGCCTTAAGTGCTTTGTGCGCGGCGCTTTCGGGCCGGTAGGCGGTCGGAATGGCAGGCAGTTCAATGGGGTTCCCCTCGTCGGGGTTGGCATGTGCCGTGTCGAGCACGTCCACCCCTAAGGCTTGGGCCACCCGGTCCCAGTTCGGCCCATAGTCGAACACCGCAGCCATAGCGGCTTGGATGTAGGCCTCGCGGTTGGCAGCCATCCCTGCCCCGCCGTCGTCGAAGTAGTAGTGGGCGACTTCATCCGCACCATGACCGGGCAGCTGGGTGTCGGCTTGGACGACGATAAGGTTTAGCGGCGGGATCTTCTCGCCCCACTGCTCACCCAACTCCTGGATGGCGAAGCCCACGGCTCCTACGGCCGGGCCATACAAGGTCTTGCGGGCCTTCGGCTCCAGACCATGGAGGCGCTCTAGCTCGGCGGCGAGCTCCCCGTAGGTGATAGGCCGCCCGATCTTGGCCCGTTGGATGAGGATGGACGGAATGCGAGGCACCACCTCACTGCGCCATGGTGAACGCGCCAGCTCCTGCCGGTTCCAGTCGTAGGCCATGTAAACCCCCTGAGTCCCGGTTGAAGTCTAACCGAGCATTAGGCCAGACTGAATTGCTCTCCTAACCCTGATAACGATGCCTTATCGCGCCAAGCAACGCTGCAGTGGCTACTGCAGCCAATGAGCTCTCGGAAACAGGCGCTGGCTGCCATGCAGGAGCCACCAGTGCAGGATCGATGACTGCTGATGCTCGCCGGCGATGTGCTCGAGGACGAGTGCTGCAGCCGGCGATAGCGGCCGAGAAGGTCGGCGCTACATGCAGGATGGATGCGAGTCCTACTCTACGGTCATTGCAGGAGACGATGCCAGCTCAGCCTCCTGGACGGAGGCATCCAGCAGGGCCACGTAGGTATCAAGGCGCACGCGGAGGCCGATCGTTACCCAAGCAAGCAGATAGAGGAGAACCATTGCAAAGATGAGCACCGCGCCCGCCCAGCCGACATCGAAGACGCCAGCCCAGTTTCCTTGCTTCCAGGCCCGATACTGTACATAGAACGCAATCAGCAGCGGAAATGGCCCAAGCCGCTGCAACCCACCATATACGAGCCCCATGCGATCAATCATGCCCGTTCGCAGAGTACTGACGTACCTGAGGCGTTGCTCGCGTTCACTTCGTGGGAATTTGCGGATTTCAGCAATCACGGATTGCCATTGGGAGAATTCGCCATCCATCTCCTTGGCATGCGACAGCCTCGGTTGGATGTATTGGCGAAACTGCCTTCGTGCGGAAAGTGCCCAGCCTAGGATGAAGCCGCCCATCTCAATGAACAAGCAGATCAGAACCAAGGGCAGCACCATGCCAACGGGAATCCACTGCTCCGGCATCAGGCTACCCAAGAGGCCAATGGCAGCCGCTGCCATGCCCACCCGGAACGACCACCTTTCCAACCGGCCCGCCTTAGGGTAGATGCTCTGATCGATCAGTCCCTGCACACGCTCGTAAAGCCAGTGGAAAGTCAGTTCCTGCTGGTTGATGTTTGCCGGCGGATTGAATCCGCCCCCTGCCTGCATGTCCATTGCGTCCCCTGCCCCGCCGGCGATGATGCCGGCGGCATCATCGTAGCCGAGGTGCGCGCCGGATGGCGCTTTGCCGGCAAGCGGCCGGCACTTCCCTTGGTTTGCTGACTCCGATGGATTGGCTCATCACCACCTGGCGCTATTGAGCCCCGACGACGCCAACCGAACTCAACCTTCACGGCTACCACGGCACCCGCCACGCTAGACCTGGAAGCGATCCAGACCTACCGCGTCGAACCCTATGTGTTGGCGGCCGATGTATACGCTGGTTCTCCGCACGTCGGGCGAGGCGGCTAGGTCTAGTACCCTTGTTTCGTGGTAACCGGCACTGCGTAGGGGCAGCCTACGCTGCATGTGGATGGCGTGTTGCAGCCGGAGCTCAGCGTCCTCCTCAGTGAGGACGCCCATCACTATCGCGCTGCGCTGGACGTGGCGGCAGCCCCGGGATGAACGTGCGCCCCGGACTACAGGCAGAACTTGATGCGCTGGCCGAGATGCTGGCCCACTGGCTGGCGCAGGTGCGCCATCCGGCACAGTTCTGGCCGCAGTTTGAACGGCTGGCTGCGGAGATCCTGGACCAATGCGCGGACACGGAGAGGCGCCACGCGCGTGCGTGCATGCATCCAGGCGATGCTCAAACGCCATGCGCTGGAGCTCCTGCCCTGGCACGAACGTGACGACTGACAGAAGCTCTATCCCCTTGCCTGTCCACCAGCAGCTTGTCTGATCAGTTGGGTTGCCTAGGAGCAGTCGTACTAATGAGTGTGCGAGTCCACCCGCCCCATCTGCGACACGGCGATGGCCACATCGCGGCAGGCACCCAAGCGGATCACCCTGCCGCCCTTGGATGCATCTCTGATGATCACGCCCGTCACCTCGACCAGCTGCCCATCAAGCTCGCCGGCACGGTCCAGCAGCGCGTCGTACAGGGAAAGCGAGAGGCACCGTGGCGTCTGCCAGCGCTCATGGTCGGCCTTGGTTGCCCATAGATTTCGGTCTTCGTGCCGCAGGGAAACCCAGCCGCGCAGGGTGACGGTCTTCCCCTCGAATGTCTGCGGTGCCGCAGCGACCTGAAGGAACAGGGGATCGGCAACGGCTTCGCGCTGCAGCGACGATGCTGGCGAGCAGGCCACAAGGCCCAACGAACAACACAGTGCCGTCAGTTTGAAAAGCGGGTTCATGCTCATGGTCTGGCCTCCGGTTTCATGAACTCGGGCTGGGTCTGTTGCCTGTCCAGGCTTCTCTGCTGCAGGCGGATTTCCCGCGAGGTCATCCGCCCATTGAGCATCCGGAACTGCAGGCGACCGCCGACAATTTCAGTAACCCCGACGCGTCCGGTACTGACCACGCCGTTGGGAAGCCCCTGCTTGAGGGGCGCCGCGTCTGCAGGGCTGACAACACCATCGGTCCTGCCGTCGATATGACCATGGATGACGGCCTCGGCGCCCTTGGGCACGGCAGCGGATGCGGAGTCGGTTGTTGCGGTGCTCGCCGTGGTTGCGTTGGCAGCCAGTTCCACCTTGTGGTCTCCACCTTCGGTCGCCACCACGAAGCCGATCTTTTCGACGCTTCCACCCTCCTTGACCGCCACCACGCCCTTCTGGCTCACCATCGCGCTGCCGACTGACGTCGAGGCCTGTGAGGTCTGCCCTGTCGATCGGCTGCTGTCATAGGTGTCGGCCTGGATGCAGTTGCTCTTGCTGGAGCCAGGGCAGGCACTTCGGCCATCCGGGTCGAAGAAGCGGTACGGATTGCTGTTGGCATACCGGTAACGATTGAAAGCACTGAGCGGATTCTCACGTGCCGTTACCGGATCGGCGCTGATGAACACGCCCAGGGCTGGGTCATAGTAGCGCTGGCCCATGTACACCAGGCCGGTATCTGCATCGCTAAGATGCCCGGAGTAGCCTGGCGTCGACGCAGCCGGGGCGACATCCGGCTCCCCGTACGGCGACCACAGATGACGTGACAGTATCGCGCCGCTTGCATCAGTCGTGGCGGCGAGCGACATGCGTGCGTCGTGGTGGAGGAAGGTCATCTTCACGTCGCTCCCCGTGCTCGTCCGCACTGACAGGACATTATCACCCAGGTACACGTAGTCGGACACTTCACTGCCCGTGGTCGATTCGAGCAACCGGCCGTCAGGGAGGTAGTTCCACGTTCGGTAGGCGCCGCCTTCGGCCGCCGCCCGATAACCGTTGCCGTCATAGAGGTACTTGCCGACCATGCCTCCTGAACGCAGGCGTCCGGCCACGTCGAAGTTGAATATCTGGCCGTTGCGGGTGGTCATGTTGCCGGCTGTATCGTAGGCGAAGCCCTGTACGCCGTTGCCGTCCTGATCGCGCAGCAACAGCAGTCGATTGCGTCCGTCGTAGTGGAAGCTGCGCTCGCGCTTTCCAGGAAGACGCATGCCGATGATGTTGTCCAGCGTGTCGTAGGCAAAGGTGTATTGCCCATTGCCGCCGAAGGCCGTTGCGTTGGCCTGTGTCAGCCGGTCCAGGCGGTCGTAGCCCAGCGCTATCCTGCCTGGCTCGCCGCGTACCGCATCCTGAATGGTGACGATGTTTCCGACGGTGTCGTAGTTGTATATGAGGTTGATGGCAGCGCCATCCTGCACCGCGCTCTTCAGCTGCCTGGCGTTCTCCTGCACCGTGCGGACGATGCCGTTGCCGTAGGTCATGCTGACAAGCGTGCCGCTGGGTGCATGGCGGATGGCGCTCGCCAACAGCGTTCCCGCGCCATCCTGCACCGCAAGCGGCTGACCCAGCGCATTCAGCGTCTGCTGCACCACATAGCCATCCGGGTAGCCGGTACGCACCTGCTGGCCCAGGCTGTTGTACGCAAACGTCGACGTCCTTGCTGGCGCTGCACCGATGACTCTTGAATGGCCAACGATCAGGCCCAGCGAGTTGTAGCTCAGGCCGGTGGCGACGGTGATGCCATCCTGATTCAGTGCCACTTCTGATTTCAGTTTGCCATCGCCGGTGTACTGCGTCTGCAGGTTGCCCAGACCATCCGGATACGTGGTCTGGATTGGGCGATTGATGGCGTCGTAGGCGTACACGACCCGCCGCGTCGAAGACAGGGCCGCGTCCCGGTCGCAGCGGTTGGGATCGGGAAGGTCCAGACCCTGTGCGCTCCACGCCACATTGCCGGCAGCGTCGTACTCAAGCACGGTGGCGCCGGTCTCCGGTTCAATGGACTTGCACAGGCGAAGATTGTCGTCATACACATAGCGTCGCGTTACTGTCGCTGCGGGGTTGTCGGGCGTTCCCGGCGTCAGCGTCGCCTTTGCCGTGGCTTCTGTCTGTGCCAGCACATCAGCGCCAACCGCTAGCGTGAACCTGTTGACGCCCGCACCGATAGCGACGTCCAGAGCGCCGCTGGTACCCGTACCGATTGCGCTGCCGGCGGCGTTGCGGACCTCGGCGCGCGGGTCATTGGCTGACCATGTCAGTCTCACGTTGCAGGTCTGCGCGCCTGAGGCTATCTGGCAGCCCGAAGGCGTGGCGCTCAGCGTGCCGGCAGGCGCGGCCGGTACGGTAAAGGACCCAGATCCCCCAATGGTGCTGTTCGGCCGCCCCACGGGGGAGATGCCGTGGATGTGAATGCTCTGGCCTGCGCGCTGCCGGCGATCCTCATTGCTGAGCTGGAGGGAGAAGCGGTGATTGCCCGACGCCTGGCATTGCGTGCCCACGGCCGGTTCGCTGGACTGGTCTGCTCTGCCACTGGTGAGGAAGGTCCCCGCGCCTGCCGGGCCACCCGTGTAGAGGTGAACATCAATGGGCGCATCGATGCGGGTGGAGCAGGCCCAGCCGTTGACCTGGCCACTGGCGCTGACACTGTCGATGTTGCCTATGACGTTGGATGGCGGCCCGGTAACGGTGATCTGCAGTTCGGGACTTGCACCGCCAAACCATTCGACCCCCTCCTCCAGCAAGCGCCACTGGAAGCTGTAGGTTCCTGGCAGCGACGGAGCTATGACCGTGAACTCAAAAAACGCGGGCAGCTGGGGGATGACATCCTTGGGCATCGCCACCCGCGCTACGCCCCAGCGCATGTTGCTTTCCGGATTCCACGAGCCAAGCGCGTAACCCGTGGATGCAGACCAGGTGGTATTGCCCGTATTGGTGAACTTCATCTTTACGGTATAGGAGCGCCCGGCTTCCATGGTGGTGGGCACGACCTGCTCATAGGCAACGCCACGATTGAGCCGTCCGGTGACTTCAAAAGTGCCCACGCTGCTGGTGCTGCCGAAGCGTGAGCCACTCCGGTTCATCTGCCACTGCATGGCATGCGGGCCGTTCTCGTTGGGGGCCACGCCGTTGTAGGCGAATGTGGCCGTGCCCCCCGGCGGGGTGTCCGCGGGTACGGGGAGATCACCAAAGCCCAACGGGGCGGTGCTGTATCCCTGCGCCTGGCCAAGCCGGTACCCGTCGCTGGCCCGCCAGGTGGTGTTACCCGTATTGCGGAACGTTACCGTTCCACTGAAGGCCGTTCCTCGATCAGCCGAGGCCGGCCCATTCCATGAGACATACTCGGCACCATCGAACGGCGCAGGCGGGGCAGCGACGTTGATGACGATGGTCGGCGAGCTGAGCTGCCGGTACAACTCGTCACCATTGAGGTTGCGTACCCCGGTCGCGGTCAGCACGTACTGGTAGGTTCCGGCGGAGATGCCGTTCTCGGTGTAGGTGCTGTTGATGTTGCGCGCAACGACAATGCCGTTGCGTGACAGTGCAACGTCGGTCAGGTATTCCCCTTTCACGCCTGAACCATTCTTGCCCTTGATCTGGAATTGGTACGTTGCCGGGGCGGTGTAGCTGGTCTGGGACGGGCCGATCAGCTCAATGGAAGCCTGTGCGTAGGCCGTCTGGCAGATCCCGGCCAGCACGAAGCCGAGCAGGACCGCGATATATGCTCTGATCTTTGCAGCGTTCACGGGCGTCTTCCTTGGCGTCGATCAGTTCGCGGACTGGGAAATTTCCGTAGGCAAGCCAAACACATTCCGTTTGAGACTCAGCCTGCTTCCATCTGCGCGGATGATCTGTGTGGGCTTGTCGTAATCTGGCGCTTCGTAGGCATCGAATCGCGTCGAGGTCTGTCGACCGGCCGGATCGGTCTGCAACAGTGTCGCGTTCGCGCCATACTGCAGCGTTGTGATCAGCAGCCCTTGCTCGCTGTCCTGTGCGGTGTATGTCTTTCGCCCCAGTGCGTCGTACTCCGTCCAGGTGCCTGTAACCGGATTGCTGGCACGCACGGGGTAAGAGGTGAACGTCTTGCGGCCCTGCGGGTCATAGTCATTGCGGACAAAGGTCTGGGTGCCCGCAACATCATTGGCGTCATACGAGCGGACCAGGCGCGGCTGCCACAATGCATCGAGATAGATTTCCTCGCGACGCGGACCGATGCTGTTGTCGACGCGCCAGTGGCCAGGCCCAAGGTCGTACTCGCTCGTGCCGACCTGGCGGAATGACAGCACCGTCTTCTGCCACTGGTTTTCATCCGCGGGAGGGGCCACCTCGCGAATGCGCCCCATAGCGTCGTGCTGGTAGCTCGTGGTGAGCCCAAGCTGGTTCGTGGTTGAGGTTATCCAGCCATTGGCGTCGATGGTCATGCGACTGGTGAGGCCATCGGCCTGGGTCAGCAGCCTGGGCACGCCGCGATACCAGTCCTCCACGCGGAGCGTGTTGCCCTTGCCGTCGATCACCGTGTTGATGGTGCCGTCAGCGGCATAGGTGACCTGCTGCAGCAGCGCACCGAAACGGGTGATCGAGGACGGCCTGGCCAGCGAGTCGTAGGTGTACTGCAGCGTGACCTTTGCGCTGCTGAGCTCCGTCGACTTCAGCATCTGATTCTGGACCCAGGGGATCGCGCTGTCGAAGTACTCGTGGATCTCGCTGCGGACACCCGATGGGCCCGCATACTCAACGCGTCCGGGTCGGGCCTTCGCATTGAAGTCTGCGTAGGAGACTCGGTAGCTGTCTCCGTCCAGGCTGGTCTGGGTCTGGCTCAATGCACTCAGCGTGCCGGCCAGGAACTGACCTGACATGATGCCCAGCGATCGGCCGACCCGGATCGGGAATGGCCCACCATCGGCGCCATAGACGTAGGTCATCTGCTCGTCCTTGAGCACGCGCCCGGACGCATCCAGGATCTGCCGCTGCAACAGCTTGCGCTCGTTCAAGCCTGGATCGGCACCATAGCGTTCGCGCACTTCGCTGCCGTCGGCCTTGCGCAGGGTGGACCATCTGCCAACCCCTGGCAGCTGCACCGTATAGCTGCGGGTACTCACCATCGGGGCGAGGCCAGGGCCGGTGATGGTTCTGGTCTTCAGCGACCACGCGTCGTACTGGGAGGGCTGCAGTCCGGCACAGGGATCGGAGCGGATGAACAGCTCCATCTCGAAATCAAAGACGCCCCATGCGCCGGACGGAGCCCCCACCGTCATCTGTGTCGGGGGCGGCGTCTGCCCCGCCCTGATTGCACACCCGCCCTCGTCATCGGCCTTGCGATACGGGAAGCGTGATTGCAGCCGCCCCCTGTGGCTGTATGTCCATCTGGAGCCATCGGGCAGCGTTACCTGTGACAGTCCGCCATCATTGCCGTCGGAACCGGCGGTGTAGCCATATGACCAGGTCCGTCCGTTGGCGCTGACCGTGGTCACCCGCCCCTGGCCGTCATAGACCAGGTCGATCCTCCTGCCGTCGCTGGCGTTGATGCTGGTGAGCCTGTAGCCGGTGTAGCTGTAGGAAACCCAGTTTCCATTGCGATCTTCGACCCGCGAAGCCAGCAGATAGACGCGCTTGCGCCCTACCATCCGGTTCGCGGCGCCGTCGCTGTACTGCGCCATGGCATAGGGCTTTTCAACGCCCCAATCGAAGAAGTACTTCTTTCCATCGACCGTATGGCCAATGAACGCTTCGCCTGGATAGCCATTGCGGGTTGCCGGCAGGCAGCTGAAGCGTGCCCGTGAAGCGGTCATCCACTTCGGGTTGTCCAGCCCAGCGGCTGTCGCATAGGAGGGATCGGTGGCCACAAGCAGCTCTTCGCCCTGCCCTCCCTGCCATTTGACATCGATGCCGAAGCCGATGTTCCAGTATCCGTGGGTTTCCAGCAGGGTCGGCGCCGTGTTGACCGAGCAGCGTTGTGTCGTCAGGTTGCCGGGTTCGCCGGTAACCCAGCCACTGGCGTTGGTCCACACGCCCGACAGGTACGGGACCTCCACTTCCCAGTCATCGAAGATGGTCAGCCCGCTCGCCTCGCTGCCGCTGACCGCCCGGTTGACAGACTCAACACCGAACCGTCGCGCCAGGCGGACGGGCATGTCGAAGTTTCCCGGCAGGGAAACATCCTCGACGGAAAACTCGGTACTGCCATCAAAACTGTTGGTTCTGTCGCCAAAGACTCCGTCGGCCGGAATCGCCGACAACGACTGGCTGCTTTTGACGCGCTTCTCATACTCTTGGTAATTGAAGAGGCCTTGCGCCTTCGCCTGGAAGGCCGCAGTCATCACCAGAAGCGCAATACAGACGGCCTTGAGCGACCGGCCGGAAATGTCCATGCGAGTTGTGTCACCCCGCCCGTCCTTGGCAGTAATCATGTCGAGCCAGTCCCCTGAGATGGTGGCTTGCAGTCACGCAGTGCGCGCGTAGCTATAGGCGTCCATCAAGGTTTGTGTCAAGCGGCACCGCAGCAGCGCCCTATTCATTGATGTTTATGATTCAGCGGGACACCGGGCCGATCAACTCCTATCGGGGGGCGCTCTGGACCGTGCCGTCCTCGCGTGCAGCAATGCGCTCCACCAGCGTATCGACCGCCGCTTCCATGGCACGCGCGGTGTTGTTGCCGCTCTGGTTGGTGATGACGGAGCGAAAAGCCGCTTTCCTTACTCCCGATAAACATCTCTAATCACTTGGGCCAAGCGCCTATCCGCTCTCGGCTACAAGCGGCCGTTCGCATCTTCGGAATCGAGCCGGCCCAGGAAGCGGCTCTGGCTGGAACGAGTTCTGGAATCCAGTGATGAACGCCTCCTCGCCTGCATAGTAGGTATCCAGCCCGACTGCGATACCGCGCTGACCGATGGCCAGCAGAGCTTGTGCCGAAATCTATATGCCGTCATTGCTGTTGCCTATGAAGAAGCCGCAGAACAGATCAGGCGGAAACCGTGCCAATGACTTCCAACAAGGCGAAACCAACGTACAGGCAAGTCTTCCAGACCTTGGGGCTGCTGGCCGGGTCGCCGATCCTGCCAACGGCTGCCGTGGCCTGCAGTGGCACCCCGGCGCCAGAGCCCGCGCCCGCGCCCTCGCCCTCGCCCAACGTCACTTCACCCAAGAAACATACGATCGATGAGCTGAGGCTGGAGTTGTCGCGAAAATGGTCTGGGAGCTGGGGCGGCTTAGACGACGAAACCAACAACCGCTACGCGCGTTTCGAGGCGGACCTGGAGCGGCCTGGGCAGCTGGAACTGGAAGTGCGCGTGGATGAAATGCGGCTGAGGCAGGGATTCGCCTGATGCTGGAATCGATGACCTATACCCTTTGACCCGGAATGCCGAGGTGACGGAGTTCCTCGCATCGATGTGCCGGCACTTGATTGATCAGACGGCATCAAGATCGTTGCAGTCGCATCCGTCTCTTCGTAGAGCGCTCGATCGATGCGCAGAAGGGCCTTCGCAGCGTTGATCGCGGCACGCCGCTGTATGTTGCCTAGCACCCCACCGACGCGGTACCTGCCCGCCGCATGGTGCGTGACTGCGTCTCCGTGGTTCCCCGCGTGCAGAACTAGATGCCTTCTCTGATCGAGGTGACGGGGTTGCTCTGCACGGGACCATCGCCCGTCGCAAAATCGGCGCGGATGACACCGAGCCCACTGGCGTACCAATAGTCCACGCGCGCGTCGTCTACCGACACCTGCAGATGGCACGTATGTTCGAAGGTGCGTGGCCCAGCGGCAAGGGGCAGTTCGATGGTCGCGAAACCGACGAACGTGATCGTCGCATCGAACGGCAGCAGGCGTTGTGCGAGGGGCATGCCAGTGGACTGGACCTTGGTGCCGCGGGCCACGTGGTCGGGGTAGGGCTCCGCATCTGGAATCCGGACCTCCCCGGTCGGGCTCCCTAGCCCACGCATGCCAGTGGATTCGAGCGCAATGGGCCGGTAGGTGCCAGGGTCGTGGTACTGCACCACCGTGCCACCCCCATGCTCGTCCGACAGGGTCACGGACACCGCGATCACGTCCCTGTTGTCGTAGCGTGCTGACTCGATGCGCGTGTGGGCTGCGGATGTCGCTAGCTCCACGCCCGGCTGCAGGGCGAAACAAGATGCGAAGCTGGGAGCAGGAGTCGCCGCGGCGAACGCGTCTACCGCTAGCGCGATTGAAAGCAGCAGGTAATTCGGGGAACGCTTCATTCAGATTCCTAAGATAGCGCGTGCAGGGCACGAGTCGTTCAGTCCGCGAACGTCACGGTTTCCATGATCTTCTGCATGCCCGCTTCCGCGGCGCTGCGATTCGCCTCAACCGTCCAAGTGGATGCGTAGCAGTTCCACTCCTCACCACACTGCTTGACGGCCAGCACGTGCAAGCGCCGGGCATACGGTTGGTCGTCTTCGAAAAGGTTGTACTGGAACTGCGTGGCATGGGCCTTAACGCCTGGCGCCAGCTGGTAGGCTGAATACTTGGGCGGTCCGTAGTATTCGCTGTCCTCCACCTCCAGTGAGTACGAGTGGGCGGCCCAATCCGGCAACGAGAGGACCTCGCTCGTGTGGACGAGATTGATCTTGACCTCCAGGTTCAACACCTCGAAACGGGTCTTGTCGGCTTCGATGATCACACGCCGCTGGTTCTCCCCGTCACTGGGATGGTCTTCCACGACCGTCCAATTCCCGGGCACCTGCATCTTCAACCCGTGCTTAGCGTAGGTCCTGGGCGATGCAACGTCTGGCGCGGCAGCTGGCTCGATGACGAGGTTCTGCGAAGCGCCCACGACAGGGGCAAGACAGGCGACACAGATCAGGCTGTGGAGCAGGAGAGGTCTCACGGGCAATCCTCGGATCAATAATGGCAGTGGATGGTAGAGAGGGCACGAAGGAGCCGCCATACAACGAGTTGCAAACTTGCATTGGTGCCGCGGCAAACCAAAGGTCGGAAAGCGGAAAGGCGACCCGAGCGCCGCCTTTCCGCGTTGACACAACAAACGAAGGTGGGCTGCCGATTGCTCGGCCGTCAGCCCTTCGCCATCCGACACGTCCTTGATCGACGGGCGATACGGCCCGGCTTGGCAACTTCCAGCACCTTGACCTTCACCCGATCGCCTTCCTTCAGCACGTCCGACATCTTCTCGAAAGGCGTTCTGGTTGGGCTTGCGGGGTTGGATGCATCGCAGGTCACGCCGTTGGGTTTGGCCGACTGGCTGAATGGTTCGCTCAGGAACTCAGGGCCGCTATCGGCCAAGGGCAGACGCTCACTACTTGAACGCTGGCAAGCTTGAAACTTACACACCCTTCAACGGCGTCTCCGACCAGATCGGAAAATACTGCTCGCAGCTCCAAGCTTTCGCGAGCCAACAGGCCCGGACGGCCACATAGGTTTCTGGCTTGGAACAAGCGCCGCCGACAGTGCACTTGCCCGAAAGAACAGCAGACCCGCCTGGGGCCAGCTTTGTGCTGTGGACCATAAGCACCATTCCTTCCGGCGACTCCGGGAACGGCTCCGGATCTGGCGAGCGGATGGTGTGGAATGTCAGGTATGGATTGAGATACAGGATCGGCCTCACCGTCTCGTTGCGCAGCTCCATGACGAAGTCCCCCGTAGCGGGGTCGTAGGTGCGAATCGAAAGAGTGACGCCGTCGGAGAGCCGCGGCAGCGTTGCACAGCCTGCCAGCAGAGGTAGTGCCAGAAAGGATATATATTTCATCATGGCGCTCATCTGCCTTCCGCTAGCGGGCGTCCGGCGGCCCGAGCTTGGTCGACGGAGACAGTTCCGGCGCCACAACGGCGAGGTCGTAGCCGCGGATGAGCTCGCGCCACTCAGGCGTCAGGTCGTCCATATCCTTGCTGCGCAAACGGCGCAGATCCACCAGGATCCAGTCGCCCGGTGCCATGCCCGAGGGGCGGGCCGACATCACATCCTTGCGCCAATCGCTGTCCTTGCCGGTGGTCGCATCGAAGTCGTACACCCTCATCGGGCGACCGACCCCGTTGTATCCGGCGCCGACGCCTTTCGCGCCGCCCACCATCAGGTGCAGGGCCGTCACGCCCTGTCCGTCGGCATGTTCGGCGACGAAGTTACCCACGTCGCGCTGGCCAAGTGGGTTGTATCCTTTGTAGAGATGAAAGGCACCGAACTTCATCAGCACGCGCGCCTGCGGCACATCGGCTAGATGGGCCGCGAGCGTCCGCTTCATCAGCCGCGCCCTGCGCCCGTTCGGATCGCCACGACCAGACTGCGAGGCCTGATAAATGGCGCGCGTTTCGCGCAAGGCGGCGAACAGTGCCTTTGCCCGGTCGCCGCCGTCCTGGTCGATGGCTTTCCCCGCCGGATCCAGCGTCGCATCGCTGACCTTCAACAGAAACAGGTCCATCGGTGAGCCGGAGGCGAGCGCAGCCTGCGTGGCCGTCCGCTCCTGTTTGTCCAAGGCCTCGATCTGGGCACGGGCGAGCGGCCCTGGGGCAGACGCCAGCATCTGGTCGAACAGATAGCCGCTTACCCCCAGAAACTCCTGATCCAGCCCCCACAACGTGAAGTCCGGCCCGGCAACAGCGGCGCACTCGGCCACCGTCTGGCCTTCGGCGCTGCTGTTGAGGAACGCCATGGCGTCGGGATAGGTGGTCATGAAGTCGGCAATCTGCTGTTCGCGGTCCGGCGCTCTCATCCGTGCGTCGACTGCGCTGGCGGCCTCCGGCCCGGTCTCGACGGCCATGGCGGTCAGGCCGCCGGGCGCCATCAATCGACAGACGTTCGTGGTGAAGGCGGGGATCTCACGCGAAAAATGGCTCTCGCCGATGAGGACGTACCGGCTGGCGTCCACTGCGTCCGACAGAATGGCGGCGCCCGGGCCCGAGAAGCCCTCCGGCCGCACGGTCAGCGGCGACCCTGCCTGCGCCAGGCGATCAGCGAAGGTGAGAGGTACAACGGTCTCCGCACTGGCGGAAGCGGCGCACAGACATGCGAGCGACAGTGCCGCCCCGATCGACTTCAGACGCATATTGCTTATCCCTTGGGATGAATCGGCGTGACGGCGGGAGCCCGCTCAACCCAGTGTAGAGCAAGTGCACTTCGGCCAACCCTTGACGGCGGGACCGGCCCCGCCAGCCGCACCCGACCTTCACAGCTACCAAGGCACCCCAAATGCAACTATGAAGGCCGCGACCTGCCCCCCTCGGTAACCCATGCCCCACTTTCGTCGTCTTTTTGGTCGTTGGCTCCGCCTGCGTCGGCTCGTGCGTTGGCGTTGGCGTGAGCGCCAGGCTTCGGTCCCGGCCATCGAAGCCACCGAGGTCCCACTGCGTGCCGCGCTGTACAGCGTTGAACAGATGGAGGTGTACGGCCGCGCACTCGCGCGCCAGCACCGGGTGCGGATGCGACCTGGCGCAGAGCGCCTGCTCGATCGCCTGCAGGCCAACGAGCGTGTCCTGGAAGACGCCAACACGCTGCTCAGCAACGTAGTGCGCGAACAGCGGCCGGTGACGCCGGCCGGGGAATGGCTGCTCGACAACTACTACCTGATCGAAGAACAAATCCAGACCGCGCGACGCCACCTGCCGCGCGGCTACAGCCGGCAGCTGCCTTCGCTTGTCGGCGGCCCCTCGGCCGGATTGCCGCGCGTGTATGAGCTGTCGATGCAGGCCATCGCGCACGGCGACGGCCGCATTGACGCCGATACCCTGGGCCGCTTCATCGCCTCGTATCAGTCGCTCGCGCCGCTGAGCCTGGGCGAACTGTGGGCCGTTCCCATCATGCTGCGCCTGGCCCTGCTGGAGAATCTGCGGCGCATGGCGGCGCGGGTGATGCGCGACGGGACAGACCGTGGCCTGGCCGCCCAATGGGCGGACAACCTCAATCGCGCTGCCTCCGACACCCCTACCGATGTGGTCCTGGTGGTGGCTGACATGGCACGGTCCGAGCCACCTCTGACCGGCGCCTTCATCGCTGAGCTGACCCGCTCGCTGCAGGGGCGCGGCGGCGCATGGGCCATGCCCGTCGCCTGGCTGGAACAATGGGCGGCCGCGGCCGGGCAGCGCATCGACGAACTGGTCGCCGCCGAGGGACAGCAGCAGGCGGCCGACCAGGTCTCGATCGGCAACAGCATCGGCAGCCTGCGCTTCCTCTCCACCATGGATTGGCGCACCTTTGTCGAAGATATGAGCGTCGTCGAGCAGCGGCTGCGGGACGACCCCATGGGCGTCTATGCGCAGATGGATTTCGGCACGCGCGACGCCTATCGCCACGTAGTCGAGAAGATTGCCCGCGGCAGCCGCGTCGCGGAGGAACGCGTGGCGACCATCGCGCTGGACCTGGCACGGGCTGCGCCGCTCGAGGGGCCGCGCACGCACGTGGGCTACTGGCTCGTCGGCGAAGGCGTGAACGCCACCATTGACGCGGTGGCCGAGGCAGCACCGCGCCACCGCAAGGCACCGCGACTGGCGCATCGCGTGCCGCTGGCGCTGTACCTGCTGCCGATCATCCTGCTTGCGGTGCTGGCCACCGGTGGCCTGCTGGCCAGCGGCAGTGGCGCGGCGCCCGTCTGGCTGGCCGCGCTGCTCGGGCTGCTGGTCTTCAGCGAGCTGGGCATCGTCCTGGTCAACTGGACCGCGACGGTGCTGGTCACGCCCCGGCCGCTGCCCAAGCTCGATTTCAGCGAAGGCATCCCTGCCGCCTGCGCTACCGTGGTCGCGGTCCCGTCGATGCTCTCCAGCATCGACGGCATCGACGTCCTGACCGAAGCGCTGGAGGTCCGCTTCCTGGCCAACCGCGATCCCCAGCTGCGCTTCGTGCTGCTGACCGACTTTCTCGATGCCGCGGCAGCCGAGATGCCGACCGACGCTACCCTGCTTGCGCATGCCGTGGAGCGGATCGAGGAATTGAACCGTCGTTACGCGCCAGAGCGCGGCGATCGCTTCTACCTGCTGCACCGCCCCAGGCAATGGAACCCGGGCGAAGGCGTGTGGATGGGACACGAGCGCAAGCGCGGCAAGCTGGCCGCGCTCAACGCCCTGCTCCGCCAAGGCAATGCGGCCGCGTTCATGCGCGTCGTCGGGGACGCGGCGGCTCTGATCGGCGTCCGCTATGTGATCACCCTGGATTCGGACACACAACTTCCGCGGGATGCGGCACGCGCCTTCGTCGCCACCCTGGCGCACCCGCTCAACCGTCCGCGCTTCGATCCGGCGCTGCAACGCGTGGTCGAGGGCTACGGCATCCTGCAGCCCAGTGTCGGCACCAGCCTGGGCCGGCGCCGCACCTCGCGTTTTGCCCGGATGTTCGGCAGCGAGCCGGGTATCGATCCGTACACGCGCATGGTCTCGGACGTTTACCAGGACCTGTTCGATGAAGGCTCGTTCGTGGGCAAGGGCATCTATGACGTCGAAGCCTTCGAGCATGCGCTCGAGGGCCGCCTGCCCGAGAACCGCATCCTCAGCCATGACCTGCTGGAAGGCTGCTATGCACGCGCAGGGCTGGTGAGCGACGTTCGCCTGTACGAGGACTATCCCGAACGCTACGCCGCCGACGCCAAGCGGCGTGCGCGCTGGATCCGTGGCGACTGGCAGCTGCTGCCGTGGTTGCTGCCGTGGACACCGCGCCCGGGATCCGGATGGGAACGCAACCGGCTCAGCCTGCTGTCGCGCGGGAAGTTGCTGGACAATCTGCGCCGGAGCCTCGTACCGATCGCGGCCCTGGCCCTGTTGATGGCGGGCTGGCTGTATGCCGGAAACCCGGCCGCATGGACGGCGTGGGTGCTGGCGCTGTGGTTCGCGCCGCCGCTGATCGGCATGCTGCGCGATGCGCTGAGCGTTCCGGAAGACACGCCGCTGGAAGCGCACTACATCATGGTCGGGCGCGGTACGTTGCAGTCGTTGCTGCGCGCGTCCACCCAGATCGCCTGCCTGCCCTACGAAGCGTTGCTGGCCGGTGGCGCGATCCTGCGCACGCTCTGGCGCATGGCCGTCACCCGCCGTCACCTGCTGCAATGGAACCCCTCCAGCGAGGTCGAGCGCCGCCTCGGCGCCGACCGCGGCGCGGAGTGGCGTGTGATGGCACCTGCGTCACTGCTGGCGCTCGCGCTGGCGGCGGTCGTGGCCAGCGTGCATCCGCAGGCGCTGCCTGTCGCCCTGCCCTTGCTGCTGGCGTGGACCTTCGCGCCCGCCTTGATGGCGTGGCTGGGCCGGCCGCCGGCTGCGAGCGTGGCGGAACTGTCCGTGACCCAGCGGGCCTTCCTCGGCCGGCTGGCGCGGCGCACCTGGTCGTTCTTCCAGGCTTGGGTACGCGAGCAGGATCACTGGTTGCCGCCGGACAACATCCAGGAGCATCCGACGCTGGTCGTCGCGCGCCGCACGTCGCCGACCAATATCGGCCTGTCCCTGCTGGCCAATCTGTCCGCGTGGGATTTCGGGTATCTCCAGCAGGGCGCGGTCGCCAAACGTACCTCCCTCACCTTCGATACGCTGGACCAGCTGCCGCGCCATCGTGGCCACTTCCTGAACTGGTACGACACCGAAACCCTGGCGCCGCTGCCGCCACGCTACGTCTCCACCGTGGACAGCGGCAACCTGGCTGGCCATCTGCTGACACTGCGCCAAGGCCTGCTCGCGCTGGTCGACGCGCCGGTGCTGGCGCCGCACACGTTCGACGGCCTGGCCGATACGCTCGGCGTGCTGGAAGAGGAACGGCAGCGCCATCGCCCCCGTGACACGCCACTCGGCGAGGCGCTCAACCACCTTCGCCAGCGCCTGGCGTCAACGCGTACCGACCTCCCCCGCGGGACGGCGCAGCTGCTGGCCCGGTTGCAGGAGCTGGCCGGTCTGGCCGACGCCGTGCTGGCGCAGTGGCCGGCACCAGAGTCACCCGAGGACGGTGACCTGCACTGGCCCGCCCTGTTCGCTGACGAATGCCATGCCGCCCAGGCGGCACTCGCCGACCTCCCTGCCGCTGCCGCCGTGGACGGCGAAGCGCCGGTGCCCAGCCTGCGTCAGCTGGCCGCCCTGCCCGGTACGGCCGGTGCGGACGCTCGCGCGCGTATCGAGCAGCTGCACGCCCTGGCGCACCGTGCCGGGCAGTTCTCGCTGATGGAATACGGGTTCCTGTTCTACCGTACCCGCAACCTGCTCTCGATCGGCTACAACGTCGACGACCACCGTCTCGACAACAGCTTCTACGACCTGCTGGCGTCCGAAGCGCGGCTGTGTGCCTTCGTCGCCATCGCCCAGGGTCAGTTGGCGCAGGAGAGCTGGTTCGCGCTCGGGCGGATGCTCACCGAGGTCAACGGCACGCCGACGCTGCTGTCATGGAGTGGCTCGATGTTCGAGTACCTCATGCCGCAGCTGGTGATGCCGAGCTATCCGGACACCCTGCTCGACCAGACCGCGCGCCATGCGGTCGAGGCGCAGATCGTCTACGGCCGCACCCTTAACCTTCCGTGGGGCGTATCCGAGTCCGGCTACAACGCCGTCGATGCCCGCCTGAACTACCAGTACCGGGCGTTCGGCGTGCCGGGATTGGGTCTCAAGCGCGGCCTGGGCCAGGATCGGGTCATCGCGCCCTATGCCAGCATGATGGCGTTGATGGTCGCGCCGGAAGCGGCGTGCCAGAACCTGCAGGCGCTCGAAGGATTGGGCTTCTCCGGACGCTTCGGCATGTACGAAGCGATCGACTACACCCCCGCCCGCGTACCGCCGGGGCAGGATCACGTGCTGTTGCGTTCGTTCATGGCCCACCACCAGGGCATGGGCCTGCTGTCGCTGGATTACCTGTTGCGCGACCAGCCGATGCAGCGCCGCTTCGTTGCCGATGTCGAGTTCCAGGCCACCCTGCTGTTGCTGCAGGAACGCATCCCGCGCATCGGTGTATTCCATCCCCATGAGGTCGAATCCCTGGGCGAGCACTCCGCCATGGCCGAGCACGAGACGTCCCTGCGCGTCCTGCGCGACCCGGGTGGCCCGCGCCCGGAAGTGCAGCTGCTGTCCAATGGCCGCTACCACGGCATGCTGACCCATGCCGGCGGCGGCTACAGTCGCCACGGCGACCTGTCGCTGACCCGCTGGCGCGAAGACGGCACCACCGATGCCTGGGGCTCATTCTGCTATCTGCGCGACGTGGACAGCGGCGAGTTCTGGTCTGCCGCCTATCAGCCCACCTGCGTGGCAGTGGACAATTACGAGGCGATCTTCTCCGACGCCAAGGCAGAGTTCCGCGGTGCCCGCCGCGGCTGCGAAAGCCATCTGCAGGTTGCCATTTCTGCCGAGGACGACATCGAGCTCAGGCGCCTGCGCCTGACCAATCGCAGCCGTCGCCAGCGCACGGTGGAAATCACTACCTATGCCGAAGTGGTGCTCGCCCCCGCCGCATCCGACGATGCGCATCCGGCCTTCAGCAACCTGTTCGTGCAGAGCGAGATCCTGTCGGCCAAGCAGGCCGTGCTATGCACGCGCCGGCCGCGTTCGCACGACGAGGTACCACCGTGGATGTTCCATCTGGTGGCGGTGCATGACGCCGAGGTGGTGGCGATCTCCTACGAAACCGACCGCTCACGCTTCCTCGGCCGTGGCAACACGCCGCGGACGCCGCAGGCGTTGACCACCGATACCGAGCTCTCCGGCACGGACGGCTCGGTGCTCGACCCGATCGTGGCGATCCGCGTCCGCGTGGTGCTTGAGCCTGAGCAGACCGTGCAGCTGGACATGGTGTACGGCATCGGCGCCGACCGCACCGGTTGCGAGGCCCTGGTAGACAAATACCGTGATCGCCGCCTGGCCGACCGTGTCTTCGACCTGGCCTGGACGCACAGCCAGGTGGTGCGCAGGCAGATCAACGCCAGCCAGGCAGAGGCGTCGCTGTACGAGCGCCTGGCCAGCCACGTGTTGTATTCCAATCCGCTGCTGCGCGCGGGCGCCGCCGTCCTCCAGCAGAACCAGCGAGGACAATCCGGCCTGTGGGGCCATGCCATCTCGGGCGACCTGCCGATCGTCCTGCTCAAGGTCACCGACGCGGAGAACGTGGAACTGGTCCGGCAACTGGTGCAGGCGCATGCGTACTGGCGCCAGAAGGGCCTCAACACCGACCTCGTCATCTGGAACGACAGCAAGGCCGGCTATCGGCAGGAACTCCAGGATCAGATCCTGGGGATGGTGGCCGCCAGTTCGGAGACCGGCCTGCTTGATCGCCCGGGCGGCATTTTCGTGCGGCCAGTACAGAACATGAGCCACGAGGACCGCATTCTGTTGCAGGCGGTTGCACGCGTGGTGATCAGCGACGAGGACGGCACGCTGGCCGCGCAGGTGGGACGCCAGCCGCTGCCGGTGCGCCGGATTCCGGCCCTGGTGCCGCAGGCGGAGCAGCAGGAGCTGGCCCTGGCAATGGAAGAGACGCCCGGGCTGCCCGTCGTCGCCGACCCGGGTCCCGAACCCGGACTGCCCCCGGGCGCCGAGCATGACGAAGAGGTGGACGACCCGTGGCCGTTCCTTCCGTACCGCGGCGCGGGCCGATTCGACAACGGGACCGGCAGCTTCAGCGAGGACGGCCGCGAGTACGTCGTGGTGGTGCGCGAAGGCGCCCCGACCCCGGCGCCGTGGGCCAACGTGATCGCGAACGCCCGCCTGGGTACGGTCGTCAGTGAGAGTGCACCGGGTTATACCTGGTTCGAGAATGCACACGAATTCCGCTTGACGCCCTGGCTCAATGACCCGGTGTCCGACACCGGCGGCGAGGCGTTCTACGTACGCGACGAGGATACCGGCCGTGTCTGGTCGCCGATGCCGCTGCCGTGCAGGGGCACCGGTGCGTACCGTACCCGCCATGGCTTCGGCTATACGGTCTACGAGCATATCGAAGACGGCATCGCCAGCGAGTTGTGGGTCTTCGTCGATGTCACCGCACCGCTGAAGTTCTCGGTCCTGCGCTTGCACAACCTCTCGGGCCGCCCACGGCGGCTGTCGGCCATCGGCTACGTTGAATGGGTCATGGGCGACCTGCGCACGAAGTCGCGCATGCACGTCGTCACGGAACGCGACCCGCAGACCGGGGCGCTGCTCGCGCGCAACAGCTACAGCACCGAGTTCGGCGGCCGGATGGCCTTCTTCGACACCGATGCCGAGGGCTGCGGCTGGACCTGTGATCGCCTGGAGTTCATCGGCCGCAATGGTGGCCTGCATGCACCCGCGGCGTTGCGTCGCGAACGTCTGGATGGACGCTTGGGTACGGGGCTGGATCCCTGCGCGGCGATCCAGGTGCCGCTGGTACTGGCGCCGGGCGACCGCAGTGAAACGACGTTCCGCCTTGGCGCGGGGCGCGACCGCGACGAAACACTCGCGTTGGCACGAAGCCGCCAGGGTGCTCATGAGGCCATCGATGCGCTGGACGCCGTGCGCATCCACTGGCGCAATGTGCTGGCCACCGTGCAGGTACGCACGCCGGACCCGGCGTTGGACGCGCTGGCCAATGGCTGGCTGGTCTACCAGACCCTCGGCTGCCGCTATCTGGCGCGCAGTGGCTATTACCAGTCAGGCGGCGCGTTCGGCTTCCGCGACCAGCTGCAGGACGCGCTCGCCCTCGTGCACGCTCGCCCGGACCTGACCCGCGATCACCTGCTGCTCTGCGCTGCCCACCAGTTCGCCGAAGGCGATGTGATGCACTGGTGGCATCCTCCGCAGGGTCGCGGCGTGCGCACCCGTTGCTCGGATGATTATCTGTGGCTGCCCCAGGGCGCGTGCCGTTACCTGGAGGTCACCGGCGACGCCAGCGTGCTGGACGAAGTGGTCGGCTTCATCGAGGGACGCGCGGTGACACCGGAAGAGGAAGGGTATTACGACATGCCCACGCCTTCGACGCAGCGCGGCACGCTGTATGCGCACTGCGTCCTCGCACTGGAGCGCGGTTGCCGGTTGCTCGGCGAGCGTGGTCTCCCGTTGATGGGTACCGGCGATTGGAACGACGGCATGAACCGCGTCGGCGACCAGCAGCGCGGTGAGAGTGTGTGGCTCGGATTCTTCCTCCACGACACGCTTCGCCGCTTCATCGTGCTGGCCAACGCGCGGGGCGATGCAGCCCGTGCGCAGTGGTGCCAGGAACAGGCCGAGCGCCTGCGTCAGAACCTGGAACAGCACGCCTGGGACGGGGCGTGGTATCGCCGCGCCTGGTTCGACAACGGCACCCCGTTGGGCTCGTCGCAAAGCCAGGAGTGCCGCATCGATTCGATCTCCCAGAGCTGGTCGGTGCTGTCAGGCGTTGCCGCGCCGGAGCGTGCCCGGGAAGCACTGGATTCGCTCTATACGCATCTGGTGCGAAAGGACGCCAAGCTGATCCAGCTCCTCGATCCGCCCTTCGACAAGACGACGGAGGACCCCGGCTATATTCGTGGCTACGTACCGGGCGTTCGCGAGAATGGCGGCCAGTACACCCACGCGGCTGTATGGGCGGCGATGGCATTCGCACAGCAGGGCGATGCGGTGCGTGCCTGGGAGCTGGCCGACATGATCAACCCGCTCAACCACACGCTGGACCCGGAGGCAGTGCAGACCTACCGCGTCGAACCGTATGTGCTGGCAGCCGATGTATACGCCGTATCGCCGCACATCGGCCGCGGCGGCTGGACCTGGTACACGGGTTCGGCCGGCTGGATGTATCGCCTGCTGGTCGAATCCCTGCTCGGCATCCGTCGTGACGGTGATCGTCTGTCGCTTGAACCGTGCCTGCCCGATCACTGGCCGTCCTTCGAACTGAGCTACCGCTTCGGGCGCAGCCTGTACGAGTTCGTCGTGACCCGCACTGCGCAGGGCCAGCCGACGCTGCATGTGGATGACATCCTTCAGCCGGACCTCACCGTCCAGCTCCGCGACGACGGTCATTACTACCGCGTCGCGCTTGACCTGGGGGCGCCGCCGGGATGAACGTGCGCCCCGAAATACAGGTACAGCTTGATGCACTGGCCGGGATGCTGGTCCACTGGGTGGCGCAGGTGCGCCATCCAGCGCAGTTCTGGCCCCAGTTCGAAATGCTCGCTGGAGAGATTCTGGATCAATGCGCGCAGGCGGAGAGAGACCACGCGTGCGCGTGCATCCAAGCCATGCTCAAAGAACATGCCCTGGAGATTCCGGCATGGCACGAGCGTGATGACGGGCTGCCGCCGGGGAAGCCAGGCGCGTGATGACTATTGCTATCGCAGGTGGCCAGCAGCAACGTCATTGCATGACTGCGGGATCTACTGCTGCCAGATGAATCCGACGATAAGAATGATCAGCACCTGGGCAAGCAGGACCATTGCGACCGGGCGCTTGCGTACGAGTGCCGCCGCCATCGCCCCGCTCACGACGGCGCAGGCCGCGCCGACAAGCAAAAGTAGAAGAAGCGATCTCAATTCCAACATCGATAGCGGTTGCGCCGCCAACGTGTAGAGCACAAGGATCAGGAAAGCACCGAATGCGGCAAGCGCAGAGCGTTTCAAATAGTCCATCAAGACACCCCCGGGCGTGCCTACTCCGTTCTGGATGACCATCTCACTCCCTTTGAAGCGCAGCTTCGAGCAATTCGATGTAGCTATCCAAGCGCGTGCGCAGCCCGATGAGCAGCCATCCCAGCGCGTAGAGCAACACCATCATCCAGATGATCAGCCCCGCAACAGGATTCACATCGAACGCTGCGGCCCAATTTCCCCACGTCCAGTTGCGAAACTGCAGATAGAGCGCGACCAGGACCGGAAAAACCCCCAAGCGTTGAATGCCTCCAAAGAGAAGCCCCAGGCGCTCATTCATGCGCTGACGCAATCCACTCGAGAAGCGCAGCATTTCCTCACACTCCGCGCGCGGGAACCGACGAAGTCTGCCGACGAGTTGCCGCCAAGACTCAAAATTGAAGTCCATATCCACTGCATGCGTCAATCGCAGCTTGAGAAGCTGAGGTAGCTCGCGTAGTGCCAACAGGATCAGGTGGACCGCAAATCCAGCAAGTTCGACACCCAGGCAAATGGATAGCGTGATTGCCGCTGGCTCCGGAGCTATAAGGCGTGGGCTCAACGCAGCGGCCAGCAACCCCAGACCTGCCGCACCCAACCCAATCCAGAGAGATGCGCGCTCTGCGCGAGACGGCTTCGAGTAGCGGCTACGGGCCAGATAGGCCGCCACGTGGTCGTGCAACCAAAAGAAGCTGAGTTCGGGCTCAGCACCCCGTTCTTCTGTCGCCGGTTCCGTCGTGTGCATTCCTGATATACCCAGCCATCCATGCCTGTGGCAGATCATAGCGCCAGATGCCCCCTGAGCAGACCGCTCCCCTACCCCGCCGCTGTTCCCGCCGGCGAAGCGCCCAGCCGTACAGCGCCGGCAGCGCGAACAGGATCAGCAACGCAGATGAGGGGGATCAAGGGAGCCAGTACACCGCCTTCAACGCCTCAGCCAATCGCGATGCCGCCTCCTCCTGCGTGAACGGCGGCGTGCGCGGCGGATCGTAGACCTCCGGACGCGTCCCCGCCACGACCAGATCGATCGCGTAGCAGCCGCCGTCATGGACCGCGCGGTAGCTCTCCGCGTTGACGTAATGACTCATCGCGGCATCGCCGGCGGTGAAGTGCGTGAACGGCACGCCGCCGATATCGACCGTGGCCGCCACCGCAGGACCGGTCGCTTCGGCAGGCATCTCCAGGCAGGTCTTGATTGCCGCGGCATCATCGCTTCGCCCGATCCGGAGCTCACCGGCGGTCAACCGATCCGAGCCGTCCAGTACCAACGCTACCAGCGGTGTGCCCACGCTGTCCGGCGGTGCGAACAGCTTCCACGTCGGCGAGGCAAGGTAGTCGCGCTGGAAATCGTGCGCCACCCGCGTCCCCGCGACCGGACCGACCGCAATGCCCGAAGCGCCTTCCTGATAGACCGGTGCCGGCCGCCCGACTGTGGTCGCAGCGCCCCCGGGATCAGCCGCCTTCGCCGCCCCCGGGTCCGCGCCGCTGGGCGGTACCAGCGGCGCAGCACCGCCCTCGCCCTGCGGCGAACAGGCACACAGCAACACCGTCAAAGCGGCGGCCATCAACCCTGCATTGTTCCGGCTCGGCATCTGCATGAAAGGCTCCACTGGAAATGACCCCAGCCTGCCTCGCGGTCCGTGAACGGCATGCCATGTCGAGGGGCGGACGCACGCCTTATCACGCCCGGGCCTGCCGTCATGAGCAATCCGCATCAGGGAGACGCGGCCGGACCTTCCCGCGCTTCCTACAATCGAGCACGGCCTCCCTCCCGCCTTCTCCCCTCTGGATACCTCGATGCGCCTTGCCCTGTCCCTCGGTCTGTTGGGTGTGATCGCCCTGCTGCCGGCCTGCTCGCCCGCTCCCTCCCCCGCAGCCACTGCGACACCCACTGCGGCCGAACCGGCGCCCGCGGAAATCGCCTGGCGCCATGGCGACGTCGACGATGCGTTCGCCGAGGCCCGCGACAGCGGCAAACCGGTGCTGCTGTACTGGGGCGCGGTGTGGTGCCCGCCCTGCAACCAGCTCAAGGCCACCTTGTTCAAGGATCCCGCCTTCATCGCGCTCACGCGGCAGTATGTTCCGGTCTATCTGGATGGCGACGAGGAAGGCGCGCAGGCCTGGGGCGAGCGCTTTGGCGTGCGCGGCTATCCGACCCTGATCGTGCTCGACCCCCAGCGCAATGAACTTACCCGCTTGGCCGGCGGCAATGACAGCGAAGCCCTTACCCGCGCACTCACCCTGGCTGCCAGCCGCCGCACCGCAGTGAGCGAGGTGCTGCAGCACGCACTGAATGCACCGAAGGAGGTCAGCGCCGAGGACTGGCGCGTACTGGGCGACTACGGCTGGGAGGTGGATGCGAATCGCCTTGCCGGCGAGCGCGACACCGCCTCGCTGCTGCAGCAGTTGGCTACCTCAGCGCCGGAGCCTGCGCTGCAGCGCCGGTTCGCGCTGCTGGCACTGGGCGCGGGGAAACCCAACGCGACACCGACGCCGGCGCAACGCGACACCACACGCGTCCTGCTCGACGCCGTGCTGAGCGCGCCGGCGGAGGTCCGTGCCAATCGTGACCTGCTGGGCTACCAGGGTCCGGCCCTGGTGAGCCTGGCCAGCGCCACCCCCGAGCAGGCACAGCAACTGGGTACGCAGCTGCTGGCCGCGCTGGATGCTGCGGACCACGCTCTGGGCGACAAGGCGGATGCGCGACTGGGCACCGTCATCACCGAACTGGCGCTGCAGCGCCAGCAGCATCCCGATGAGGAGATTCCGGCCGCACTGAAGGAGAAAGCGCAGCAGCGCGTCGCCGCTGCCGATGCCGCCGCGACCACCCCGCACGAGCGCCAGGCCACGTTCAGCACCGCCGTGTATGTGCTGCGCCAGATCAAGGAGGACGATGCCGCCGAGAAGCTGCTGCTGGCCGAACTGGACCGCAGCCAGACCCCCTACTACTACATGCCCGAGCTCGCCGACCTCGCCGAGGCCCGGGGCGACAGGGCCTCCGCCCTCTCGTGGCTGCACAAGGCCTACCAGGGCGCGCAGGGACCCGCCACGCGCGTGCAGTGGGGTGTCCTGTACGTCGAAGGCCTGGTGCGCCTGAGCCCGGACGATGCCCCCGCCATCGAACAGGCTACCGGCGAGGTGATCGCCGATCTGGCCGCGCAACCGGCCGGCTACCACCAGCGCACCCGCCAGCGTTTCGAACGGCTGGGCACCACGCTGCAGGCCTGGAGCCGCACCCATCACGGTGCGGAGAGCCTGACCCGCCTGCAGGCACGGATGACCGCAACCTGCACGAAGGCCGCGTCGTCCGCGGAGGGCACGGCCGGTTGCGAGCGCTGGCTGAAGAGCTGACCCGGTCAGCGCTGGGCGAGCGCGTAATCCAGTGCCGCGCAGATGGCCGCCACCTGCGCGTCATTGCACTCGGTCGGGGACGTGCGCGGGCTGTCCGGATACACCTCGGTGGTGGTGGCATAGCGCGCGTCGGTGAAGCCGGCGCACGCACCGATCGAGCGCGACTCGCCCCAGACCACGCCCGGTGACTGCAGCGGCATGCCGATCAGCTCGCCGTTCGCATCGGCCGGGGCGATGTGCGTGATCTTTTCGACCGCGGCGATCAACGCCTGCTGGAAGGCCGGCTGCGGATCTTCGCTGTTGCCGATCACATAGAAGCCGTCCGGAATGATGTCGGGCACCAGGGCGATGCCGTCGCGCGCGCAACGCGCCGGATCGAATTCGTGCAGGTCGCTGTCGGTGGTTTCGTGGAGGTCCATGTGCACCAGCAGCGTATCGCCGCGCGCCGCCATCCAGCGCATCAGGGACGCGGCTTCCTCGATGATGCCCTCGCCGCGGAAGCTGCGGTTCGGATCGATCGCCTCTGGATTCCAGCGCTGGATGCGCTCGTAACCCCACGGGCTGACACAGGGCGCGACGATCAGGTTGATGCGGCCCGCATACGCCTCGGCATGCTGGTCCAGGAACTGCAGCGCGCCGTGGACGCCACTGGTCTCGTAGCCATGCACGCCACCGGTGACCAGCGCCGTCGGCAAGGCCGGGCTCCAGTCGTGGCTGACCACCGCGAACAGCGGGTAATGATCCGGCGCGTAATCGAGCTGACCGTATTGCACGACGTCAAAGCGCTCGCCCAGGCGCTCCAGCGCGGCCACGACATCATCGTGGTAGCTGCGCTGCCGTTGCTGCCCTGCCCGCCACTGCGCGCGCTCCGCGTCGCCCCAGGGCTGGCCGGGGGTGCCGATCGGGTAGAAATGCGTGTTGCTCATAGCGGTACTCCAAGGTGAAATCCGGTCGCAGCGCGGGTTGGGGCTGCGCGCGACAGTGCGATGGATATTCTATGAAAAAAGGAGCCGGTTGCCCGGCTCCCCTTCTTTTTCCACATCAACGATCAGACCGTCTGCGCGGCCTCGTACCCGTTCAAGCGCATGTCGCTGGACGCGCGCCCCTGGGTCAGCGACCGCAGCGAGGTGGTATAGCCACCCAGTCGCGCCAGCGGTGCATAGCCGAGCACTTCGGCCTGCCCATCCTGGTCCTCGATCGAGGCCACCCGCCCACTGCGGCGGTTGAGGTCGCCGACCACATCGCCGACGTTGCCCGACGGCGCGTGGATGGCGATCTCCATCACCGGCTCCAGCAGCTGCGTGCCCGCTTGGGCCAGCGCCGCTTTCACCGCTTCACTGCCGGCACGATGGAAGGCCATGTCCGAGGAGTCCTTGACGTGGGTCTGGCCGTCGACCAGCGTCACCTCGATACCGACCACCGGATGGCCCAGCGGACCTTCGCCCAATGCCGCGCGCGCGCCCTTCTCCACCGCGTTGACGAACCCGCGCGGAATCGCGCCGCCGACGGTGCGGTCGACGAAGCTCACCTCGCCGTCCTCGCGCGGGGTGATGTCGATCAGCACCTGGGCGAACTGGCCCTGGCCACCGGTCTGCTTGGCGACCTTGCCTTCCACCCGCTGCACGGCACGCTTCGGCGTCTCCTGGTAGGCCACGCGCGGCTGGCCGGTGCGGACGTTGACGCCCCACTCCGTGCGCAGGCGCTCGACCATCACCTCCAGATGCAGCTCGCCCATGCCCCAGATCAGGGTCTCTCCGCTGTCCGCATCGGTCTCGACACGGAACGACGGATCCTCCTGCGCCAGGCTGGCCAATCCCTGGCTGATGCGGATCAGGTCCGAGGCCTTTTCCGCCGTCAACCGCCATGCCAGCACCGCATGCTGCGCCTGGATCGTATCGAGCAGCAGCGGGCGCGAGGGTGCACTCAGCGTTTCACCGCTGACGGCATCCTTCCAGCCCAGCACTGCGACGATGTCACCGGCCACGGCCTGCTTGATGTCGTGGGTCTGGTCGGCCTGCACCCGCACCAGGCGGCTGACGCGTCGCCCGTGTGCATGCTGCGAGCTGGCCAGCGCGTCGCCCACCTTCAGCGTGCCCGAATACACCCGCACGAAGCTCAGCGCACCGTGGTTCTGGTGCGTGATCTTGAACAGCAGCGCCGCGAGCGGACCATCGGGATCAGGCGGCAGCAGCAGGTCGTTGCCGTTATCGGTGGCGACCACCGCCGGCCGATCCAGTGGCGACGGCAGATAGTCGACCACGGCATCGAGCAGCGTTTCCACGCCCTTGCTCTTGAACGCCGAGCCCGCGAGCACCGGTACGCCGGCACCGGCCAGGGTGCCGCGACGGATCGCCGCGCGCAGCTGCGCGTTGTCGACCGCCGCGCCTTCCAGCCACGCCTGTGCCAGCACGTCGTCGGCATCGGCCACGGCCTCGATCAGCGCCTCGCGCTGCGGCATCCACTGGGCCGCCTCATCGGTCGTCCAGGCATGACGCAACGCCGTGCCCTTGTCGTCCCAGTGCACGGTGCTGCGGTCGACCAGATCCACCCAGCCGTTGAACTGGCTTTCAGTGCCGATCGGCACACCGAGCGCCCACGGCGTGGCCCGCAGCTTCTCGCGCAGTTGCGCGAGCACGCGTTCGAACGCAGCACCGGTGCGGTCCATCTTGTTGACGAAGGCGATCAGCGGCACCCCGTGGCGACGCGCCTGGCGCCAGACCGATTCGGACTGGGGCTGCACGCCATCCACGGCGGAGAACACCGCCACCGCGCCATCCAGCACGCGCAGGGAACGCTCCACTTCGATCGCGAAATCGATGTGGCCGGGGGTGTCGATCAAGGTCAGGTGGTGGATCGGCTGGTCGCGCGGCGCCCAATGCGCCTGCACGGCGGCCGCGCCGATGGTGATGCCGCGCTCGCGTTCGATCGCCGAGAAGTCGGTGGTCGCCGCACCGTCGTGGACCTCGCCGACGCGATGGATCTCGCCGGTTTTCCACAGCAGGCGCTCGGTGAGCGTGGTCTTGCCGGCGTCGATGTGGGCAATGATGCCGAGGTTGCGCCGGAGGGACAGGGTCTGGGTATGGGTGTTCATGGGATAGGTCTCGCTGCCAACATCGGGGAGCCGCACGCCGCCGTTGGCTAACGGGCGTGCGGCCAGGTTTGGGGCTCGGCGATCTGGTGCATGGCACGTTCTCCTTCAAACAGTTCTGGTGCGTGGAAACGAAAAGAGCGCCCGGTGGGCGCTCTGCTTGGGGTCCAGGGTGACCGGTGTTCCGGTCAGCAGCCTTGCACTCCGAGTGGCAGACGCGCCCGTGCCGCGTAATCGCGGGTCAGGGTAAAAAACGTCAGAAGCGGCATCGAAGTCATGAAGGTCACCTGGGGTGTAGCCGGCATTGTAGACCTCCCGTGGCCGGCTACAAGCCCTGATTAACACCGCCCGTGCAACACTGAGCCTCATGCACGCCGATAACGTTCGCAGTTGGCACGACGACCCCCTGAGCATCCCCGACATGCGAATGGGTCGCAATTGCGTATATGACGGGAATCCTTAAAATGGCGGCCTATGCGTCGCCAGCGGCGACGCCCGCGCGTCAGGCTCCGCCCCTCAAAGCAACGAGCCGCGCTCGCGCCCCTCCTTCCGCGTTGCCGAGTTGTTGCCCATGACCTGCTCTTCCTCCCCGAACCCGTGCCGGTTGCGCCCCAACCTGCTGGCCCTGGCCTGTCTGGCCGCCGCGTTTGCTCCTGCCGCCCATGCCCAGACCGCTACCGATCTGGATGCGGTGCGGGTCAATGCCTACCGCGCTGCCAACAGCACCAGCGGCGCGACCAAGACCAGCACCGCGCTGGCCGAAACCGCGCAGTCGGTCTCCGTGATCGAGCGCGCCGAACTGGATGCCCGTGGCGTGCAGTCGCTCAACGATGCGATGCGCTATGTCGCCGGCGTCAGCCTCGAAAGCTCGGGCATCGACAACCGCGTGGACGATTTCCGCATCCGTGGCTTCGATGCCGGCAGCTGGTCCAACAACGTCACCCTGGATGGCATGCGCGCACCGCAGGGCAGCCAGTGGAACCGCAGCATGTTCGACAGCTGGAACCTGGAGCGGGTGGAAGTGCTCAAGGGTCCGTCCGCCGTGATGTATGGCCAGGTGGCCCCGGGCGGCATGGTCAACCAGGTCAGCAAGACCCCCACTCCGGACCAGATGCAGCAGCTGCGCCTGGGCGTGGATGCGAACGGCCAGTACAGCGCCGCTTTCGACGTGGGCGCCGGCACTGCGGGGGATGATCACCTGTTCCGCCTGGTCGGCCTGTATCGCGACGGCCAGACCCAGATCAAGCGCACCGAACAGGAGCACTGGTTCCTCGCCCCCAGCTACACCTGGCAGCTCGCCGAACGCACCCGCTTGACCCTGCTGGGCCTGTACCAGAAGGACGATGGCGGCTCGACCTATCAGTTCCTGCCGGCCGCCGGCACGCTCAATCCGACGGCGTCGGGTTACATGAAGAACAGCACCTTCATCGGCGAGCCGGACTGGAACACCTTCAACCGCACGCTGTGGACCGCCGGCTGGATGTTCGAGCACCAGTTCAACGACCACCTCACGCTGACCCAGAGCGCGCGCCGCACGCATGTCGATTCGCTGTTCCGCAGCGTGGTCACCTTCGGCGCACTGAATGCCGATGGCCGCACCCAGAACCGTCGCGGCGTGATGGGCACCGGCGACTCCGATGGCGACACCTTCGATACCCGCCTGCAGGCGCGCTTCAGTACCGGCGCGGTGGACCATACCGTGCTGCTCGGCTGGGACTGGCAGCGTGCGGACTGGGAAGGCGTGCGCAGCGCCATGAGCAGCCCGCGCCCGATCGACATCTTCAATCCGGTGTATTCGACCTACCGCCCGACGGTGAGCACCGAAACCCCCACCGCTGGCATCAATCGCCAGAGCGGCGTGTACCTGCAGGATCAGCTGGCGCTCGGCAACTGGCGGATGACGTTCGGCGGCCGCTACGACTGGACCAAGGACGACAGCAGCAGCGCCAACCGCAACATCGCCACCGGCATCTCCACGCCGGGCGGGCGCAACGTGATCAAGAGCGAAGCGTTCACGGGCCGCGCGGGTGTTCTGTACGTGTTCGAGAACGGGCTGACCCCGTACGTGAGCTACGCCGAATCCTTCCAGCCTTCGACCAAATCGCCGCTGGACAGCTTCACCCAGACCGCGTTCGAGCCGGTGACCGGGTCGCAGTGGGAAGCCGGCCTGAAGTACCAGCCGGCCTCGGTGGATGGGCTGGTCACCCTGTCGGTGTACGACCTGCGCCAGCAGAACATGATCGTCGATGACCCGGTGGCGTCGCATCGCAACTGCGGCGCGACCGGTACCGCCACCTGCTCGATCCAGGGTGACGAAGGCCGCGTGCGCGGCATCGAACTGGAAGGGCGGATCACCCCGATCGAGGGCTTCAGCCTGATCGGCGCCGCGTCACGCATGGACTCGGAGATGACGCGTTCGGCGCCCTACAAGGGCAAGGAACTGGCAATGGTGCCGGACTACAGCGCCTCGTTCTGGGCGGACTACACGTTCCAGGCCGGCGCCCTGCAGGGTCTCAGCCTGGCGGCCGGCGCGCGCTACAACGGCGTCAGCTACGGCGACAGCGCCAACCTGTACCGGATTCCGTCCTACACCCTGTTCGATGCGGCGATCCGCTATGACGTGGGCCGGATCGGCGGCACCCAGGTGCAGCTCGCGCTCAACGCCAGCAACCTGGCCGACAAGCGTTTCGTGTCGACCTGCACCGGCGTGTCGTCGTGCTACTACGGCAGCGGCCGCACGGTGATGGCGACCGCCAGATTCGGCTGGTAACCCACAAACGGCGGGGCCGGCCGCTGGCCGGCTCCCATCACACCGTCAACGCGCCGGCCAACCCTGCGCTACGCGTCGGTCACCACCACCAACGGAACATCGCGCTGCGGATGCCGCAGCACCAGCACCGGCTGCTGGTAGACCCGTTCGATATGCTCGCGCGTCAAAACCTCGGTAGGCGTCCCGTCGGCGGCCACGCGGCCCTGTTCCAGCAATACGATCCGATCCGCGTAGGCCGCGGCCAGATTCAGGTCATGCAGCACCACGATCACGCAGGCGCCGGCATCGGCCAGCTCGCGAACCGCGCGCAACGTGCGTTCCTGATGGCGGAGATCCAACGCCGCCGTCGGCTCGTCCAGCAGCAACAGCGGCGTGTCCTGGGTCAGCACGCGGGCGAAGGTCGTCCGCGCCGCCTCACCACCGGACAGATGCTCCACTTCCCGCTCGATCAACGCATGCAGGTCGGCACGCGCCAGCGCATCGGCGATGCAGGCGGCGTCTTTCACCGGGTCCGGCGGATGCGGCAGCCGCCCCATCGCGACCACTTCATGTACCCGGAAGGCGAACCGGACCGCGTGCTCCTGCGGCATCACCGCGCGCTCGCGCGCCAGCGGCTTGGCCTTCCACTCTGCCAGCGCCTGTCCACGCAGCAGCACGTGGCCCTGCTCCGCCTCCAGGTCGCCTGCGGCCACCGCCAGCAGCGTCGACTTGCCCGCACCGTTCGGGCCGACCAGCGCCGTCACCGTGCCGGGCACGAAATCCAGCGTGATGTCATCCAGGATGCGCCGTGCGCCGCGACTGAGCTGCACCGACTGCAGTTGCAGCAACGCGCTCATGCACCGCTCCGATGGCGCTGACGCATCACCAGCCACAGGAAGAACGGCGCACCCAGCGCGGCCGAGAACAGGCCCAGCGGGATCTCGGACGGTGGATCCAGCGTGCGTGCGGCGGTGTCGGCGACCACGATCAGCAGCGCACCGGCCACGGCCGAGACCGGCAGGAGCCAGCGATGGCCGGGGCCGACCAGCAGGCGCACGACATGCGGCACGACCAGACCCACGAAGCCGATCGAGCCGGCGAACGCGACGGCCGCACCGACCAGCAGCGCGCTGAAGGCGATCAGTTTGAGCCGGGTGCGCTTCACATCCAGCCCCAGGTGCTGGGCCTGACGCTCACCGAGCGCGAGCATGTCCAGCGGCGTGGCGAGCCGTAGCAGGGCGATCGTGCCGAGCACGAACACCGGCGCCACTGCGATCACATCCCGCCAGTCGGCCTGGGCCAGCGAGCCCATCTGCCAGAACACCAGCGACTGCAGCTCGCTCTCGCTGGCGATGTAGGTCAGGAACCCGATCATCGCCGAGCAGAACGCAGCGATGGCGATGCCGACCAGCAGCAATGTCGCCGTGCCACTGCCCTGCCCCGGTCGTGCCAGCAGGTAGGTCAATGTGATCGCGCCACCGGCACCGGCAAACGCGGCCAGCGGCAGCGTCCATGCACCGAACGCGCCGGCGCCGAGCACGATCGCGGACACCGCGCCCAAGGCCGCGCCCTGGGTCACGCCGACGATGCCGGGGTCGGCCAGCGGATTACCGAACAATCCCTGCAGGCTCGCACCGGCCATCGCCAGTGCGGCGCCCACCATCGCGCCCAGCAGGGCACGCGGAATGCGCAGCTGCCAGACCACGGCCAGATCGCGGGTGCTGACGCTGGCCGGATCGGCCAGCCCCAGCTTCACCCCGATCGCCTGCAGTACCTCCATCGGCGGCAGCCGCAACGGGCCCACCGCGAAGGAGGCGATCACCGCGATCAGCAATCCCACCGCGGCCCAGATCAACACGGTCGCGCCACGGCGACGCGCAGGACTCGACACCGCCATGCCTTACGCCCTCACGGACGCGGCACGGTGGCGAAGGCGGCGGCCAGGGCGACCGCGCCACTGCCCGAGGCGACACTGGCGGACTTCAACTCCACGTCCGGCATCACCCACACGCGATTGGCCGCACCGGCCGGCGTCTGCCGCAGAGTCGGATAGGCGCGCCACAGGCCGGCCTGGCCACCGAACAGGGCCAGGTCGTTCTCGGTCACCAGGATCACGTCCGGCGCAGCAGCCACCACGCCCTCATTGCTCAGCGCGGAATAGTTGGCCACGCCAGCCTCGTCACCGATGTTGATGCCACCGGCCAGCGTGATCAGCTTGCCCGAGGCGCTGTCCGAGCCCGCCACCGTCGGCGCGCCGCCGGCACCGGTCGCGGAAACATGGATCACACGCGGGTGCCACGCCAGCGCCGCACCACTGGTCTTGGCCGCATCCAGCTGCGACTGCACTTTCGTGGCCAGTGCTTCACCCTGCTCGGCCATGCCGACCGCGGCGGCGACCTTGCGCACCTTGTCGGCCGCCGGCTGCAGATCATCGACGATCACCGCCGCTTCGCCTGCGCCGCGCAGCTTGGCGGCCAGATCGGAATGACGGCGCAGGCTGTTGCCGAGGAACAGGGTGCCCTGCAGGCTCAACACGCCTTCCACGCCCGTGGTGCGGTTGAACAGGAATTGTTTGGGGGCCTTGCGCCCGGATTCGGTGGCCGAGCGCAGCGGCGCGGCGTACACCTGATCGTCCAGGCCAAGCGCTTCGAGCACGGCGATGATGTCATCGCCGCCGGCAATGATCTTCGAGGTGTCGGTCACCGTCGTGGCCACGCCATCATCGGAGGTGACCTGTGCCGGCAACTGCTGGGTGGCGCCCTCGATGTCGGGCACGTCCACGCCCACCACACGCTGCCAGCCTTCCGGCAGTGCTTCGGGGGTCTGCGCGGCCGATGCGGCAGCGGTGTCGGTGGCAGGTGCAGCGGGCTCTTTCGAGCACCCGGCGATCACGGCGACCAGGGACAGCGCCAGCAGGCTGCGGCGGACAACAATCGACTTCATGGCAGTTCCTCTTCAATCAGAACGGCGGGGCTGTACGCCCCGCCGCCGGTGCAACGCTCTCCGCGCAGCTCAGTTCGCGCGGGTGCTGATGCGGGTGATGCGGTCGCCCTTGGGATCCTGGGCATCACGCGACTTGTTGACGGCAAACACGTTGCCCTTGCCATCTTCACGCACATGGTTCGGGAAGGTGCCGCCATCCAGGTTGCCGACCACCTTGCCGTTGCCGTCGACCACGGTCACCGTGCCGGCACCGCGGTTGGTCACGTAGGCGAGCTTGGACACCGGCTCGAAGGCCACGTTCAGCGCACCCGCGCCGACCGGCACGTCGTGCAGCACCTTGCCGCTGGCGACATCGACGATCAGCAGGTTGTCCGTGCCCTGCGAGGCCACGTACAGCCGACCTGCCGAAGCGTCGTAGGCCACGCCGGAGGCGCTGATCGAGTTGCCCAGGTCGATGACCTTCTCCACCTTGCCGGTGGTGGTGTCGATCACCGCCGCTTCGGGCGTGCCGATGCTGACGGTGAACAGCTTGCCGGCCGCTTCATCCAGCACCAGGCTCATCGGGACGAACTTCTTGTCGTCCACGCCCGAGGCCAGGGTGATCGGCTCCAGCGGCTGCAGGGTGCGGGCATCGAACACCGACAGATGGTCTTCACCGGCGGCCGAGGCGAACACCTTGCCATGGCGGCCATCGACCACGATGTCGCGGGCATGCGGCACCGCCCCGACGTCGAACTGGCGCACCAGCGACAGGTCCTTCTGGCGATACACGGCCACGGTGTCCTGGCGGGTATTGGTGACCCAGACGTTGCCGTTGGCATCGTCCACGCCCACGCCATACACCGCGAACACGGCACCACCCTTGCCGCCCGGCACTGCAGCGGGGGTGATCTTGGCGGTGACCTTGAGCGTCTTCGGGTCGAGCTTTAGCAGCTGCGACTGGGTCACCGGCGGGCGACCGACCGCCGCGGTGACGAACACCGCATTGCTGGCCGCGCTGTAGGCGGACTGGTACAGGCCCTGGACCAGCTTGGCCGAGGTCTGGTTGAAATTCTGCTGGCCGCTCAGTGGCAGGTTCGGCGAGACGCGCAGCGACAGCACCGTTGCCGCGGACGGCTGGCTGGCACGCACGATCACCGGCTGCTGGCCGGGTACCGCATCGGCGGGAATCGCGACGTTGCCCTTGAAGTTGCCCTCGGCGTCGACCACGTACGGGGTGGCGTTGAGCACGGTCTCGCCGCGCAGCAGCGTGACCTGCTGGCCCGGCACGAACTGGCGGCCGATCACCTCGGCATCGCTGCCCGGCACCACGTTCTGGCCGCGGCTGATCACTTCACCACGGAAGCCGTTGGCGGGCGCATCGAACACCGGCTGCGCGAACACGGCAGGGCTGGCCAGCGACAGCGCAATGGCCAGGGCGGCGACACGCGGGAGGGTTTTCAGGGTGTACATCAGCAGACTCCTTCTGTTTGGGGCGCGCCGGTTGGCGCGTTGTCACAGTGCTTGCCTTGGCATGGCCGCGGTCCGTTGCGGCGGTGGCACAGGGCCACGGAACTGCCTGGGTAACGAAAAATCAGGGGGCCGGCGCGGGCGTGCCGCTGCGATCGGCGATGCCATACAACTGGCTCAGCGTGGCCTTGAGCGACGCCGGCAGCATCGGCCCATGGCCAAGGCCGGGAAATTCGCGGTACTGCACGGTCAGGCCCGGCACCTTGGCCAGGCGGGTGGCCAGCTGCTGCGCGGCATCGGGCGTCGCCCCGCCGATACGGCGCAGGTGCGCGACCACGCGCGGATTGGTCATGTCGCGCACCCCGCGGTTGCCGGTGCGCTCATCGCCGCCGAGCATCACCGTCACCTGTGCCGGCTGACCCTGGGTGTTGGCAATGAACTGGCGCTCCATGTCACCCAGCGGCGCGCCCTGGCTCCACCACAGCGATGGGCTGGCCGACACGTAATGCTGGAACGCGGCCGGGCGGGTATACAGCGTGCTGACCACGAACAGGCCGCCCAGCGAATGGCCCCACAGCGACTGCTGCTGCAGATCGATGCTGGCGCGACGCTGCACTTCCGGCTTGATCCGGCGCTCGATCAGATCGAGAAACGCATACGCACCACCACCACTGGACTGCGAGGTGCCGTTTTCGTCATCGGCGGTATCGATCCACGCGGTGTAATCGCGGGTGCGTGCCGCGGAATCGATGCGCAGGTCGTTGTCGTAGCCGATGAAGACGAGCACCGGCGCGGCATGCGCGGCCAGATCGGCAAGCATCGCCTGGTCGAGCACCATCGCCGCGGCGTTGCCGTCGAGCATGTACAGCACCGGCGCCGGCGTGGCCGAGGCCTTCGCCGGCACACCGACATTCACCCGCCAGCGGCGGGCGTGATCGGGACTATCGAGCACGAAGTGTTCGAAGCGATAACTCTGCGCCGGCTGGTCCAGCACCGTCTCACCGACTTTCTGCTCGGGATTGCGCTGCTGCGCCGAGGCCGGCGACAGCGCCGCCATGCCGATGGCGGTCGCCACGCCCAGCGTGCGCAACCACGGCGATACGGAAGAGATCAGCGACGACGAAACAATCATGACTACCCGGAGCGAGGGACGATGCTATCGCGCCAGTGTAACTCAAATGAGAATGGGTATCACTGACGTTGCGCTGACCGCTCTGCCCGGGCGCCCTGGAACGCCCGATGTTTCAGCGCGCGCAGTCACCCGTGGCCGTGCGCGCCTCACCCACGGTCGCGCCCCCTTTGCCACTGGCCGACAGCCAGCCTGCCAGGGACATCGCATCTGGTATCCCCGCCGCCATTGGCGCGGACGAAATCACCAGTTCGCGCGACGTGCCGACCGGCTCCAGCTCGGCCAGGCGCGCCGCCTTGTCACCGTCGGTGCTGACCAAGTCGTCCGGCCCCGAGCGCGGCGTCTTCGTGGTGTTCGCGGTCTTGACCGCCTTGACCCGCAGCTCGCCGCCGGCCCCGTTGGTAACGGTCACCGCGTACTGCTCCTTGCCATAGGCCCAGGAGGTCTCGCGCTGCACCGTGGCTGCCTGCCCATCGGCCGGCAGTTCCAGCGTATCGCCTGCGAGCCCCTGCACCATCGCCATGCCACCCATCACCGCCATGTACATGCCGTACGCCCGCATCTGCTTCTCCTCGGCTGTCTTCGCCGCGGGCGCACCCGGCCAGCTCGCCTCGAGATTCAGATGCGCCTTGCCGCTGCACAGTGTCAACACGACCGGCTGACCCTCGCCTTCGCCAAGACTGATCAGACTGTCGCCGTTGTGGAACTGCTGTACGCGCCCGATCAATGACGCGCCGCTCGTCGGCACCTGGTTCACCTCGACACGGGACGCGCTTTTCAGGCGCTCATTCAACGACACGGTCGTCGCGGTGGCGGGCAAAGCCGCGCCGATCGCGGCAGCGAGTACGAACACAGGGAAAAAAGCGCGCATGGCATCCAGTCCAGAAGGGCGGGACATCATACCCGCCCACTCGACGACCGCTTCGCGCGTCATCGCCCTGTCGTGCAGGCAGCGCTCAGCCGCGCGCCACCATCGCCATGATCGTCGCCGCCAGTTCCTGCTCCGCCTGCAGCGGCGTGATGTCGCCGGTGGTCGCTGCAGAAGAGAGGCCCTCAGCGGCGCCGAGCATGCCCCACAGCCCCGCCTGCGCCAACGCGCCTGCGGGTGCGAACGGCGACAACAGCGCGCGGCACTGCTCAAGAAACACGACGTCGTACTCGCGCTTGATACGCGCCAGTTCCGGTGACCCGGCCAGCGCAGCGATCACGCCCGGAATCTCGCGCCCCTGCTTCATCACGCACGCCACGTAGGCCTCGGCGATGACCTGCGCCTTGTCCGCAAGCGTCGGGCCACTGCTGGCGAACCGCGCTTCCATCACCACGCCCTGGCGCGCATCGAAATCGCGGTACAGCGCGGACAGCAGACCGGCCCGCGTACCGAAATGGTCATACACCACCGGCTTGGTCACGCCGGCCTGCTCGGCCAGACGCCCCAATGTGAGCGCATCGGTGCCTTCCTCGCGGATCAGCCGCCACGCCTCTGCCAGGAGCTGGCGCAGACGGTCATCGCGGGTCATGCGGCGGCGGGGTGCCACGGGGGCAGGCGCATCGGGCGGACTTGACATGGCTATATACCAATCGTAACTTACGTTCCGTAACTTACCGAAAGTATACAAGCCCTTCCCCGCCCCAGGAATCCCATGCACACACTCATCGTCGTCTCCCACCCCGATCCCGGCTCCCTGACCCACGCCGTCGCGGCCCAGATCGCAGCAGGCATTACCGCCGATGACGGAAGCACCGCCGAGCTCGCCGACCTCGACGCAGAGGGCTTCGACCCCCGTTTCAACCGGGCGGACCTGCAGGGCCACCACCGCAACGCCCCCTTCCCTGCCGATGTCCTGGCCGAACAGGCCCGGCTGGACCGCGCCGATGCCGTGGTACTGGTGTTCCCGGTCTACTGGTGGGGCATGCCTGCCCTGCTGAAGGGCTGGATCGATCGGGTCTTCTCCAATGGCTGGGCCTATGAAGACAGCAGCGGCCAGGGCGTGCTCAAGAAGCTCGGCCACCTGCCCGTCCATCTGGTCGGCCTCGGCGGCGCCGACGACCGCACCTGGCAGAAGCGCGGCTATACCGGTGCGATGAAGACCCAGATCGAGACCGGCATCTTTGACTACTGCGGCGCGCCGGTGCGGTCGTCCACGCTGTTGCTGGAGACGGACACGGGCGACGCACGCGCGCACCTGCAGACCGCGCGCTCTCTCGGCCAACGCATTGCCGGCAACGCCGACGTGCCCGGGCACTGAAGCCCGGGCCCACCGGCAGGCATCAGGGCGTCGGTTTGGCGCCTTCTGCCTTCCACGCCGCGACCTTCGCCTTGGTCTGCTCGAGCAACGCATCGAGTGCCTTGCGGTCATAACCCTGGCCCCGCAGCACCACGTACTGGATGCCGCGCGTGGCCTCGATGTCCTCCAGCGGATTGCGCTCCAGCAACACGAGGTCGGCCGCCTTGCCGGGCGCGACCGCGCCGTAGCGATCCAGCGTGCCGAACCAGGCCGGGCCAGCGCGCGTGGCCGCTGACAGGGCCTGCGCCGGCGTCAGCCCTTCCTTGACGAACAGCGACAGCTCGTCATGCAGGCCGATACCCGGATAGTTGAACGAATTGAGGAAGCCGGCATCGGTACCGGCCATGATCGTGACGCCGGCCTGCTGCAGCATCGGCAGCACGGCGGCGACCTGGTGGTATTCCTGGTGGCGGGCCTGGACCTGCGCGGGCGTCGCCTTCGCCGCGCGCTCGACGCGCCAGGCATAGGTCGCCTGCAGTTTCGGTCCGATGTAAGCCAGGTAAGGATCGTCGCGATGATCGTCCTGGTCGAGGAAGTCCAGGATGCGGCCGCCATTGAGGGTCGGGGTCACGAACACCCCCTTGGCCGCGAAGCCGCGGTAGGCGGCCATGGCGGTATCGGGATCGAAGCCGGCATCGAGTCGTGCGGTGGCCTGCGCGCGGTCGATGCGCTTGGCAGCGAAGTCCGCGGCGATGCCGGCTTCGTCCTTGACCCCCGCCTTGTAGGCATAGTCCAGGTGCTCGATGGAACTGATACCGGCATCGACGGCCTGCTGCACGGTCAGCGCCATCGGAATATGGCCGGACGCACGCAGGCCGTTGGCACGCGCTCCGCGTACCGCGGCCAGGAACAGCTCCGGCGTCAGCGTGCTGTCGGTGATCTTGACGAAGTCGACCTTGTCTCGCTTCAACCGCAGGAAGGCCGCATCCAGATCGGCCTGGCTGCCGACCTCGATCGTCCCCTTCCAGACCGGCTTCACGCCTTCGATCTTGGCGCCCGAGGTGAACAGTTGCGGGCCGGCCAACTGGCCGGTGGCGATCTCGCCACGCCACTGCAGCACCTGCTCGGGGAGATCGCCCGAGGCGTCACGGATGGTGGTGATGCCGTGGGCGATGTACAGCGGCAGCAGCGCCTTGTTCTCTTCGATGAGCTCCGGCCCACCACCGAAGTGCACATGCATGTCCCACAGCCCCGGGATCAGGTAGCGCCCCTTGCCGTCCACCTGCTGCGTGGCCTGCCATGCCTTGCGCATGGCCCGGTCGCTGCCCACCGCGACGATGTCCTGGCCCCGCACGACGACAGTCTGGTCGGCCCGCGTGGTGGCGTGCTCCACGTCGACGACGGTGGCATGGCGGATCATCAGATCGGCCTGCTCGGCCGCGAACGCGGCGGGGGCCAGTGCAAGCAGCACCGGAATGGCAAGACGCAGGGACATGGGCAGTGCACCGGAAAAATGAAGAACCGGGCCACCTTACGGTCGGGCCCGGTCCATTCACCAGTTAAATTTTGGAATGCGCGTCATGCACATTCCCGATGCAGGGCGATGCGTCAGACCTCGCCCTGCATCGCGGGCCTTGCCTGCACCTGCTGCAACCAGGCCGCCACGGCCGGATGCGCGTCCACCGCCGCCCCCATGTAGGTGCCGTAACCCACTACCTGGCCCACGACCAGGTCCACCAGCGAGTAAGCGTCACCGAGCATCCAGGGCTGCTGCGACAGGCGCGCCTCCAGCAGGTCCAGCAATCCGTTGGCGGCGCGGATGCCGGCCGCCGCATGGTCGGCGCTGCGCAGCGCATCGTCCATGGTGGCCAGCCACACGCGGCCGATCACCGCTCCATAGGTGACATACGCCCAGGTGCACCAGGACATCGCCTCCAGCCGCGCCGGTGTTCCGTCCTGCGGCCACAGGCCCTTGGCCACGCCGTAGTGCTCGCCCAGCCATAGATGGATCGCCAGGCCTTCGAACAGCGGCGTGCCATCCACCACCAGGCACGGCACCTTGCCGTTGGGGTTGATCGCCAGGTACTCGGGGGTGCGCTGCTCGCCGGCGCGGATGTCGATCTTGATGCGCTCGTGGGGCACCGCCAATTCGGCCAAGGCGCAGGCGATCGGGGTGGCGCTGGACATCGGGTGCCAATAGAAGACGAGGGACATCGGAAACTCCTTGAGGTTGGTGAGGGGTGCGACCGGAGCGGTCCTGCACCGTCGCCTCAAGGCTAGCCACCCTTGCGGACAGAACCCGCCCGCAATGGCTGCTACGCTTTGCCCATGCTGACCGCCTCCGCCCGCCTGCTGAGCCTGCTGTCCCTGCTGCAGTCGCGCCCTCACTGGAGCGGCGCCACGCTGGCCGAGCGCATGCAGATCCACCCTCGCACCCTGCGCCGCGACATCGACCGGCTGCGCCAGCTCGGCTATCCGATCCACGCCAGCACCGGCGTGGCCGGCGGCTACGCGTTCCGCGCGGGGCGCGCCCTGCCGCCCCTGCTGCTCGATGACGAGGAAGCGCTGGCGGCGGCGATCGCCCTGCGCACGGCGGTGACCGGCACCATCAGCGGTATCGAGCAGACCGCGATCACCGCGTTGGTCAAGATCGAACAGGCCATGCCGCCACGCCTGCGACCACGGTTGGAGGCACTGCGTTCGGCGATCCTGCCGACGGACCAGATCGGCCCGCTGGTGGATGCCGGCCGGCTGACCACACTGTCCGCTGCCTGCCGCGACCAGGTGCAGCTCGCCTTCGAATACACCGATCGCGAAGGCCAGCCCAGTTCCCGCCAGGTCGAGCCGCAGGGCGTGGTGCACACCGATCGACGCTGGTATCTGGTGGCCTGGGATTGCCTGCGGGCGGACTGGCGCACCTTCCGCATCGACCGCATCGCCAGCGCACCGCTAGTGGGCGCGCACTTCGCGCCCCGGGCGGGCCCTGGCGATGGCGATCTGCGCCGGTGGGTCGCCCGCTCGCTGTCGCTCGGGCAGTACCCCGATGAGGCGCGGATCATCCTGCATGCACCGCTGGCCGCGCTGCGCCAGCGCATTCCCGCGTCGGCCGGCGTGCTGGAAGTCGTCGATGGCCAGCGCTGCCTGCTGCGTTGCGGCGCCAATCCGATGGGCTCGGTGATCTATTGGCTGCTGGCCATGGACCTGGAGTTCGAGGTGCTGGGCCCGCCGGCGCTGATCGAGCGGCTTCGCGAGACCGGCGAACGGGTGGCCCGCAGCCTGACACAGCATGCTGCCGAGGCCGCGCCGATGCCCGGGAGCGCTTAGCCGCCCGGCGTCGCCATGGCGGACCTCGCCATCACGCTTCACAATGGCAACATGACTGCCAGTGAAAAACCGAATCGCACCCTGTTCGACCTGGACCTGCTGCGCGCGATGGTGATGGTGGCCGACTGCGCCAGCTTCACCACCGCTGCGGCGCGCCTGCACTCCACCCAATCCACCATCAGCCAGAAGATCCGCCGGCTGGAAGAAATGGCCGGCCATCCGCTGCTGGTCCGCGGCAACCGCGACGTGCACCCAACCGACGCGGGGCAGCTGGTGCTCGGCCATGCCCGCCAGCTGCTCGCGCTGAACGACCAGCTGCTGGAAGCGCTGGCCGGCACCACCGTCGCGGTGACGGTACGGCTGGGCGTTCCGGAAGACTTCGTCAGCGAGGCCACCAGCCAACTGCTGGGCGCCTTCAACCGTGACCACCCGCAGGTCAAACTGGAAGTCACCAGTGGACTGAGCCGCGACCTGGCCAATGCCTACGATCATGGCGAGCTGGATCTGGTGCTGGTCAAGCAGCGGCGCAGCAGCCGTGCCGCAGTGAAGTGCTGGCCGGAAACCATGGTCTGGATCGACAGTGCGCGCCACCCGAGCATCGACCTGGATCCGGTGCCGCTGGTGACCTTTCCGCCGCGCGGGCTTTACCGCGATGACATCATCGATGCCGTCGAGGGTATGGGCCGCCGCTGGCGGATCAGCTTCACCAGCTCAAGCCTGAGCGGCATCCAGGGCGCGGTGGCCGATGGCATGGGCATCAGCCTGCTGCCGGCGCGCGCCTTGCGTCGCGAGCACACCGTGCTGGGCATCGAACAGGGACTGCAGCCAATCGACAGCTTCGAGATCGCCCTGCTTCACCGCGCCACGACCGACCCGCTGGTGAAAACGCTGGCGTCGCGGCTGTCCGGCCTGATCGACCAGGAACGTGCGGGCGCGCTTACTTGAGCTGCAGCGGGTAGCGCTGCCACAGCACGTGCACCAGGAATCCGGTCAGTTCCGGATCCTTGCTGGTGATCGATGCACGAATCTTGTCCAGCAGCACCATGTCGCTGCAGTTACGCACATCCGCGTGGCCGGCCTGGCCGGCGCGGCGCGCACGGTAGCGGGCCGCACGCTGTGCATCGGTCATCGCGTAGCCGAACGTGGGCGGACGGCCGCGCTTGCGCGGCAGCGTCAGTTCCAATGTTCCGGGGTCTTGTTCATCGCGCATGACGGACGAGGATGCAAACGGGGGCGCGCACGATATCGTGAGACATCACTTTAATCCAGCGTTTTCAGCGGATTTCTGCGTTTGCGCAGCGTGGACTCAGCGCAGCGCCTCCGCCGCGCGTGCTCCCGCCCACACCAGCAGCATGCCACCCACCAGGCTGACGCCGAGGTACAGCGGCACCATCAGGCTCCGATCCGTGCGGGTGAACACCAGCGATTCGAGCATCATCGACGAGAACGTGGTGAGGCCACCGACGATGCCGACGATCAGGAACGCGCGCCAGTACACCGCCGCATTGCCGCGACTCTGCAGCCAGATCATCACGTATCCGGCGACGAAGGCGCCGATCAGGTTCACCGTCAGCGTGCCCCACGGGAAGCCCTGGCCGAACTGGCGCAGCATCGCATCGCCGACCATGAAACGCAGCGCAGCGCCCAGCGCGCCGCCCGCCATCACCAGGCCGAGCTGCTGCCACCAGACGCCGATGCCGTCCATCACTCCGCGCCCTTGTCCGCGCGTGCCTGTGCGCGCGCCGCACGCAGGCGGTCCAGCTTTTCTTTCAGCTTGATTTCCAACCCGCGCGGCACCGGCTCGTAATACACCCGCTCGCCCATCGCATCCGGGAAGCCGGTCTGGTCCAGCGCGATCCCGCCGTCGGCGTCGTGATCGTATTGATAGGTCTTGCCGTACCCCAGCTCCTTCATCAGCTTGGTCGGCGCGTTGCGCAGGTGCAGCGGCACCTCCTGGGTGCCGGTGTCGCGCACTTCCTGCTTGGCCTTGTTGAACGCGGCATAGCCGGCGTTCGATTTGGCGGTACTGGCCAGATACAACACCAGCTGCGCGAACGCGAGCTCGCCTTCGGGGCTGCCCAGCCGCTCGTAGATGTCCCAGGCCTCCAGCGCCATCGACTGCGCGCGCGGATCGGCCAGGCCGATATCCTCGATCGCCATCCGGGTCAGGCGCCGCGCCAGATAGGACGGATCACAGCCGCCATCGAGCATGCGGGTGAGCCAGTACAACGCGGCATCCGGATTGGAGCTGCGCACGGACTTGTGCAGGGCCGAGATCTGGTCGTAGAACTGCTCGCCGCCCTTGTCGAAACGACGGGTGCGATCGGCCAGCACCTGCACCAGCATCTCCGGGCTGATCCGCCCGCCGTCGCCTGTCGCCAGTTCGGCGGCGATCTCCAGCAGGGTCAGTCCACGGCGCACATCGCCATCGGCGGCGGTGGCGATCTCGAGCAATGCCTCCGGCGCGACCTGCAGATGCTCGCCGCCCAGACCGCGCTCGGTGTCCTGCAGCGCACGCTCCAGCGCCTCGACGATGTCACTTGGCGACACCGACTCCAGCACGTGCACACGGCAGCGCGACAGCAGCGCCGAGTTCAGTTCGAAGGACGGATTTTCCGTGGTGGCGCCGACGAACACGATCGTGCCGCGTTCGATGTGCGGCAGGAACGCATCCTGCTGGGCCTTGTTGAAGCGGTGCACCTCGTCGACGAACAGCACCGTGCGTCGCCCCTCGGCGAAACGCTGGGCGGCTTCGGCCAACACCTGGCGTACCTCGGGCAAGCCCGACAGCACCGCCGAGATCGCGCGGAACTCGGCATCGGCGTAATGCGCGAGCAGCAGCGACAGCGTGGTCTTGCCGCAGCCCGGCGGGCCCCACAGGATCATCGAGTGCACATGGCCGGACTCGACCGCGCGGCGCAGCGCGCTGCCCGGTGCGAGCAGGCGCTTCTGGCCCACCATCTCATCCAGCGTCTGCGGGCGCATCCGCTCGGCGAGCGGACGCATGTTGTCCCGATCCACGGTCAGCAGATCAGGCCCATTGAAAGTCGTTCGGTTTCTGGCCACGTCTTTATTCTATCGCGGGTGCGCGAGCAGGGAATGCGGGGCCGCGAACGGCGACCGCCTGATCGCCTGATCGCCACGGTAGAGCCAGGCCATGCCTGGCTGCTTTCCGGGCAGCTGGCGCGATAGCGGGAAGGCCCAGCCAGGCATGGCCTGGCTCTACCCCGTGCAGCGACCAGGGCGCGCCGATGATCCGCCCGCTTACTCGCCGATGACGTCCACGCCCTTGGCCGGGGTGAAGCTGAAAGTGCCCGAGGCGAAGCTCGGGTTGCGCTTCCAGCCGGTGAAGTTGATCACCGTGCGCTGACCCACGGCATCGACCACTTCCATGCGGGCCAGGCCCTGGCCATTGAAGCCCAGCGCTGCGTACTGGAAGGCGGTATCGGTGTCGCGCTTCGGGCTCAGCGCCAGCCACTGCAGGCCATCGCGCACCGCGGCTTCTTCGCTGACGTCGTACTGCTTGTCCAGCAGCGCCGGATTGATCAGGGCGGTCAGCGGGCTGTTCTGCTCTTCCTGGCCCTGCGGGCGCACGCTGGCCTGCTCCAGGTCCGGCTCGTAGACCCAGACCTTCTTGCCATCGGCCACGATCAGCTGTTCGTGCGGCTTGATGTACTCCCAGCGGAACAGGCGCGGCGCGGAGAGCGCGACACGGCCACTGGTGGTTTCCTTGACCTTGCCCTTGCTGTCGAACACCTGCTGGCTGAACTGTCCGTCCAGGCCCTTCAGGCCCTGGGTGAAACGGTTGAGCTCATCACGGGCGCCCGCCCAGGCCGAAGCCGAACCAACACTGGCCACGACCAGGGTGGCGGCAAGCAGGGAGCGGCGGAAGGTGGTGTGCATGCGAGGTATCCAGGCGAATGGGAAGGATGGAAGGGAGTGTGCCCATTCAATCCTGAATGGGCGATCAGGGGCACATTATGCGCTGGAACCACCGGGTCCGAACGCCCGTCACGGCCCAGCTTGGACCGTCTTCAGGTCGCCATACACCACCTGCCCGCGGAAGCCGCGCCGGACCTGCTGGTACAGCGCGCGGAAGGCGGCGTAATCCTGCGGCTGGCACAGCGCATCCGCCCCGCGCACGGCGCGCTGGTGCAGGCGATGCTGCACGGTGACCACCTGCCCTTCGCGCGACCAGTCCACCCGGTACTCGCCGGCGGCATTGTCGAAGCGCTGGCTGCGCGGGATCGCGACGATCGGCACGTTGGCCGGGAACGTGAGCTGGTAGCGCTCATCGCGCAGGCTGTCGTTGCAGTAGAACGGCGTGGCGTTGTCCGGTGCCGAGGTGCTTGCGTACAGATCACGGAACGAGTCGCCACCCGGTGCGTCGGGCAGCACCATGCCGCCGACCACGCCGAAATCGACGTAATCGCCAGCCCGGAAGTCGTAGCGGAAATTGAACGGCCGGGTCAGGTCCTGCGGATCGCCGAGCAGCGTCAGCGCGCCACTGCCATCGAAGCCGGAGGCGGCCATCATCGACTCTTCGGCCCGCGCCCGGTTCTGCGCGTTGAGCCGTGCGAACGCCGCCCGCATGCCGATCTCGGCCACGCTGCTCGGCTGCTGCACGGTCTGCCCGACCAGGTTGCCGGCGACGTCGAAGCGGAAATCCACCTCCAGGCCGGTGCCGTTGCGGGTGGCGTCGTTGGCAGGCGTCCGCGCGACCTTCGCCTGCCGGGTGTGCAGCACCGGCGCACCCAGGTCGCCATCGGGCAACTGGCCGAAGCGCGCATAGGCGGTGGTCGAATCCAGGTACAGGTCGAACTCGGGCAGGTAGGTGATCGCGTGGTTGAAGCGGCCCAGCAGCGGAATCGCCGGCAGGGTCGGCCCGCCCCCGGCGCCGATCAGTACCGGCGTGCTCTCGATGCCGCGCGCCGCCAGCAGCGCTTCCAGGATCACCACGTGGTCCTTGCAGTCGCCGTAGTGGTTGTCGAGGATGCTCTGCGCGGGATTGGGTTCCAGCCCACCGTTGCCGAGGTAGACGGCGACGTAGCGGATGTTCTGCGACACCCAGCGGTAGAGCACGGCGGCCTGCTCGCGGCGGTCGGTGATGCCGCGGGTGAGATCGTCGGCCAGTGCCTGGATCTGCGGGGTCACCGCGGCCGCCTCGCCGCCCTTGCGTTGATAGGCCTGCGCCACCTGGGCCCAATCCCGGTACGTGCTGGCCATGATGCCCGGGCTGTACTCCCATGGCGCGGCCGACCAGTTCTGCGCGCTCAGCGGCTCGCTGCGCCGGTACTGCCACTCCCACCGCGCCAGCCCGTCGCGGATGCGCGGCGTGGTGCTGCCCTGCACGCCGCGCTGCTCCACCTGCATCGGCAGGTTGGCCGGCGCGGTCAGCGTCACCCGCGCGTCGTCGTACGGCGTGAACACGCTGAAGGTCTCCCACAGGCCGAAGTAACCCGGAAAGTACGGCGTGTTCTGGGTCCGGCGGGTCTGGTAGACCACCCGCGTGCCGGGCGCCAGATTGGGGAACACGACCACGCGCACCTTGCGGTCGGCATACATCGCCGCGGCCGCGCTGGAGTAGCTTTCCTGGGTGTAGATGCGGTCGGCCGGCACGTCCCGGCGCTGGCCATCGGCGGTCAGGGTGTAGGCCTGCAGCACCTCCAGCGTTTCCATCTTCTCGCTGTAGCTCAGCCGCACCTGGCTGAACTGCTCGACGGCCGATTTGGTCTTGAGCAGAATTTCGTACTCTTCGGTCTGCGTGTTGCCCGCATCGGGGCGCACCACGTAGTCGGCGCGATACCGCACGAAACTGAAATTGTTGCTGGCCTGCGTTTCAGCGCCCGCGGCCGGGCCGCCCTGCCCGCCCGCGGTGGTCGGTGCCGCGGGCACTGCGGGTGCCGGCGCGGGCTGGGCATCGGCCCACGCCATTGTCGGCGCGAGCGTCATGGCACCCAACATCGTCCAGATCATCGGCTTCATCGCAGGTTCCTTGTGCTCGGCAACACCCGGGCGGCGCCCGGGTTCCATCCAGCCAGGCCGAGCCCGGCGTTACTTGGGCGGCGGCGGCGCCAGCACGCTGCGGTCGCCGTTGTGCTCGGGCGGGCTGACCACGCCCGCTGCTTCCATCGCTTCGATCAGGCGCGCGGCGCGGTTGTAGCCGATCTTCAGGCGGCGCTGCACGCCGGAGATCGACGCGCGACGGGTTTCGGTAACGATGCGCAGGGCCTCGTCATACAGCGGATCGGACTCATCGCCGCCACCGCCGCCCGCCTCCGGCAGGCCGCCGGGGCCGACCACCACGCCATCGCCCATCATCTGCACTTCGTCCAGCACGCCGGTGATGTAATCGGTCGGGCCGCTGGCCTTGAGGTGCTCCACCACCCGATGCACTTCCTCATCGGAGACGAACGCACCATGCACGCGGTCCGGCAGCGCCGTGCCGGGCGGCAGGTACAGCATGTCGCCGTGGCCGAGCAGGGTTTCCGCGCCGGACTGGTCGAGGATGGTGCGCGAATCGATCTTGGAACTGACCTGGAAGCCGATGCGGGTCGGGATGTTGGCCTTGATCAGACCGGTGATCACGTCCACCGAGGGACGCTGGGTCGCCAGGATCAGGTGGATGCCGGCCGCACGCGCCTTCTGCGCCAGGCGCGCGATCAGCTCTTCGACCTTCTTGCCGACGATCATCATCATGTCGGCGAATTCGTCGATGAAGATCACGATGAACGGCAGCGTCTCCAGCGGACGCGGGGCTTCGCCGAGCTCCGGGTTCGGCTTGAACAGCGGGTCCATCATCGGCTGCCCGGCGTCCTGGGCATCCTTGACCTTCTTGTTGAAGCCGGCCAGGTTGCGCACGCCCACCGCGCTCATCAGCTTGTAGCGGCGCTCCATCTCGGCCACGCACCAGCGCAGGCCGTTGGCGGCCTCCTTCATGTCGGTGACCACCGGCGCCAGCAGGTGCGGGATGCCCTGGTAGACGCTCAGCTCGAGCATCTTCGGGTCGATCATCAGCATCCGCAGGTCTTTCGGCGAGGCCTTGTACAGAAGGCTCAGCACCATCGCATTGACCGCCACGGACTTGCCCGAGCCGGTGGTGCCGGCGACCAGCAGGTGCGGCATGCGCGCCAGGTCGGCCACGGTCGGGCGGCCGGCGATGTCCTTGCCGAGCGCCAGGGTCAGCACGCTGGCCGACTTGTCGTATTCCTTGGAGCGCAGCAGCTCGGAGAGATAGATCATCTCGCGGGTGACGTTGGGGATTTCCAGACCCACCACCGACTTGCCCGGGATCACATCGACCACGCGCACCGACTTCACCGACAGCCCGCGCGCGATGTCCTTGTCCAGCGAACTGATCTGGCTGACCTTGATGCCCGGGGCCGGCTCGATCTCGAAGCGGGTGATCACCGGCCCCGGATACGCACCGACCACCCGGGCGTCGATGCGGAAATCCTTGAGCTTGAACTCGATCTGGCGCGACAGCGTCTCCAGCGTGCCCTCGTCATAGCCCTTGGGCTGCGGCTTGGGATCGTCCAGCAGCGCCAGCGGCGGCACGTCCGAGCCATCGCCGTTGACCCCGCGGAACATCGGAATCTGGGTCTCGCGCTTGGCGCGGTCGCTCTTCTCCAGCACCGGCTCCGGGCGCGGCTCGATCTTGACCGGCTCGCGCTTGGCGCGGACCTCGGCGTCGACCTTGCGCACTTCCTGGCGTTCCTCGCGCATCGCGCGGGTCTGCTGCCACTCGGTGGCCTGCTCTCTCTTCTTGTTGAACAGCGGCGGCAAGGCCAGCACCCAGTTGCCGATCTTCTCCATCACCACGAACCAGGAAATACCGGTCGCCAGGGTGATCGAGGCCAGCAGCAGCACCAGCACGAACAGGTTGGCGCCCAAGGCGCCGAAACCGACACTGAGCGAGCTGCCGACCAGTTTGCCGAGGATGCCGCCGGCGTGGGCCACATCGGCGACGAACAGGCGCAGGTGCAGGAAGCCGGTGCCGGCGATCAGGAAGCCGACCAGGCCGACCAGGCGCAGCGCGGGATCGAGATCATGCTCGCCCTTGGCCTCGCGCTTGAGGCCGAACATCGCGATCCAGGCCAGTGCGCCCAGCACGATCGGCAGCACGAAGGCCATGTAGCCGAACAGCTGCAGCAGCACGTCGGCGATCCAGGCGCCGGCGCGGCCGCCCATGTTGTGGACCGGCGCGACCACGCTGCCGGTATGCGACCAGCCCGGATCGGTGGCCGAGTAGGTGAACAGACTGGCCACCAGATACAGCAATGCCGGGGCGACCGCGATCAACCCCAGATCGCGCCACAGGCGCTGCCGGCGCGGATTGTCCACGCTGGCCGGTTTGCGCGGCGCTGCCTTGCTGTCGGACGCCTTGGCTCGTTCCGGGACCTGTTTCGCCACCTTAGACCACACCTTGGGAATGCACTGTTAGTGCTTGATAATAAACGACTGGACCCTACCCCGGTAGGTGTCGGCCGCCGGCCGGCACGGCCCGCGTCAAAACACCGGCGCAGGGAGGTCAGTCGCGCTCGGCGGGTCGCCACGTTCCACTGCGCGCCTTGAATCGCCCCGCCCCTGCCGCCACTCTATGACTTCGCTCGGATGCCGCGCAATCACTGTGCAGGCACCCCGTCCTACCTTCTATTGCGAGCTTACATGAGCAACTCCAAGCACTCCCGCCTGTTGATCCTTGGTTCCGGCCCGGCCGGCTGGACCGCCGCCGTCTACGCCGCGCGCGCCAACCTCAAGCCCGTCGTGATCACCGGCCTGCAGCAGGGCGGCCAGCTGATGACCACCACCGAGGTGGACAACTGGCCTGGAGATGCGCACGGCCTGATGGGCCCGGACCTGATGAGCCGCATGCAGGCGCACGCCGAGCGCTTCGAGACCGAGGTCATCTTCGACCACATCCACACCGCCGATGTCTCCCAGCGCCCGTTCAAGCTGATCGGTGACAGCGCCGAGTACACCTGCGATGCCCTGATCATCGCCACCGGCGCCACCGCCAAGTACCTGGGCATCCCCAGCGAAGAGGCCTTCAAGGGCCGCGGCGTGTCGGCCTGCGCCACCTGCGATGGTTTCTTCTACCGGGACCAGGACGTGGTCGTGGTCGGCGGCGGCAACACCGCCGTGGAAGAGGCCCTGTACCTGTCCAACATCGCCCGCAAGGTCTACCTGGTCCACCGCCGTGACACCCTCAAGGCGGAAAAGATCATGCAGGACAAGCTGTTCGCCAAGGTCGCCGCCGGCAAGATCGAGACCGTGTGGCACCACCAGGTCGAGGAAGTGCTGGGCAACGAGGCGGGCGTGACCGGCGTGCGCGTCAAGTCCACCCTGGACGGCAGCACCCGCGACATCGAGGCCCACGGCTTCTTCGTGGCGATCGGCCACCACCCCAACACCAGCCTGTTCGATGGCCAGCTGACCATGAACAACGGCTACCTGGACATCCGTTCGGGCCTGGGCGGCAACGCCACCCAGACCTCGGTGGAAGGCGTGTTCGCTGCCGGCGACGTGGCCGACCAGCATTACCGCCAGGCGATCACCTCGGCCGGCTTCGGCTGCATGGCCGCGCTGGATGCCGAGCGCTACCTGGATGCCAAGGGCCAGGCGAGCTGATCCCACGCCCGTTCCGCGCAGCACACGAAGGCCGGTGAATCATTCACCGGCCTTTTTGCTGGGCGGGACCGTCCCCGCGCGCTGCGCCCGCCCCCGCTGCTCTATCCTCTGTCCATGCCCGATCCACGTTTCCTGCACCGTCTGTCCGATGTCCCCGCCGCTGCCTGGGACGCCCTGCACGACGGACGCAACCCGTTCCTGTCGCACGCCTTCCTCGCCGGCCTTGAAGAACACGGCTGCCTGCGCCCGGAGTGGGGCTGGCGGCCACGCCACTTCACCCTGTGGGAGGGCGACGCCCTGGTGGCGGCGATCCCCGGCTACCTCAAGGACAACTCGCACGGCGAGTTCGTGTTCGATCACGCCTGGGCCCACGCCTATGCCCAGCACGGGCTGGACTACTTCCCCAAGTGGCTGGGCGCGGTGCCGTATTCCCCGGTGACCGGACCCCGCGTGCTTGCGCGCACGACCGAGGACCGCGGCGCCCTGCTGACACTGCTGGCAGGCGAAGTGGCGCGCCTGGGCTGGTCCTCCGCCCACGTCAATTTCCATCCTGCCGACGAAGACCCGGCCTTCAGCCCGGACTGGCTGTTGCGCGAGGACATCCAGTTCCAGTGGCACAACCCCGGTGGCTGGCAGACCTTCGACGACTTCCTCGGCGCGATGGACCACAAGCACCGCAAGAATATCCGCCAGGAGCGCGCCAAGCTCGCGCGCAGCGGCGTCACGTATCGCATCGTGCAGGGGGATGAGGCCACCGAAGCCGACCTGCGCGCCATGCACGGCTTCTACCTGCAGACCTTCGCCGAGTACGGCAACTCGCCCGCCCTCACGCTGCCGTTCCTGCAGCATCTTGCCCGCACGATGCCGCGCGCGCTGGTGATCTTCCTGGCCCTGCTCGACGGGGAGCCGGTGGCCGGTGCGCTGTGCCTGCGCGGCGCGGATACGTTGTACGGCCGCTACTGGGGCGGCGCCACGTTGCCCGGGCTGCACTTCGAGACCTGCTATTACCAAGGGATCGCCTACTGCCTGCGCGAAGGCCTGGCCCGCTTCGAGCCCGGCGCTCAGGGCGAGCACAAGCTGGCCCGCGGGTTCCTGCCGCACACCGTACGCAGCCGCCACTGGATCGCCGAGCCCGCCTTTGCCGAGGCCTTGGTGGCGTGGTGCGCACAGGAGCGCGTCGAGGTCGCCCACTATGCGCGGGTGCTGGCGGCGCACAGCCCGTTCAAGGCCGACAAGGTCGACCCGGCATGAGCCGCCGCTTGCCCTGGCGCCTGGACGATGCATCCGACGCTCCGTTCCCGCCCGCGGAGACCGCCCTGCGCGATCCCGACGGCCTGCTCGCGCTCGGCGGAGACCTTTCCCCGGTGCGGCTGCTCAATGCGTATGCGGGCGGCATCTTCCCGTGGTTCTCCGAGGGCCAGCCGCTGCTGTGGTGGTCGCCGGACCCGCGCATGGTGTTCCGCACCGACGCCGTGCACCTGTCCAGCCGCTTCCGCCGTTCGTTGCGGCAGAGCACGTGGACGCTGCGGGCCGATACCTGTTTCGAGCAGGTGATCGATGCCTGCGCGGCCAGCCCGCGCCCGGGCCAGGACGGCACCTGGATCACCCGGGACATGCGCGATGCCTATGTCCACCTGCACCGGCTCGGCTTCGCGCACTCGGTGGAGGTGTTCGACGACGCGCGGCTGGTCGGCGGCATCTACGGGGTAGCGATCGGGCGGATGTTCTTCGGGGAAAGCATGTTCAGTGCGGCATCCGGCGGCTCCAAGGTTGCCTTGGCCGGCCTGGCCCATCGGCTGGCCGGCTGGGGCTGGCCACTGATCGATGCGCAGGTGGAAAACGACCACCTGCTGCGCATGGGCGCCGAACACTGGCCGCGGCAACGCTTCCTCGCGTTGGTGCGTGAACAGGTCCAACAGCCAGCTGCCGCAGGCGATTGGAGCGATCTGTTCGGTACGCTGGCCGCCGCCGCCCTGGCCGATCCTGGCGCGCCTTAACCAAAACTTTGCATCAAACGCCCGACGCGCGTAAAATGCCCGCTCTTCAGGCCAGCTCGGCCGGTTACAGAACTGCACAGGACTACATGTCGAAAGACGACTCCATCGAGTTCGAGGGCACCGTCAGCGAGACGCTGCCGAACACCACTTTCCGCGTACGACTGGAAAATGGGCATGAAATCATCGCCCACATCTCCGGCCGCATGCGCAAGAACTACATCCGCATCCTGACGGGCGACCGCGTCAAGGTCGAAATGACCCCGTACGACCTGACCAAGGGTCGCATCACCTACCGCATGAAGTAAGCGGTCCGGGGGTTGTTCCCGCCAGAAGGCCAGCCAGGTGCTGGCCTTTTCGCGTGGGCGTCATTCAGTGCGGCAGGCCCCACCCTGCCATGCGGCACCCTGACCCAGTGCACCCTGACGTCGGTCAGGATGCCTTGATGCAGATTCGCCCTGGCACGCAACGGTCCACTCTGGCTCTCGATCCAATCCGGATCCCGACCCGATGGCCCCCGCCATGAAGCGCCCGACCTCCCTGTTCCTGCTCGCCACCTGCCTTGCCGCCGCCGCGTCCGTCCAGGCCGCCGAACCGGCCGCGCCCGCCGACTGCATCACCCTGTCCCCGGACAAGCAGGTAGTGCGCAACCGTGCCGACCGCGATGTACTGCTGCGCAATGGCGACCAGCACTATCTCGTCCGTTTTGCCCGCTCCTGCAGCAGCGCCGCCATGTCGCCCAAGCTCGACTTCGCCACCCCGGGCCAGGACGGCCAGCTGTGCGGTGGCGGCGTGAGCAAGCTGCAGACCAACAGCCAGAGCTGTGACGTGGCCGCGGTCGAGCCCCTCACTGCAGAACAGTTCAATCGCAAGGCCCGCGCCCGCCGCTGAGCAGGCACCGGTCCGCGCACAGAAAAGCCCCCTTGCGGGGGCTCTTCCTTCACCTCGACAGGTTCGGCCGCGCGATTACACGGTGGCCGGCAACAGGCGCTCCGGCTCGGCCTCGGTCTCGACGAACAGCTGGTCGTCGCGTACATCGATGCTGACCCGACCGCCGTTGACCAGCTTGCCGAACAGCAGCTCGTCGGCCAGCGGACGCTTGATCTTGTCCTGGATCACGCGGGCCATCGGGCGGGCTCCCATCAGCGGGTCGAAGCCATGGTGGGCCAGCCAGTCGCGCGCGGTCGGCGTGGCCGACAGGCTGACGTGCTTTTCCTGCAGCAGCATTTCCAGCTCGATCAGGAACTTGTCCACCACGCGCAGGATGTGCTCGAAGCCCAGCGCCTGGAACTGCACGATCGCATCCAGACGGTTGCGGAACTCCGGCGTGAAGCTCTTGCGGATCACTTCCATCGCGTCGGTGGCATGGTCTTGGCGGGTGAAGCCGATCGACCGCCGCGAGGCCTGCGCCGCGCCGGCATTGGTCGTCATCACCAGGACCACGTTCTTGAAGTTCGCCTCACGGCCGTTGGTGTCGGTCAGCACACCGCGGTCCATGACCTGCAGCAGGATGTTGAAGATGTCCGGGTGGGCTTTCTCCACCTCGTCCAGCAGCAGCACGCAGTGCGGGGTCTTGACGATCTTCTCGGTCAGCAGGCCACCCTGGTCGAAGCCGACATAGCCCGGAGGCGCACCGATCAGGCGGCTGATCGAATGCGATTCCATGTACTCGCTCATGTCGAAGCGGACCAGCTCGATGCCCAACTGCAGCGCGAGCTGCTTGGTGACCTCGGTCTTGCCGACGCCGGTCGGGCCGGAGAACAGGAAGTTGCCGATCGGCTTTTCCGGATTGGCCAGCCCCGAGCGGGCCAGCTTGATCGCCGAGGACAAGGTCTCGATGGCTGGATCCTGGCCGAAGATCACCATCTTCAGGTTGCGCTCCAGGTGCTGGAGCACGTCCTTGTCGGTCGCGCTGACCTGCTTGGCCGGAATCCGCGCCATCTTGGCGACGATGGTCTCGATCTCCTCGATGTCGATCAGTTCCTTGCGCTCACCGTCCGGCAGCAGGCGCTGGCGGGCACCGGCTTCATCGATCACATCGATCGCCTTGTCCGGCAGCAGGCGGTCGTTGATGTGCTTGACCGACAGATCCACCGCGGCCTGCAGCGCGTCATCGGCGTAGGTCACGCCGTGGTGCGCTTCGTACTTGGGCTTGAGACCCTGCAGGATTTCGTAGGTCTCGCCCACGGTGGGTTCCACGATGTCGATCTTCTGGAAACGCCGGGCCAGGGCCCGATCCTTCTCGAAGATGCCGCGGTATTCCTGGAAGGTGGTCGAGCCGATGCAGCGCAGCTCGCCGGAGGCCAGGGCCGGCTTGATCAGGTTGGAGGCATCCATGGTGCCGCCCGAGGCCGAGCCGGCGCCGATGATGGTGTGGATCTCATCGATGAACAGCACCGCGTTCGGCAGCTTCTTCATCGCGGTCAACACGCCCTTCAGGCGCTTTTCGAAATCGCCGCGGTACTTGGTCCCGGCCACCAGGGCGCCCAGGTCCAGCGAGTAGATCACCGCATCGGCGAGCACGTCCGGTACCGAGCCTTCCACGATGCGCTTGGCCAGGCCTTCGGCGATCGCGGTCTTGCCCACGCCGGCCTCGCCCACGTACAGCGGGTTGTTCTTGCGGCGGCGGCACAGGACCTGGATGGTGCGCTCGATCTCATCGGCGCGGCCGACCAGCGGGTCGATCTTGCCGTTGCGGGCCTGGTCGTTGAGGTTGCTGGCGAACTCGGCCAGCGCATCGCCCTTGCCCTCGCCTTCGGCGCCCTCGGCGCGGCCCTCGCCATCGGCGGCAGGCGGCACTTCGCCCTCCTCGCCCAGCTTGGCGATGCCATGGGAGAGGTAGTTGACGATATCCAGCCGGGTCACATCCTGCTGGTTGAGGTAATACACCGCATGCGAGTCCTTCTCGCCGAAGATCGCCACCAGCACATTGGCGCCGGTGACCTCCTTCTTGCCCGAGGACTGCACGTGGTACACGGCGCGCTGCAGCACACGCTGGAAGCCCAGGGTCGGCTGGGTATCACGCCCGTCATCTTCGGCCAGGCGGGAGACCGAGGCCTCGATGGCCTGTTCCAGTTCCTGGCGCAGGCGCTCGGCATCCGCACCGCAGGCCTTCAGGACAGCCTGGGCGGACGGGTTGTCGAGCAGGGCCAGCAGCAGGTGTTCCACCGTCATGAATTCATGCCGGGCCTCACGGGCGCGCTTGTAGCACTGTCCGATGGTGTGTTCGAGGTCTTTACTGAACATGATTAACTCCGGCGGCTGTTGGGAACAATATGCGGCCAACCATCACGATTTCCATCACCCTAGCGGATCAGTGCGTTCATACGGCGTTAGCACTCCGCCGATCGCGCCCTCTATTGGACGAGCATCCATCATGCACGAACTTCCGGCCACGAAATGGCAGCTTCACCGTGACGGCGATGTCATCGAGACCCCGCGGGGCCGACTCTGGCCAGTACGCCTGCCCGACGGCACCCCGGCGATGTTGAAGATGAGCACGCATGCCGAAGAACCCAACGGCCACCTGCTGCTGGACTGGTGGGACGGCGACGGCGCCGTGCGGGCGCTGGGCCATGAGGGCGACGCCCTGCTGATGGAGCGCGCGGTACCGGGCGACTCCCTGCGCGCGATGTCCATCGAGGGGCGCGACACGGAGGCGACGGCCGTGCTGTGCGCGGTGCTGGAAAAGCTGCATCGGCCCCGCGCGGACCCACCGGACGGCCTGGTGCCGCTGCACGAATGGTTCAGGGAGCTGCTGGTGCCGACGGTGACGCTGTCGCCATTGCTGGAACAGTGCAGATCGCTGGCGGAGGGGCTGCTGGCCGATCAGCGCGAGCAGCGCCCGCTGCATGGCGACCTGCACCACGACAATGTGCTGGCATTCGGCGCACGTGGCTGGCTGGCGATCGACCCCAAGCGCCTGCAGGGCGACCGCGCCTTCGACTACACCACGCTGTTCACCAATCCGGACCTGTGCGGGCCCGGCATCCACGTGGCTGTGCGGGAGGACCTGTTTGAACGCCGGGTCCACCAGGTCAGTACGCTCGGCGGGCTGGACCGGACACGGCTGCTGCGCTGGATCGCGGCCAGCGCAGGCCTGTCGGCAGTGTGGTTCCTGGGCGACGGCGATCCGGCGCAGGTCGATCTGGCCGTGGCGCGGATGGCGCTCGAGCGGCTGTAGCGGAGGGCTTCCGGCCTCAGCCGCTGGCCTTTTCCATCGTGCACAGCAGCGGATGCTGGTTCATGCGCGAGAATTCGTTGACCTGGGCAACCTTGGATTCGGCGACCTCGCGGGTGAACACCCCGCACACGCCGCGGCCGCGGGTATGCACGTGGAGCATCACCTGGGTGGCCTTGTCCAGGTCCATGGAGAAGAAGTGCTGCAGGACGGTCACCACGAAATCCATCGGGGTGTAGTCGTCGTTCAACAGCATCACCTGGTACAGCGGCGGCGGCGCGACCTCGGGACGTGCAGGCTCAAGCAGCACGCCGTGGTCGTGATGAGTTTCGTGGGAAGTCTCGCGGGGCATCCCCCCATTATAGGGCCCCGCTCCGCCGGATTGGACGTCGCCCCCTGCGGCCCTTCACAATCTGCACTCTCCAACCAGACGTTCACAGGGATTTCATGAAAAGGATTGCTGCCGCACTGCTGCTGGCCGTGACTGCCACCGGCGCCCATGCGGCCGAGCCGGACAAGGCCGTCGGGCGTGCACTGGACAAGCTCGACTACACCTACGAGGTGGACGAGGACGGTGACTACAAGATGGTCTTCGACATGGACGATGGCCGCAGCCAGCTGGCCTTCGTGCGCTCCACCGTCGAGGAGTTCGGCAAGCACACGATCCGTGAGATCTGGTCGCCGGCCTACAACGCGCCGGGCAAGCAGTTCCCCGCCGCGGTGGCCAACCGCCTGCTCGAGGATTCCCAGGATGCCAAGATGGGCGCCTGGGTGAAGCAGGACCAGCTGGCGATGTTCGTGGTCAAGGTCGACGCCAACGCCACGCCGGAGGCGCTCAGCGACGCGATCGATGCCGCTGTCCGCACCGCCGATGCGATGGAGCTCGAGCTGACCGAGCAGGACGAGTACTGAGGTGAGCGCCGTGCAGGAACCGCGCTGGACGCCCCATGTCACCGTGGCCACCGTGGTGGTCCGTGACGGGCGTCTGTTGCTGGTCGAGGAGGCGATCGACGGTCGCCAGGTGCTGAACCAGCCGGCCGGGCACCTGGAGCCGGACGAAAGCGTGGCCGCTGCCGCGGTCCGCGAAACACTGGAGGAAACCGGCTGGACGGTGCGCCTGAGCGCCTTCATCGGCACCTACCAGTGGACCGCCCCGGACGGCACGCCGTTCCTGCGTTTTGCCTACGCGGCCGAGGCGCTCTCGCACGATCCCGCGCGTCCCCTCGACACCGGGATCCTGCGCGCGCTCTGGCTGACTCCGGCCGAGTTGAAGGCCGATCCGGCCCGCCTGCGCAGCCCGCTGGTGTGGCAGGTGGTCGCCGACTACCTCGCCGGCCAGCGCCATCCGCTGTCGCTGGTGAAGGAGGTCGCATGAGCACCCCACGGATCATGGTCGGGGTCTCCGGCGGCGTGGACTCCTCGGTCGCGGCCTGGCGGCTGGTCCAGCAGGGCGAGCCGGTGGCCGGCCTGTTCATGCAGAACTGGGCCGACGACGGCAGCGGCGACTGCCGCGCCGAGGATGACCGCCGCGACGCCGTGGCGGTCTGCGGCCTGCTCGGCATCCCGTTCCACTTCCGCGATTTCTCCGGCGAGTACTGGCAGGGCGTGTTCGAGCACTTCCTGGCCGAGTACGCGGCCGGGCGCACGCCCAACCCGGACGTGCTCTGCAACCGCGAAGTGAAATTCAAGCATTTCCTCGACGCCGCGCGTGAGCTCGGCGCCGAGCGCATCGCGACCGGGCATTACGCCCGCATCGCGCAGGTCGGCGGGCGCTGGGGGCTGCTGCGCGGCGCCGACCGCAGCAAGGACCAGAGCTACTTCCTGCACCAGCTGGGCCAGGAACAGCTGGCCGCCACGCTGTTCCCGATCGGCGACCTGCAGAAGAACGACCTGCGCCGGATCGCCCGCGACGCGCGGCTGCCGACCCACGCCAAAAAGGACTCGACCGGGATCTGCTTCATCGGCGAACGCGACTTCCGCGAGTTCCTCGGCCGTTACCTGCCGGCGAAGACGGGTGAGATCCGCGATCCTGATGGCGCCCTGATCGCCGAACATCCCGGCGTGTTCTACTTCACGCTCGGCCAGCGCGAGGGCCTGAACATCGGCGGCGTGCGTGGCCGGCCGGCCGCGCCGTGGTACGTGGTGGGCAAGGATGTCGCCAGCAACGTGCTGTATGTCGACCAGGACCGCGAGAGCCCCTGGCTGCAGTCGACCCGGCTGCATTCCGAAGTCGCCCACTGGATCGCCGGCGCTCCGCCCGCGCGCCGGTTCGACTGTACCGCCCAGACCCGCTACCGCCAGCCGGATGAACCGTGCACGGTCACCGTGCGCGACGATGGCACCCTGGAGGTGCGCTTTGCCCGGCCGCAGCGTGCCGTCACCCCTGGTCAATCGCTGGTGTTGTATGACGATGAGGTCTGCCTTGGCGGCGCCGTCATCGCCGCCACCGATGCGCCACTGGAACAGCGCCTGCGCGCCACCCCTTCTCCTTTCGAGGTATCTGCTGCATGAGTTTTTCCGTCGACGACCGCGTTCTTGCTCTGGCCGGCATCGCCCAGGCCCTGCAGCAGGTGCGCCGCATCGCCGAGACCGGCCACTCCGAAGCCGCCGTGGTCCGCACCGCGGTGGACAGTGTGTTCCGCATCGACGCGGCCAGCCCGCAGGAGATCTACGGCAGCGCCAGCAATGTCGCCCCGGGCCTGCGCCTGCTGCACAACTACCTGAGCAGCCAGGGCCAGGACGAGCACGTGCCGCGGCTGGCGCTCTCGGTCCTGCAGCTGGAGCGCCGCTTCGTGCGTGAGCACGCGCTCGTGGCCAAGGTCAGCACCGGCATCGAGCGTGCCCAGGCGCAGGCCAGCGAGCTGGGCGACAGCGCCCATCCCGACGTGCTCGCCGCGCTGGGCGGCCTGTACGCCGACACCATCAGCAACCTCAAGCCGCGCGTGATGGTCCAGGGTAACCCGCACTACCTGGGCCAGGCCGGCGTGGTCGCCGAGATCCGCGCCCTGCTGCTCGCCGCGGTCCGTTCGGCGGTACTCTGGCGCCAGACCGGCGGCCAGTACTGGGATTTCCTGTTCTCCCGCAAGACCATGCTGGAAGCGATCGCCCGCCAGCTGCGCTGACCTGTGCAGCCACCCATGGGGTGGCTCTACATGGGGGCCGGAACGTGCGGTTTTTGATCGAATGTGTGGTGCAGGACTAAAGCAAACCGGGGTACGGCCGATACAGCATCCGTGCACCTCCCCGAGAACGTCCATGTACTCACGCCTCTTCATCCGCCTGGCCGCCCCCCTGGTCCTGACCCTTCTGCTTCCCTTTGCCATTGGCTTCGAGTGGCCGGCCGCCCTGCGTTGGGCGATCCTGACCACGATGACGCTCAGCTGGCTCGGCTTTGCCTGGTGGTCGGCCCGCGCCCAGACCCAGCGTTCGCCTGAACAGGCCCGCATCCTGCGCGAGCAGGACCAGCTGTTGACCGAGCTGCGCTCGTTCGTCGGCAACGAAATCGACGGCTCGCGTGGCGAAGTCGAACGTGCCCGCGACCTGATCCGCCACGCGGTCAGCGGCCTGGGCAGCAGCTTCGATGCCATGAACCGCAAGTCGCGCCAGCAGAGCCAGGCATTGGCCCGCATCGTCGACCGTGCCGGTGAAGACGGCGGTGCCGGCGTGGACGTGGCCCGTTTCGCCCAGCATGCCAGCCAGCGCATGGAGCAGCTGGTCGAAGCGCTGGAGCAGGTCAGCGGCCAGAGCAGCAACACCGTGCAGCACATCGACCAGATGGCGCAGCACCTGGATGGCATCTTCGCGCTGCTGGAAGACGTCAAGTCGATCGCCGACCAGACCAACCTGCTGGCGTTGAACGCCGCCATCGAAGCAGCGCGTGCCGGTGAAGCCGGTCGTGGGTTCGCGGTGGTTGCCGACGAGGTCCGCAACCTGTCCGAGCGCTCGACCACCTTCAACGAGCAGATCCGCAAGCTGGCGCACAGCTCCAAGGACGCCATCGCCAAGGTCCGCGAGACGGTTTCGCACATGGCCTCCCGCGATATGGATCGTTCCCGCGAAGCGCGCCACGAAGCCGCGCAGATGCTGGACAACGTGGCCCAGATCAACGCCTCGCTGGGCGATGGGATGCGCGAGATTTCCGAGTGCGGCCGCGCCATCGACAGCAGCGTCGCCGAAGCGGTCCGCGCCCTGCAGTTCGAGGACATCGCGACCCAGGCCCTGGGCGGCGTGCATACCCACCTGGATCGCCTGACCGCGATCAACCGCGAGGCCGTGGCCCTGCAGGAACTGCTGCACCGCAGTGGCGGCGTGTTCGACGAAGAGGTCGTGACCGCCCTGCAGCGCACCGGCACCCGCCTGCGCGACATGCGCACCGAATGGGAGCGCCCGCCGCACAAGGCGGTCGCCCAGCAGAGCATGGCCGCCGGCGCGGTCGAACTGTTCTGATCCAGCGGTAACGTGCCGCACGCGGCACACCCTGCGGCCCCGGTACCCCCGGGGCCGTTGCGCTTGCACTCCCCGCCCTCGCTGCAGATGATGGTCCGATGTTGAATGCGTCCGTGTTGTCCGTTGCGTCCGTTGTCCCCGCCGAGCTGGAACCGGTGGTGCAGAGCAGTGACGGGGTCGTTCCCGTTGCCCTGCCTGCAACCTTGGCGGCGCCGGTCACCCCGCTGCAGGGGCGCGCCCTGATTGAACGGCTGGAGCAGCTCGCCCGGCAGGAACTGGCGCAGCTGGCCAGGCACCCCTCGCACGCTGTTGCCACCCTGCCCTCCGCCATCGATCCCGCCATCGCTGGCCTGGCGTGGGACCTCGGTTTGAGCGGTGATGATCTGGACGCGGCTGCGCGTTGAGGGTGCGACAAACCGATATCCTCCAGCCCTGCATCGGGTGAGAGCGCATGACAGTTCGGCTGAGACAACTGGCAGTGCACGCCCAGGGACTGGGGTCCTCCTCTCGCTTCAGTGCGGGGATCGACGGCGCGCTTCAAGCCGTCTCGCATCTGGGCTACGTCCAGATCGACACCCTGTCGGTCATCGAGCGCGCACATCACCACGTGCTGTGGAATCGGGTCCCTGGCTACGACCCGGCATGCCTGAACCAGCTCATCGGCGAGAAAAAGCTGTTCGAGTACTGGTTCCACGCCGCTGCCTACCTTCCGATGCGCGACTATCGCTTCGCGCTGCCGCGAATGGCCTCTATACGCACGGGGGAAAGCCGCTACCTCTGCAACGGCGATCCACGCCTTATGAAGGAGATCCTTGCGCGGATCCGCTCAGAGGGGGCGCTCAGGCTGCGGGACCTTGAGACGGGTGACACCGGCAGCGGCAGCTGGTGGAGCACCGGTCCGGGCCGTCGTGCCGTCGAAACGCTCTTCATGCGCGGCGATCTGATGGTCTGCGAGCGCCGCGGCGCCGAGAAGCGTTACGACCTTGCAGAGCGCTGCCTGCCGGATGATCTGGACCTGAGCATCCCCGATGATCACGAGTACGCCGGCCATCTTTTCGATACCACGCTCAGGGCACACGGCGTCTTCACCGCGTCCCAACTGCTGCATCTCCGGAGCGGCAAGGCGCTCCGCGCCGCCATGCGCGACGTTGTCCATGATCGGATCGCTGCAGGCAGCATCCAACGGTTGAAAGATCTCAAGGGTCTGGACGTCTACGTCGAGAATGCTGCGCTGGAATCCGCACCTGCCTCCCGCAAGGCGGTCACGATTCTCTCGCCCTTCGACAACCTGGTCATCCACCGTGATCGCCTCAGTGCGCTGTTCGGCTTCGACTATCGGATCGAGTGCTATACCGCTGCCCCTAAACGCGCGTTCGGCTACTTCTGCCTGCCCGTGCTGTTCGGAGACAGGCTGGTGGCGCGGGTCGACTGCAAGGCCCACCGCGGAGAAGCGCGGTTCGAGGTGATCAGCGCACACTGGGAAGGGGCCGCGGATCGGAATGAGGTCCTGCCGCATCTCGCCAGTGAGCTCCAGCGCTTCGCCGGGTTCAATGGATGTACCACGCTCGATGACGCTGCCCTGAGCAAGCGCGCAGGTCGGCCGAGGGCGCTGCAACGGGGCTAGCGACACCCTTGGCGCCGCCTCCGCCTCCGCCTGGCCGGCAGTGCCATGCCAGGCGCATGGCCCGTCAGGAGGCGACGCGGGCCATCCTCACACGCTTTGCGTCACCGCCACATAGCTCTCGCGCGAGGGCGCCTGGGTACCGAGCTTCAACCACTGCGCCAGATCGCGCGGCGCCAGCGGACGCGAATACAGGTAGCCCTGGATCTCGTCGCAGCCCTGGCGACGCAGCATCGCCTCTTCCTGCTCGGTCTCCACGCCTTCGGCGACGACTTTCATGCCGAGCGCGTGGCCCAGGTGCACGATCGCCTGGGTGACTTCGGCGGTGCCGGCGTCGTGCAGCATGCCCTGCACGAAGCTGCGGTCGATCTTCAGGCGGCCGACAGGGAAGCGGTTGAGGTAGTGCAGGTTCGAGAAGCCGGTGCCGAAGTCGTCCACCGCCAGCGGCACGCCGTGGCGCTCGAGGACATCGAAGCAATGCCGCAGCACATCGGTGTCGCGGATCAGGGCGGATTCGGTCAGCTCCAGCTCGAGGCGCTGCGGTGGCCAGCCGTGGGCGTGGCAGATATCGATCACGCGCTCGGCGAAGCCGCGGTCGCGCAGCTGCACGGCCGAGACATTGACCGCCACGCGGTCGAACTTCAGGCCGGCGGCGTCCCACGCGGCGGCCTGGCGACAGGCTTCGGCCAGCACCCAGTCGCCGATCCGCACGATCTCGCCGCACTTCTCGGCGATCGGAATGAACTCGGCCGGGCTGCAGTAGCCGATGCCGGGACGATGCCAGCGCAGCAGCGCCTCGATCGCAGGGGGCTGGTCGTTCTCGGCGTGCAGCAGCGGTTGGTAGGCCAGGGTGAACTCTTCGCGTTCGATCGCGCCCAGCAGCGCGTGCTCGATCTCCAGCTTGCGCTGGATCTTGGCCAGCGCGTCCTGGCTGTAATACTGGTAGGTATTGCGCCCGGCTTCCTTGGCCGCGTACATCGCCGCATCGGCGGCGCGCAGCAGTGATTCGAAATCCTGGCGGCTGTCGTCGAGCATCGCGATGCCGACGCTGGCGCCGACCTTGAGCGTGCTCTCGCCGCGGTGCAGCGGCTCGGCCAGCGAGGCGATCAGCTTGCGTGCTACGTGGCCGGCATCTTCCGGTGCTGCCAGGTCACGCAGCACGACGATGAACTCGTCGCCACTGAAGCGGCCGAACAGATCGTTGTTGCGCAGGCTCTGGTGCAGGCGCGAGGCGGCCGCCTTGAGCAGCGCATCGCCGGTGGCGTGGCCGAAGGTGTCGTTGATCGTCTTGAAGCCGTCCAGATCGATGAACAGCATTGCCAGCGGGCTGCCGCGGTCGCGGGCTTCCTCGATGGCGTCGGCGGTCTGCTCGCGCAGCAGCATCCGGTTGGGCAGGCCGGTGAGCAGATCGTAATGGGCCAGCAGTTCGATGCGCTCATTGGCCTCGCGCTCGCGGGTGATGTCACGGAACAACACGACGAAGCGGGTCGGCAGGCCGTCGCGCCTGTCCAGTTCGATCAGCACCTGGACCCAGATGCGCAGCCCGGACTGGCGGTAGAAGCACAGGTCCAGCTGCTCGGGCAATCCGCCGTCGGCGATGCGCAGCAGGGCCGCCTCGAAGGCGTCGCGCGAGTCCTGGGTGTACAGGCCCAGCGCCTGGTCCAGGCTGATCGGCTCCTTGCGCAGCCCATGGATGCGGTAGCACTCCTCGGTCCACTGCATGTGGCGGGTGCCGACCTCGATCTCGCAGCCGCCGATGCGGCCCAGCGCGGAGACCCGGTTGAGCAGCTCGGTGCGCCAGCGGATCAGCGCATCGGTCTGGTGTTGTTCGGTGATGTTCTGGACCTGGCCCAGCAGGCGCTGGATGCGTCCGTCCGGGCCGATCAGCGGCTGCATCCACACGCGCAGGTGCAGCGCGCCGGTGCCACGGACCAGCTCAAGCTCCAGCGTGGTCGCCGCGCCATCGCGCCACATGCGGCGCCAGGCGCCGCGCAGCCGGCCACGCGATTGCGGCTCCAGCTGCCGCAGCCAGTGGCGTCGGCCGTGCATGGAATCCTCGCCCATCTCCAGCAGCGCCCGGAACTCGGGCGACCACCAGAACCGGCGTGCCTCCGGATCCCAGGACCAGCTGCCCATGCTCGCGATGCGCTGGGCTTCGCGCAGGTGCACCTGCTGCTCGCGCAGCTGGGCTTCCATCTGCTTCTGGGCCTGGATGTCGGTATGGGTGCCGACCATGCGCAGCGGTTGCCCGTCGGCGGTGCGGGTCACCACCCGGCCGCGGTCCAGCACCCAGCGCCACCCGCCGTCCGGGTGGCGCGCGCGAAACTGGGCGGTATAGGCGTCGCTCTCGCCGCGCAGGTGCGCGTCCATCGCCACGCGCACTGCGGGCTGATCATCCGGGTGGACGTTCTCCAGCAGGGCGCTGACGCCCTCGGCGCGGACATGGGAGTCTTCCACGGGCTGGCCGTCCCAGCGTCGAGAGCGGCGCACGCTGTCGCTGGGCAGGTCCCAGTCCCACAGGCCATGCCCGGCATGGTCCAGCGCCAGTTCCCAGCGGCTGCCCGCGTAGGTGGCGACCGGCTCGGGCACGCTCAGGGTGAAGGCCAGCAGGTGCCCATCCGGATCGTGCACGGCGCGCATCCAGCCATCGAACCGGCCGCCGGGCCCGCCGGGAAGCTGGCAGGGCACCAGGCCGCCGTCGGCGGCGAGCAGGCGCAGGTCTTCCAGTACCTCGCCGTATGCAGCAATCGTGGCCGGCAGGCCATGCTCGCGTGCGGCCGGGTTGGCGGCGATCGGACGACCGGCACGGTCGAGGATCACCAGCGCCGAGGCCAATGGGTGCTGCAGCAGACTCGCGATAATCCCTTGGTCCACGCCCTGTAACTCCGATAACGCACCCGACAACCGGGGAACGCAATCGTTAACGGCGGGCGCTGCGGATTATTGAGTTCCCTCGCGCCCTGCATCCTCACCCGGGGCAGGTAAGATGACGCTTGCCTTGTCCGATTGGCCCCGCCCTGCCCCATGTCCACCCCTTTGCCAGGCCCTTCCGAACGCGCTGCCGAACCCCCTCTCGCCCGCGATCTGCGCCGCGACCGCTGGCGCGTGGTCGTGGCCTATCTGGTCCTGGCCCTGGTCTGGATCCTGTGCAGCGACGCGGCGGTCAAGGTGCTGGCCGGTGACCTGCAGACGGCCGCGCAGTGGCAGACCCTCAAGGGCACGTTCTTCGTGGTGGCCAGCGCGGCACTGATCTATCTGCTGCTGCGCCCACTGGCCCAGCACGTGCTGCATACCCACGCGCGGCTGGAGCATTCGGAAACGCGCCACCGGCAGATGTTCGAGGGCAATCCCGGGCCGATCCTGGTCTATGACCTGGAATCGCTGGCGATCCTGGACGTCAATCCGGCTGCCGCAGGGTTCTTCGGTTTCAGCCGCGAGGCCTTCACCGCGATGCCGATCACCGCGTTGTGGCCGCCCGGCCACGAGGCGATGCTCGCGGCCAAGCTGGAGCAGATCCGCGCCCATCCCGAGCAGCTGTGCGTGATCACCGCCGATCTGCGCCTGAGCGATGGCAGCACACGGCGCATGGAGATGCGCAGCAACTTCATCGATTACGGCGGCCGCCGCGCGCGCCTGCTGATCGCGATCGACCGTACCCGCGAAGACCAGGCCCTGCTGCGTCGCGACCAGGCCTTGGCCCGGGTCGAGGAAGCGCACGAAATGGCGCGCATCGGTGCCTGGGAAATCGACCCGACCACGGGCCTGGGCCGCTACGCCAACCAGGTCTATCGCCTGCTCGGCCGGCGCCCGCCCGAGGCCCGGCGCTGGCACCGCTTCGACGAGCTGCTGGTCCCGGCCGACCCGGCCACGGCGGCGCTCAGCGAACAGCTGCTGCAGGAGATGAGCTCCGGCGAGCCGGTGCAGATCGATGTGCTGCTGCCGCTGCTGGCGATGGACGGGCGCGCCCTGATGGTGCACCTGCGCGCCGAGAGCGGCCAGGATGATGCCGGGCGCCCGCGCGTGCTGGGCACGCTGCAGGACGTCACCGAGCGCGAGCAGTCGCGGCGCCTGCTGCGCGAGCGCGAAGAACAGTTCCGCGAGCTGGTACGGGTGCTGCCCGACGGCGTGGTGATCCTGTCCGAAGAACACGTGCTGTATGCCAACGCGTGCGCGGCCACCCAGTTCGGCTACGGCCACAACACATTGCTGGGCGAGCCCCTGGCTGCGCTGGTCACCGCCGATGACCTGCCCCGCGTGCGCGCCCAGCTGTTCGCGCAGTTGCCGCCGCAGAGCGCGGGCGCGGGCGAGGTGATCGGCATGCGGCGCTTCAACGGCCACGCCTTCCAGGCTGGGCTGGCAGTCGGCGACGTACGCTACGGCGGGCGCGACTGCAAGCTGCTGATCGTGCGCGACCTCAGCGAGCCCGAGCGCATCCGCGAGGCGCTGGAAACCAGCAACCGCGAGCTGCAGGCCATGGCCGGGCGGTTGTTCTCGCTGCAGGAAGACGAGCGCCGGGCCATCTCCCGCGATCTGCACGACGACATCGGCCAGGCGATCACCGCGATGAAACTGTCCGCGTATGCCGCGCAGGACGAGCAGGATGCCGCCCGCCGCGACGAGGACCTGGCCCAGATCATCCAGTTGGCCGACGCGACCGTCGGCAAGCTGCGCGACATCTCCACCCTGCTGCGCCCACCGCAGCTGGACGCGCTGGGCCTGGAAGCGGCACTGCGCTGGCAGGCTGGCGTGCTGTTCCGCTCGGCGGCGATCGAGCTGCTGCCGGATATCCAGTCGCTCCCGCGGCGGCCGGCCGGCGACATCGAACAGGCCTGCTTCCGCATCGCCCAGGAAAGCCTCACCAACGTACTGCGCCACGCACGCGCCAGCCAGGTCAACCTGCACCTGCGCGATGTCGACGACCACGGCCTGCATCTGCAGGTGCGCGACGACGGCGAGGGCTTCGACCCGGACGGCCCGCGCGGGCTGGGCCTGATCGTGATGCGCGAGCGCGCGCAGAGCGTGGGTGGCACGCTGCGCATCGAATCGGCGCACGGTGCCGGTACCCTGATCGACCTTTACCTGCCGTACCGCGCCACCGGCGCGACGGCTCACGACGCACTGGAACACTGAGCTCATGTGGAACCCTTCTCTGCCCCTGGTCAGCATCGAAGATGCCCCGCCCCGCCTGGGCGCCGGCAATCCCGAACTGCAGGCAATGGTGACCGAGGCCGCCTCGGGCGGCACGCCGCTGATGCTGATGCACGTGGATATCGACCACTTCGCCTCGGTCAACGAGAACATGAGCGCCGAGGTCGGTGACCAGGCACTGGTGCTGGTCGCCCAGCGGCTGCAGCACCACCTGCGCGGCCGCGGCAAGCTGTGGCGGCACGGCAGCGACGAGTTCCTGCTGGCGGTACCGCGCACGGCCGACATGCCGCTGCCGGAAGACCTGGCCGAGGAGATCCGCCAGCAGCTGGAGCTGCCGCTCTCGGTGCTGCCGTACACGCTGTTCATGACCGGCAAGCTGGGCGTGAGCCTGTGCCCTGAGCATGCCACCGGGGTGTCGCGCCTGCTCGACCATGCCGAGGACGCGCTGTACCAGGCGGCCCGCGAAGGCGGCAATGCGGTGCGCATCCATGCGGTGGACACGCCCTCCAGCGCGCACAGCGAGAGCATCATCGCGCGCCAGATTGTCGACGCCATTCCCAATGGCGAGCTCAAGCTGCGCTACCAGCCGCTGGTCAGTGCCCGCGACGGACACGTGGTCGGCATGGAGGCGCTGCTGCGCTGGCAGTCCCCGACCCTCGGCATGCTGGTGCCGGAGCGCTTCATGCGCACCGCCGAACGCCTCGGCATCATCGTGCAGATCGGCACCTGGGTGCTGGAAGGCGCGCTCAAGCAGGCCAAGCTGTGGCGCGACCAGGGCTTCGATGACTTCACCATCGCGGTCAACGTCTCCACCCTGCAGCTGCTGCGGCCCAACTTCTTCGCCGAGGTGATGTCGCTGATGCAGGCCGCCGGCGTCCCGGCGCAGATGCTGACGCTGGAGATCAATGAAAGCGCGCTGACCAACAACGTCAACTTCGTCCACGAAACCCTGGTCAACCTGCGCAATGAAGGCATCAGCCTGAGCCTGGACAATTTCGGTACCGGCGATTCCAGCCTCAGCGCGCTGGTCCGCTATCCGGTGGACAAGCTCAAGATCGACCGCAGCTTCATCAAGAGCGCGCCGGCCGGCAACCGCGAGGCCGCGATCGCGCGCGCGATCATCGCCATGGGCCACCAGCTGGGCATGACGGTGATCGCCAACGGCGTCGAATCGCAGGCGCAGCTCGGCTTCCTGCGACGCAACGACTGCGACGTGTTCCAGGGCTATCTGTTCGGTGAACCGATGTCGGCCGATGCGGCCGGCATGACCCTGCGCCGGCGCTACCTGCGCCCGGAGGCCTTCGCCGAGACGCGTCCGGACCGGACGCTGCTGCTGCTGGACGACGAAGAGAACGTGCTGCGCTCACTGGTACGCCTGTTCCGTCGCGATGGCTACCGGATCCTGGCCGCGGGCAACGTGCGCGATGCGTTCGACCTGCTGGCGATCAACGACGTGCAGGTGATCCTGTCCGACCAGCGCATGAGCGACATGAGCGGCACCGAGTTCCTGGGCCGGGTGAAGATGCTCTATCCGGATACGATCCGGCTGGTGCTGTCCGGCTACACCGACCTCAACACGGTGACCGACGCGATCAACCGCGGCGCGATCTATCGCTTCCTGACCAAGCCGTGGAACGACGACGAACTGCGCAAGCACATCCACCAGGCGTTCCGCACGCATGAAGAACAGCGGCGTGCCAACACCGCCCCGGTGGCGGCCGCGCCGACCGCCGACTGAAAGGCGCGCGGCCCGGTAGTGCCGGGCCGAGGGCGGCGCCCCCGGGGGAGAGAGGGTGGGGGGGGGGCGGCGCCGCGGCGGGCCGCGCCCGGGTCCAAGGGATAGCTGATGTCTGCGAGGAGCCGGCCAGCGGCCGGCACGACCCGTGTCCGATCAGCGCGGCTGCTTGATCGGCAGCACCAGCCGGAACCGTGAACCCACGCCCGGCGTGCTGTCCAGGTCGATGCGGCCGTGGTGCTTGTTGATGATGCTGTAGGAGATCGACAGGCCCAGGCCGGTGCCGCTGCCGACCGGCTTGGTGGTGAAGAACGGATCGAAGATGCGCTGGCGCAGGTCCGGCGAGATGCCGCCGCCGGTATCTTCGAACTCCACCCAGACCGTGTCGCCGTCCACCCCGGTGCGCACGTTGATCGTGCCGCGATCGGCGATGGCGTGGCCGGCGTTGAGCAGCAGGTTCATGTAGACCTGGTTCAACTCGGACGGCAGGCACTCCACCAGTGGCAGTTGGCCGAACTCGCGGTGCAGGGTCACCTTGTACTTGAGCTCGTTCCAGATGATGTTGATCGTGGATTCCAGGCCCGCATGCAGGTCGACCAGCTTCCACGACTCATCGCGGCCGGAATACGAGAAGTCCTTCAGGTCGCGCACGATGCGCGTCACCCGCTCGATGCCCTCGCGCGATTCGGCCATCAGCTGCGGCAGATCGCGGCTGATGAAGTCGATGTCGAAGCGCTGGCGGATGTCGTCGATTTCCGGGATCAGCGCCTTCGGGTCCGGCGCACGCAGGGCCCGCTCGTAGGCTTCGATCACGGTGAACAGGCTGCGCAGGTACTCCTGCAGGCTGCCCAGGTTGGAGTGCACGTAACCGATCGGGTTGTTGATCTCGTGCGCCACGCCGGCGGCGAGCTGGCCGATCGAGGCCATTTTCTCCGACTGCAGCAGTTTTTCCTGGGTGCCGTTGAGGCGCAGGTAGGCCTGGCGCAGCTCGGCATGGCGCTGCTGCAGCTCGCGCTCGTAGTCTTCCTGGCCTTCGATGCGCCGGAACAGCGCCAGGTAATGCCGCTGGCCGCCATCGTCGTGATGGTAGACATGCGCGATGACCATCCGCTCGCCAACCGGCAGGCTGCCGTTCCAGTGGCCGTTGAGGCGCGCCTGTTCCAGCGCGTCGGGCGGCAGTAGTTGGCGCAGCCATTGCGCCGGGGTCAGCTCGGCGTCGCGTTCGTCCTGGCCGAGGATTTCGCTGACCGCGGCGTTGGCCAGGGCCACGCTGCCATCCTCGCGGAACAGCAGCACGCCCTCCTTGATCCGTTCAAACAGGGCAAGCAGGACCGGATGCGGAGGCAACGGCGCGGTGACAAGGGCGGAAGTTACGGTCACGGTCACATCGAGGCAGCAGGAAACAGGCGCTCAATATACGCGGTGACGTTCACATAGGCAGCCCGGGGCCGCCAGACGGGGGAGATCAGGCGACCGCGAGCGGCCGCCGGGTGTTGAGCGTGTGCGACTGGCCCTTGGCATCGTACGCCGCCGCATCTTCGCTGCGACCGAGCTGGCGCAGCGCCCAGTTGACCTCGCGGCGGCGCCGCGAGAGCAGCACACCGTTGGCGCGGTTGCGCTCGGCCAGCTCCTGCACGCGCTCGGCCTGGCCGAGCGGCAGGGCCGCCTCGAGGGCCCGCAGGGCCTCCAGCTTGGCGCCGGTCGCGCGGATCAGGGCCTGCACGTCATGCTCGACCAATGCCTGGCGTTCGACGTCCAGGGCATCGCTGAGGCGCTGCAGCGGCTCGCTCATCGCCAGCTTCATCCCTGCAGCTGCTGGTCCAGCTCAAGCATGCGCGACGCGATCGCGTCGGGGTTGATCTTGTAGGTGCCGTTCTGCAGCGAATCGCGCACGGCCTGGACACGGGCCGCGTCGATCGCCGGGGCGGTGGACAGTTCGCGCTGCATCGCCTGCAGGCTGGTGGCTTCGCCGGTCAGGCGCAGGCTGTCAGCGGCTTCCACCGGGCGGGCCGGTGCATCGGTGCTGACGCTCGGCTTGGTGCCCGGAGCGACGCTGCGCAGATGGGCGGTGGCCTGCAGGTTGCCGTCGATTTTCTGGCTCATGGAGTTGTCCTGGGAATGCGGTTCACAAGGGATAACGGCCGGTCGGGCGCCATCTTTAGGGGAATATTGCAGGTTTTACGGGAAATCTGGCCCGTATTCACACTCGTGTTCAGCGCGTCACTAAAACGTCACCGCTGGCCGCGACGGTGCCCTGCACGATCTTGCGCGAGGAAAGGTTCTCGACCGAGACCCGCTCGTTCTCGCCGGCATCGGCCATGGCGCGGCCGGCGACCCGGACCTCCACCCCGCCCCGCCGCGACACCAGCGCGACACTGTCGCCCCGGCGCACCAGCCGCTGCGCGACCAGGTCATTGGCCGAGAGCAGGCTGCCGGCGCTCAGGGTCCTGCGTGCCACGCGGCCGACGGCGGCGGCCGGATCGGCCAACGCAGCACCGGCGATCCGGGCCGCATCACGCTGGCCGGTAGTGATATCGGCCGCCGACAGGGTTTCTCCAGCGGCGACGCCCCGGTTGAGAATGAGCACGGTCTGGTTGCGGCGCACCTTTACCGGCACGAACAGGCGCCAGCCGCCCGCATCGGGGCAGCTGACCTCCACGGTGCTGGTGCCGGTCGGCTGCGCCGCCAGCGGCTGGCCACAGGCCGGCAGGCGCAGGGCCGAGTCCAGCGTGGTGTCACCTTCACTGCCGGCCGGCAAGGTGCCCAGCGCCGCCTGGCGGATGCTGTCCACCGGCTGCCAGCCACCGGCCGCCCAGGCGGGTGCCGCCAGCAGCAGCGCGGCAAAGACAAGAGAACGCATGGGCACTCCAGGGGCAAGGAACATGCGCAGCACGATGCAAGCCCCATGCCGAACCGGCGTGCACGCCGCGCTCAAGTCATCGCCGCCGCCGCCGATACCAAGCCCATGTCCCATGACCTGCTCAACCGCATCGACCAGCGTACGCGACTGGCCGGCCACAATCGTCTGGCCCTGCTGCTGTTCCGGCTGGGTGGACGTCAGCTTTTTGGCGTGAATGTCTTCAAGGTGCAGGAAGTCCTGCGCCGTCCGGGCCTGTTCCAGGTCCCCGGGCTGCCCAGCCAGTTCGCCGGTGTGGCCGATGTACGTGGCCGTTCGGTGCCGGTGCTGGACCTGGGCCTGGCGATCGGCCACCCCGAGCGTGAGCCCGATGCCGACAAGGCGCCGGGCTATCTGGTGGTGACCGAGTTCAACCGCTCGATCCAGGGATTCCTGGTCAGCGGTGTGGAACGCATCGTCAACATCGCGGTGGAGGACATCCACCCGCCGCCGGAACTGGGCGCTGAATCGAGCTACCTGACCGCCGTCACCCGCTTCCAGGGCGAGCTGATCCAGGTGATCGACGTGGAAAGCGTGCTGGCCGACATCGCCGAGATCCGCGGCGAGGCGGTGCTGGACCCCTCCATGGCCCTGCCCGCCGATGCCCCGCCGATGCAGGTGCTGGTAGTGGACGACTCGCGCGTGGCCCGCCAGCAGATCCGCAGCGTGCTCGACCAGCTGGGGGTCGGGGCGACCCTGCTCTCGGACGGCAAGCAGGCGCTGGACCATCTGCTGCAGATCCACGCGTCGGGCGAAAACCCCGCCGAGCGCTACGCCATGGTCATCTCCGATATCGAGATGCCGGCGATGGATGGCTACACCCTGACGACGGAAATCCGGCGTCACCCGGGCCTGGCCGGCCTGTACGTGCTGCTGCACACCTCCCTGTCGGGCGTGTTCAACAACGCGATGGTCGAGCGGGTCGGGGCGAACGCCTTCGTGGCCAAGTACTCCCCGCATGAGCTGGCGGACTTCCTGCTGGACCGCCTGCGCAAGGTGGCGATGGCGGCGTAACACGCCGCCGCGGACCGGCCCGCCGCCCCTCTGGCACGCCGCTTGCACTGCCCCAGGCATCGTCCCGTGGGAGTGCGTCATGCCCAATCTGATTTCGAACTATCTGGGTGTCCATGCCCAGGCCATGCCGTTGCGCGAGCAGCGGATGAAGCTGATCGCCAGCAACCTGAGCAATGCCGACACCCCCGGGTACAAGGCCCAGGACCTGGACTTCGATGCCGCCCTGCGCAATGCCCAGGGACTGGATGCCAATGGTCTGATGAAGACCACCAGCGAGAAGCACTATGAGATCGGCGGCGGGTTGAACCCGTTCCAGATCGCCAAGGACGGCGTGCAGCCGAGCATCGACGGCAACACCGTCGACCCGGATGCCGAACGTGCCGCCTACGGCCGCGCCGCGCTGGAATACCGCGCTTCGCTGAGCTTCGTCGAATCCAAGGTGCGCTCCATGCTCACCGCGATCACGGGGCAATAAGCCATGAGCAACCTGCCCATCTTCGATATCGCCGGCTCCGCGCTGCAGGCGCAGTCCGTGCGCATGAGCACCATCGCCTCCAACCTCTCCAACGCCGACACCGTCGCCGGCTCGGCCGATGCGGTCTACAAGCCGCTGGAGCCGATCTTCCAGTCGGTGACCAGCCGCACCGACCCGAACATCACCACGGTGCAGGTCAAGGAGATCAGCCAGAGCAACGCCGCGCCGATCCAGCGCTACGAGCCCGGCCACCCGCTGGCCGATGCCGACGGCTACATCTACCAGCCCGACGTGGACCCGGTCGCGCAGATGGTCAACCTGATCTCGACCTCGCGCAATTACCAGGCGGGCGTGGAAATGCTGACCACCGCCAAGGAACTGGCGCTGGCCACGCTGACCATGGGTCGCTGACCCTCTTACCGCAGGAATCCACTCCCATGAGCAGCACCAACGGCGTTGGCCAGAACAGCAGCGACATCTACACCGCGCTGGGCCTGAACGCACCCAACAGCGATACCAGCAAGAAGAAGAGCACCCTGGACCAGGCCGATTTCATGCGCCTGATGACCGAGCAGCTGCGCCACCAGGATCCGCTCAAGCCGATGGACAACACCCAGATGGTCGCGCAGATGGCGCAGCTGTCGCAGGTCCAGGGCATCACCGACCTCAACAACACGGTCAAGGGCTTCCAGGATTCGATGTCCAGCGACCAGATCCTGCGCGGCGCGGCCCTGGTCGGCCACGAAGTGCTGGTGCCGTCGGAGAAGCTCGCGCTGGAGAAGGAAGGCGATGTCACCGGCATGGTCGCCGCGCCCGGCGCCGGCTTCGTGACGGTGGACATCACCGACGCCAACGGCGTCAAGGTCAACCAGATCAGCGTCGAAGCCAAGGCCTCCGGCGAAGTCTCCTTCGACTGGGACGGCAAGGATGCCAACGGCAACCGCATGGCAGAAGGCACCTACACCATCGCGGCCTCGCACACCGATACCGCCGGCACCAAGACCAAGCTCAACACCTACGTGCAGGCCCCGGTGGAGAGCGTCACGGTCGGCACGGACGGCCTGTACCTCAACCTCAAGGGTCTGGGCACGGCCCCGATCGACTACGTGCTCCGCATCAGCTGAGCCGCCCCACCCGCATCCACAGGAGCATCCCATGGGCTTCAACGTCTCGTTGTCCGGCATCAACGCAGCCAATGCCGATCTGAGCGTCACCGCGAACAACATCGCCAACGTCAACACCACCGGCTTCAAGCAGTCGCGCGCCGAGTTCGCCGATCTGTTCTCGGCCACCAGCTACGGCCTGTCCAAGAATGCGGTCGGCTCGGGCGTGCGTCTGACCAACGTCGCCCAGCAGTTCTCGCAGGGCAACAACGAACAGACCGGGCGCAGCCTGGACATGGCCATTTCCGGTGAGGGCTTCTTCACCCTGAACATGAACGGCTCGCGCGTGTACTCGCGTGCCGGCAACTTCCAGACCGACCAGGCCGGTTATGTGACCAACCCGCAGGGTGCGCGCCTGCAGGTGTTCGCGCCCAACGCCGACGGCACCAACTTCGATGCCGGCCGCCTGACCGACCTGCAGCTGCTGACCACCGACAGCCCGCCCAAGCAGACCGGCAAGGTCGATGTCAGCTTCACCCTGCCGGCCAACGCCAAGGAACCGACGGTCGACACCTTCGACCCGACCGATTCCAACAGCTACAACCACTCCACCGGCGGCATCACCGTGTATGACTCGCTGGGCGTGAGCCACACCCAGACCTCCTACTTCGTGAAGACCGGAAACCCGAACGAGTGGCAGGTCTACAACTATGTGGACGGCAAGGCGGCCGGTACCCCGACCACGCTGCAGTTCTCCGACGGCGGCGCTCTGACCAGCCCGGCCAACGGCCAGATCGTGATGGACCCGTTCACCCCGACCACCGGCGCCGGCGTGCTGTCGATGTCGCTGAATCTGAGTGGCTCGACCCAGTACGGGGAGAAGTTCGCGCTGCGCAACACCCAGCAGGACGGCTACGCGGCGGGCAAGCTCAACGAGATCACCGTCTCCGAAGAAGGCATCGTCTACGCGCGCTACTCCAACGGCGACGACAAGCCGCTGGGCCAGGTCGCACTGACCACCTTCAACAACGCGCAGGGCCTGGAAGCCAAGGGCAACAACCTGTGGACGGAGAGCTTCGCCTCCGGCACGCCGCGCACCGGTTCGCCGGACAGCTCCAACCTGGGCAAGATCCAGGCCGGTTCGCTGGAAGCCTCGACGGTCGACCTGACCGAGCAGCTGGTCAACATGATCACCGCCCAGCGCAACTTCCAGGCCAACTCGCAGATGGTCTCCACGCAGGACCAGATCACCCAGACCATCATCAACCTGCGTTGATGAGCCACTGACCGCAACACGGGAAAACACCGATGGACAAGGCACTCTACGTCGCGATGACCGGTGCACGTGCGTCCCTGCAGGCGCAGGGCACGCTGTCGCACAACCTGGCCAACACCGACACCCCCGGCTTCAAGGAGGCGCTCGCCAATACCGAAGCCTTCCCGATCAAGGGGACCGGCTACGCCTCGCGCGTGGATGCCCTGCACGTGGACGCCGGCTTCAACCGGCGCATGGGCGCCCAGCAGATCACCGGCAACCCGCTGGATCTGTCCCTGCAGGCCGGCAACTGGCTGGCCGTGCAGGCGCCCGGCGCCAATGCCGGCGAGGCGTATACCCGCGGTGCGGCCCTCTCGATCACGCCCAATGGCCAGCTGGTGACGGCCGGCGGCCATCCGGTCCTGGATGAGAACAGCAACCCGATCGCGATCCCGCCTCACCAGGCGATGGACATCGGCAACGACGGCACGATCTCGATCATTCCGCTGGGCGAAGGCCCGCAGACGATGGCCAACATCGGCCGCATCCGCGTGGTGCAGGCCGAGGATGCGCGGCTGGAGCGCGGCCTGGACGGGCTGATGCGCAACACCGACCCGCAGCAGGCGTTCGTGCAGGCCCAGGGCAAGTCGCTGGAAAGCGGCCAGCTGGAAGGCAGCAACGTCGATGCGGCCGGTGCGCTGGTGCAGATGATCCAGCTGCAGCGCCAGTACGAAATGCAGGTGAAGGTGATCAAGCACGGCGACGACAACGCCCGCAGCGCCAACAGTCTGCTGCGCCTCGGCAGCTGATCGCCCCGGTGACGTAATCCCGGCGCAGTTGTGGCACGCGCCATGCATTGCCCTTCGCAAGGGCCGCACCACGCGGCCATCCGCTACAACACAGGAATGACGCCATGAACCAGGCATTGTGGATCGCCAAGACCGGACTGGATGCGCAGCAGACGCGCATGTCGGTGGTTTCCAACAACCTCGCCAACACCAACACCACCGGTTTCAAGCAGGACCGTGCCAGCTTCGAAGACCTGCTGTACCAGCAGGTCCGTCAGCCGGGCGGTGCCTCGTCGGCGCAGACCCAGCTTCCCTCGGGCCTGCAGCTGGGTACCGGTGTGCGCGTGGTGGCCACCTCCAAGAATTTCGAGCAGGGCAGCCAGCAGCAGACCGGCCGCGCGCTGGATGTGATGGTCAATGGCCGCGGCTTCTTTGAAGTACAGATGCCGGACGGTTCCTCGGCGTACACGCGCGATGGCTCGTTCCAGCGCAACCAGGATGGCGAGCTGGTCACCAACAGCGGCTACCCGGTGCAGCCGGGCATCCAGATTCCCGAAGGCGCCCAGTCGCTCACCATCGGCACCGACGGCACCATCAGTGTGAAGATGGCCGATGACGCCGCCTCGGTGGAAATCGGCGCGTTGACCCTGACCGACTTCGTCAATCCGGCCGGCCTGCAGGCCCGTGGTGAAAACCTGTTCCTGGAAACCACCGCCTCCGGCCCCGCGCAGAACGGCAATCCCGGCCTCAACGGCCTGGGCACCGTGGTGCAGGGCGCGCTGGAAGGCAGCAACGTCAACGTGGTGGAAGAGCTGGTCTCGATGATCGAAACCCAGCGCGCCTACGAAATGAACGCCAAGGCGATCTCCACCACCGACGCGATGCTCGGCTATCTCAACCAGAACGTCTGATCGGTCGACCCGGGAACCTGCCATGTCGCGTCTTGCCCCTACCCTCCGCCTGCTCGCCGCCGCCGTCATCGTCGCCACCTTGAGTGGCTGCGTGATCGCCGGCGATGTGCGTCCCTACCCGGCCATGGCCCCGGTCGAACCGGTCATGCCGCCGTCGGCCCAGGCCACGGCCGGCGCGATCTACGCCGCCGGCCCGGGCCTGCAGCTGTACTCGGACCGTCGCGCACGCGATGTCGGTGACCTGCTCACGATCACCCTGACCGAGAACACCACCGCGCAGACCACCGCCAACACCTCCACCTCGAAAGAGTCGGAGCTGAGCATCGGCACGCCGACGATCTTCGGTGCACCGGTGACGCTGGGCGGCAAGGACATCCTCAGCGCCAGCGCCGCCGGTTCGCGCGATTTCACCGGCAAGGGCACCAGCGCGCAGAGCAACCGCCTGCAGGGCAGCGTGACCGTCACCGTGATCCAGCGCCTGCCCAACGGCAACCTCGTCGTGCAGGGCGCCAAGAACCTGCGCCTGAACCGTGGCGATGAGCTGGTGCAGGTGCAGGGCATCGTGCGTGCGGCGGACATCTTCCCGGACAACACCATTCCCTCCAGCCGTGTTGCCGATGCCCGCATCGTCTACGGCGGCCGCGGCGCGATCGCCCAATCCAATGCGATGGGCTGGTTGAGCCGCTTCTTCAACTCGGCGTTGTCGCCGTACTGAGCCTGACATGACTTTCTTCCTCTCCCTGTTCGGGCAGCGACGCATGGTGTCGCGCTACAACACGACGCGGGCGGTGCTGGCGCTGCTGGCCGTGTTCGCGCTGGCTGCGCCTGCTTCCGCCGAGCGCATCAAGGATCTCGCCCAGGTCGGCGGCGTGCGCGGCAACGCGCTGGTCGGGTACGGCCTGGTGGTCGGCCTGGATGGCAGCGGCGACCGCACCAGCCAGGCGCCCTTCACCGTGCAGAGCCTGAAGAACCTGCTCGGCGAACTGGGCGTCAACGTGCCGGCCAACGTCAATCCACAGCTGAAGAACGTGGCGGCCGTGGCCATCCACGCCGAACTGCCGCCCTTCGCCAAGCCGGGCCAGCCGATCGACATCACCGTCTCATCGGTGGGCAACGCGGTCTCGCTGCGCGGTGGCTCGCTGCTGATGGCGCCGCTGCGCGGTGCCGACGGGCAGGTCTATGCGATCGCCCAGGGCAACCTGATCGTCGGCGGCTTCGGGGTGCAGGGCAAGGATGGCTCGCGGGTCTCGGTCAACGTGCCCAGCGTCGGCCGCATTCCCAACGGCGCCACCGTGGAGCGTGCCCTGCCGGATGTGTTCAGCGGCGGCGGCGACATCACCCTGAACCTGCACAAGAACGACTTCACCACGGTCTCGCGGATGGTGGCGGCGTTGAACAATGCTTTTGGCGACGGCGCTGCGCGCGCCATCGATGGCGTCACCGTGTCGGTGCAGTCGCCGTCCGATCCGGGCGCCCGCATCGGTCTGCTGGCCCGTATCGAAAACCTGGAACTCACGCCCGGCAGCGCGCCGGCCAAGGTGGTGGTCAATTCGCGGACCGGCACGGTGGTCATCGGTTCGCAGGTGCGCGTCGGCGCGGCCGCGATCTCGCATGGCTCGCTGACGGTGACCATCAACGAGAACCTCAACGTCAGCCAGCCGGGTGCGTTCAGCGGCGGCCAGACGGCGGTCACGCCACAGTCGACCATCACCGCGACCAACGATGGCAGCCGCATGTTCAAGTTCAACGGCGGCACCACCCTGGATGAAATCGTGCACGCGGTGAATGCCGTGGGCGCCGCCCCGGGCGATCTGATCGCCATCCTGGAAGCCCTCAAGCAGGCCGGCGCGCTCAGCGCCGAACTCGAGGTGATCTGACATGCGCATCCAACCGGCCCTGGAACTCAATCCCGCCCAGCCCAACAGCCCGGCCAAGGTCGACAAGGTCGCCCGCCAGCTGGAGGGCCAGTTCGCGCAGATGCTGATCAAGAGCATGCGCGAGGCGAGCTTCGGCGATTCGCTGTTCCCCGGCGAAAACACCATGTTCCGCGAGATGTACGACCAGAAGATCGCCGACGCGATGACCCGCGGCCGTGGCCTCGGCCTGTCGAGCATGATCGCGCGCCAGTTGGGCGGCGCCGAAGGCGACGCGGCCAAGCCAGTCGACACCACGCTCAACCCGGCCGCCGCCCTGCGCGCCTACCGCCTCAATGCACCCGCCGCGGCCATGCCGCTGCCGGCCAGCGCCGCGCCGTCGGTGCCGCGCGAGGTCGATCTGCTGCAGCAACTGGGTGGCGGTGAGCCTTCCGCCGTGCTGCAGCCGATGGAACGCGCCCTGGACCTGATTGCCGGCCGGGAAAGCAGCCAGATGCATGAGGCCATCGGCCGCAATGATCCGTACGCGGCGGTCGCGGAAACCGATCCGGCCGCGGCCGACTGGGCGATGGCCGATGACCGCTGGAGCGGCGTCAACCGCACCGCGACGGCCGGCCCCAGTGCGGTCGACAGCCTGGCCGCCTCCACCGCCGCCGCTGAACTCGGTCCGCATACCCCGGCCGGCTTCGTCGCCAGCATCTGGGGTCACGCCCAGCAGGCCGCGCGCGAACTGGGCGTGGATGCCAAGGCACTGGTCGCCCAGGCCGCACTGGAAACCGGCTGGGGCCGCAAGCTGGTCCGCCGCAGTGGTGGCGACAGTTCGCACAACCTGTTCGGGATCAAGGCCAATGGCTGGCAGGGCGAGCGCGCCACCAGCGGCACCCACGAGTACGTCAACGGCGTGCGCCGCAACGAAACCGCGAGTTTCCGCGCCTACAACTCGGTGGGCGAGAGCTTCGCCGACTACGTGCGCCTGCTGAAAACCAGCCCGCGTTACCAGAATGCCCTGCAGGCCGGCAGCGACGTGCGCAGCTTCGCCCAAGGGTTGCAGCGCGCCGGCTATGCCACCGACCCGACCTACGCAGCCAAGATCGCCGCGATTGCCGGCGGCCCGACCATCGAGCGCGCCGTCGCGGCGGTGAGCGATGCCGGCCAGCGCCTGGGCCGCACTTTTGCCAGCACCGCCAGCCCGACCGGGCTGGGTGTCATCCGTCGTTGAGGTAATCCATGTCCAGCGTACTCTCCACCGGCACCAGCGCCCTGCTCGCCTTCCAGCGGGCGCTGGCGACCACCAGCCATAACGTCGCCAACATCAAAACGCCGGGTTACAGCCGGCAGAAGGTGGACTTCGCCACGGCCGACCCGCAGAACTACGGGTACGGCGACGTGGGCAATGGCACCCGCATCACCGATGTCCGCCGCGTCGCCGATCAGCTGGCGATCTCGCGGCTGCTCGATGGCAGCGGCGAACTGGCGCGCCTGAAGCAGCTCTCCACCATGGCCGACCGTGTCGATGCGATGTTCTCGGACAAAGCCACCAACGTCGCCGGGGTCTGGTCGAACTTCTTCGATTCGGTCAGCGGGCTCTCCTCCAATGCCTCCGGCAGCGCCGACCGGCAGAACATGCTGGACAGCGGCAAGACCCTGGCCAACCGCTTCCAGCAGCTCAATACCCAGCTCAACAACCTCAACGGCGAGGTCAACAACGGCCTGATCGCCGGTGCCACCGAGATCAACCGGCTGGCCCAGGAAATCGCCCAGCTAAACGGCGCGATCGGCGGCAATGCGGCGACCGCCGCACCGGACCTGCTCGACCGCCGCGACCAGCTGATCGCCAATCTCGTCGGCTACACCGGCGGCACCGCGGTGATGCAGGACGGCGGGCTGATGAACGTCTACACCGCCGGTGGCCAGGCGCTGGTGGTCGGCACGACGGCCTCCAAGGTCACCACCGTGACCGACCCCTACCAGCCCGAGCGGCTGCAGCTGGCGCTGGAAAGCCAGGGCCAGAAGATCACCATCGAGGGCAAGACGCTCGGCGGCCAGATCGGCGGCCTGCTGGAGTTCCGCGACACGGTGCTGACCCCGGCCCAGGCCGAGCTGGGCAAGCTGGCGATCGGCATGGCCAGCAGCTTCAACGATGTCCACCGCCAGGGCGCGGATCTGTACGGCAACATGGGCGGTGACTTCTTCACCATCGGCAATCCGCGCATCACCGCCAACAGCGCCAACACCGGCACGGCCAGCATGAGCGCCAGCTTCGGTGATCTCTCCAAGCTGGACGGCCAGAACATCGTGATGAAGTTCGATGGCACCCAGTGGCAGGCCACCCGCGCCGACACCGGCGCCAGCATTCCGATGACCGGCAGCGGCACCGCGGCCGACCCGCTGGTCCTCAATGGCGTCTCGCTGGTCATGAGCGGCACCCCGGCCAAGGATGACCGCTTCCTGCTGCAGCCCACCGCAGGCGTGGCCGGCAGCATGGAAGTGGCGATCACCGACATCTCCCGCATCGCCGCGGCCGCCCCGATCAAGGGCACCGCCGCGATGGCCAACACCGGCAGCGGCAAGCTGACCGGCGTCAAGGTGACCGATCCCGACAACGCCGCGCTGCGCAATCCGGCGGCGATCGTGTTCACCAGTGCCACCGAATACACCATCAACGGGGTCGGCCCGAACACCTACACCGCCGGCCAGACCATCACCGCGAACGGCTGGAGCTTCGTCCTGGATGGCGCGCCCAAGCTGGGGGACACCTTCAACATCGGGCCGACCCCGGCCGGCTCCTCGGACAACAGCAACGCCCTGCTGCTGGCCAAGGTCGAGCAGGCCAAGACCTTCAATGACGGCACGGTCACGCTCAGTGGCGCCCTGGGCGGCCTGACCACTCAGGTCGGCGCGGCCGCCCGTTCCGCGGAGTATTCCCTGCAGGCACAGCAGGTGATCACCGACCAGGCCCAGGCCGCGCGCGACTCGATCTCCGGGGTGAACCTGGATGAAGAGGCCTCGGACATGCTCCGCCTGCAGCAGGCCTACCAGGCCGCCTCGCAGCTGATCTCCACCGCCGACAACATGTTCCAGACCATCCTCGGAGCCGTCTCGCGATGAACAACCGCATTTCCACCGGCATGATGTTCAATCAGTCGGTGTCCCTGATGCTTGCCTCGCAGGCGAAAATGAGCCACCTCGAGCGCCAGATCGCCACCGGCAGCAAGATCGTCTCGGCCAAGGACGATCCGGTCTCGGCCGGCAGCGCAGTGGGGCTGGACCGCACCCTGGCCTCGCTGGACCGCATGCAGCTCAACGCCGGCAACGTGCAGAACCGGCTCGGCCTGCAGGAAAACGCGCTGGCCCAGGTCGGCGACATGATGGGCCGCATCACCGAGCTGACCATCTACGCCAACAACCCCGGCCTGGCTGCGGCCGACAAGCAGTCCCTGGTCACGGAAATCGAGGCGATCCGCGGCAATCTGCTCGCGGTGGCCAACAGTACCGACGGCACCGGCCGCTATCTGTTCGGTGGTACGGATGATGGCAGCCCGCCGTTCAGCCAGGTCGATGGTCGCGTCGTCTACAACGGCGACCAGAACCAGCGCCAGGTCGAAGTCGGTCCGGACACCTACGTGCAGGATGCCCTGCCCGGCAGCGAGATCTTCATGCGCATCGTCACCGGCGACGGGCATGTGGACGGCAAGGCCGGCACCGGCAACACCGGCAGCGGCGTGCTGACCAACGTCACCCGCGACAGCGACGGCAGCTGGAACGGCGAGGGTTTCAGCGTGCGCTTCACCGCCGCCGACGCCTACGACCTGCTCGATGCCGGCGGCAACGTGGTGTCCAGCGGCACCCTGAAAGCCGGCGACGACGTGGTGGTCAACGGCGTGCGCCTGCATATCGACGGTGCGCCGGCGGCGGGCGACACCTTCGAGGTCAGCCCGGCCGCCAGCCGCGACATCTTCGGCACGCTGGATTCACTGATCGGCGCACTGAAGATGGATACCGGCACCCCCGCCCAGCAGGCGGCCCAGCAGAACCTCCTGCAGAGCGGCCTGCGCGACGTGGCCCGTGCCTCGGAGCGCATGATCGACTCACGCGCCGCCGGCGGCGCCCAGCTCAAGGCGCTGGACAACGCGTCCGACATGCGCGAATCGAACGTGGTCACGCTCAAGACCACGCTCTCGCAGATGCGCGACCTGGACTACGCGGACGCACTGAGCCAGTACCAGCTGGAGAAGACCGCCCTGCAGGCGGCCCAGACCCTGTTCTCGCAGATGCAGTCGATGTCGCTGTTCAACATGATCCGCTGACCCGCCGAAAACCTTGGGTTGGCCTGAAGGCCGCGATGCTTTGAGCATCGCGGCCTTTTTCGTTCTGGGGCGGGCGCGCCGCCTGCCCGGCGTCCCGTGTCACTGCCGGGACGCCCTTGGCACAGGTCTCCGCGGGAGACCTGCCCTGCATTTCCAGGCCTGCGGCGGCCGAACGCCCCGCCCGGCCCCGCTGCGGCCCATGAAAGCCAGGCGCCTCCCCCGCCCCTGCAAATCCGCGTGAATCTCCGCCTAAAGGTTGTTGACAAAGCGCCGTTATTGATTTGGCAACAGCGAAGCACACAGCCAAAAACAAATAAACGGCGGCGCTTCGTTCCATTCACCACCGGGATTCCAATAAGGGAGACGACCCATGGCACAGGTAATCAACACCAATACGATGTCGCTCAACGCTCAGCGCAACCTGAGCACCAGCGGCAGCTCGCTCGCTACCACCATCCAGCGCCTGTCGTCGGGCCTGCGCATCAACAGCGCAAAAGACGACGCCGCCGGCCTGGCGATTTCCGAGCGCTTCGGCACCCAGATCCGCGGCACCGATGTCGCGATCCGCAACGCAAACGACGGTATCTCGCTGGCCCAGGTCGCCGAAGGTTCGTTGAACGAAGTCGGCAACAACCTGCAGCGTATCCGCGAACTGGCCGTGCAGGCGTCAAACGCCACCAATTCCACCAGCGATCGCAAGGCCCTGCAGGCGGAAGTCACCCAGCTGGTCAGCGAAATCGACCGCGTCGCCAAGCAGGCGGACTTCAACGGGACCAAGCTGCTGGACGGCAGCTTCACCAGCCAGCTGTTCCAGGTCGGCGCCAATGCCGGTCAGGCGATCGCCATCAACAGCGTGGTCAATGCCAAGGCAGACTCGCTCGGCGCCGCCAGCTTCGCCAATGTCTATGAAGGCACCAGCCTGGCTGCCGGCGACAAGGCAACGGCTGACTCTGTGTTCTCGCAGCTGCAGGTCGTCGTCACCGCTGACGGTGGCACCGCGACCCCGATCAACATCGGCGACATCACGGTCAAGGCCGGCGAATCGATCACCGCGGCCACGGCCGCCGCGATCAACGGCAAGCTGGGCGAAACCGGCGTCATGGCGAAGGTCGACAACGGCGTGATCAGCCTGACCTCGGTCAAGGCCGGGCAGAGTTTCGCGCTGGACGCGGCCGGCCCGGTCTCCACCTCGACGGATCCGGTCCCGGCTCCGGTGGGAGACTTGACCAACGTAGGCCTGAATACCGCGGATCCGGATGGCGGCACCCTCACCGGCGTGACCAGCAGCTTCGTCAAGGACCTGGACGTCACCACTGCCGAGGGCGCGCAGCAGGCCCTGGAAATCGTCGACAAGGCCTTGGAATCGGTCAACAGCGTCCGCGCCGACCTCGGCGCGATCCAGAACCGCTTCACCTCGGTCGTGGCCAATCTGCAGACCTCCTCCGAGAACCTGTCGGCCTCCCGTAGCCGCATCCGCGACACGGACTTCGCCAAGGAAACCGCGGAACTGACCCGTACCCAGATCCTGCAGCAGGCCGGCACCGCGATGCTGGCCCAGGCCAACCAGGTACCCCAGAACGTGCTCAGCCTGTTGCAGCGCTGACATGCGACGCCCCTGAAGCACGTCAGGGGCGGCTAACCCAACTCACGTGCAACTGCTCAAGGACCCTTCCTCATGGCACAAGTCATCAACACCAATACGATGTCGTTGAATGCTCAGCGTAACCTGAGCACCAGCGGCAGCTCCCTGGCCACCACCATCCAGCGCCTGTCGTCGGGTTCGCG
>NZ_JBDJKZ010000014.1:0-113155 GCF_039673115.1 Stenotrophomonas sp. TWI1183
CCCGGCCGCGGGCCCCCCCACTTTCGCCACCTCGCCCCCCCACCCGCCCCCCGCCCCCCCCCCACTACCGGACGTAGGGGGTGCCCACCATGGCCTCGGCCAGGTGATCGAGGAACGAGCTGATCCGCGCCGAGACCGCCGTGTTGCGGTAGTACACGGCGTGGATCGGCTGGCGCACTTCCACGGTGATTTCCGGCAGCAGCTGCACCAGGGCGCCGGCCTCGCGGTCGCGGTGGGTCATGAAGTCGGACAGGCAGACGATGCCGACGCCTTCCAGCGCGAGCCGGCGCAGCGTTTCGCCGCTGGACACCGCCACCGCCGGGCGCACGTGCAGCAGCGCGTCGGTCGCGCCGGGCAGTGGCCAGTGGTTGAGCGAATCGGGCTCGTTGAAGCCGAGGAGGGTGTGCTCGCCGAGTGCCGCCACATCGCGCGGGGTGCCGTGCTGCTGCAGGTAGGCCGGGCTGGCCATCACGCGCAGGCGGCTGTGGGCCAGCGGCCGCGCATGCAGGGTGGAATCGGCCAGCGGCCCGATCCGGATGGCGACATCGGTGCGCCGCTCCAGCAGGTCGATGTAGCGCTCGCTGCTGTTGAGCTCCAGGGCCACGTCGGGATAGCGCGCCCGATAGCTGGCCACCAGCGGGGCGATCACGTGCAGCACGAAGGGCATCGCCGCATCCACGCGCAGGCGGCCGGCCGGGCGTTGGCGCCGCGCGGCGATCTGCTCCTCGGCCGCTTCCACGGAGGCCACGATGGCGCGGGCCTGGGCCAGGAAGGCGTCGCCTTCTTCCGTCAGCTGCAGGCGCCGCGTGGTACGGGTCAACAGCGTGGTGCCGAGCTTTTCCTCCAGCCGGCCCAGCGCCCGGCTGACCCCGGAGGTGGTCTGACCCAGTTGCTCGGCGGCGGCGGTGATCGAGCCGCTGTCGATCACGGCGATGAAGGCCTGCATCTCATCCAGGGTCGTTTTCATGGCGGCGGCATGGTGGAGGTGCTCCATTATTGACCATGGGGCAACAGTGATTGGCGTGAAGGCCGCTTTTTCCGCAAGAGTACGGCGCGCAGACTGCGCAGCCTCACTCCCCACCGGTATCCGTCCATGTCCCGTGGTATCCCCTTGACCTTGTTGGCGTTGACGCTGGGTGCGTACGCCATCGGCACCACTGAATTCGTCATCGTCGGCCTGATTCCGACCATCGCCGCCGACCTTGGCGTCACCCTGCCCTCGGCCGGGCTGCTGGTGTCGCTGTATGCATTGGGCGTGGCGGTCGGTGCGCCGGTGCTCACCGCGCTGACTGGCCGGGTGCCGCGCAAGACCCTGCTGGTCGCACTGATGCTGCTGTTCACCCTCGGCAATGTGATCGCCTGGATGGCCCCGGGCTACGGCTCGCTGATCGTGGCGCGCGTGCTGACCGGCCTGGCGCACGGAGTGTTCTTCTCGATCGGCTCGATCATCGCCACCTCGGTGGTGCCCAAGGAAAAGGCCGCCAGCGCGATCGCGATCATGTTCACCGGCCTCACCGTGGCGCTGGTCACCGGCGTGCCACTGGGTACCTTCATCGGCCAGCACCTGGGCTGGCGCGCCACCTTCCTGGCCGTGGCCGCGCTCGGCGTGATCGCGCTGATCGGCAGCCTGCTGTTCGTCCCGCGCAACCTGCAGCGCAGCGCGCCGGCCACGTTCGGCCAGCAGTTCGCCGTGCTCGCCCAGCCACGCCTGCTGCTGGTGTATGCGATCACCGCGCTCGGCTACGGCGGCACCTTCCTGTCGTTCACTTACCTGGCCTCGATCCTGCAGGACGTCACCGGCTTCTCCGCCAATGCGGTCAGCGGCGTGCTGCTGGTGTATGGCGTGTCGGTGGCGATCGGCAATCTGTGGGGCGGCCGGCTGGCCGACCGTCGCGGCCCGATCCCGGCACTGAAGCTGATCTTCGCGTTGCTGGCGGCCGTGCTGTTCGTGCTCACCTTCACCGCCTACAACACCTGGCTGGTGCTGCTGACCGTGCTGGCGCTGGGTGCGGTGGCGTTCGGCAACGTCCCGGGGCTGCAGGTGTACGTGGTCAAGCAGGCACAGCGGTTCGCCCCGCAGGCCGCCGATGTGGCCTCGGGCCTGAACATCGCCGCGTTCAACGTCGGCATCGCGCTCGGTGCTTCGCTGGGTGGCCTGGTGGTCGATCACTTCGGCCTGATGCACACCCCGTGGCTCGGCGCGCTGGTGGTGATGGGCGCCTTCGGCCTGACCGCATGGAGTGGCCGCCTGGACCGTCGCGATGGTGTGGCCGACCGCGCCGAAGGCATCGCGGTGAGTGCGCATTGATCGATCCGGACCGACGGTTCGCCTTACGCAACAGCAGTCGCCCAACGATTCGTTTCACGCAACCGCAGCCGACCAACGGTCGGCTCTACGTCGCTTTACGGTGCACGGCGTAGCCTGCACCTCACCCCATGAAGGAGTTTCCATGAGCATTCCCGCATTCGGCCTCGGCACCTTCCGCCTGAAGGGCCAGACCGTCATCGACTCGGTGCGCAACGCACTGGACGTCGGCTACCGCGCCATCGATACCGCACAGATCTACGAGAACGAGGCCGAGGTCGGCCAGGCCATCGCCGAATCCGGCGTGGCCCGCGATGATCTGTTCCTCACCACCAAGATCTGGATCGCCAACTTCCAGCACGACGCGTTGCTGGCCAGCCTGCGCGAGAGCCTGCGCAAGCTGCGCACCGACCACGTCGAGCTGACCTTGATCCACTGGCCGTCGCCGAAGGATGCCGTGCCGATGGCCGAGTACCTGGGCGCGCTGGCGGAGGCCAAGTCGCTCGGGCTGACCCGGCAGATCGGCATCTCCAACTTCACCATCGCCCAGACCCGCCAGGCCATCGACATCCTCGGGGCCGACGCGATCGCGACCAACCAGATCGAAGTCCACCCGTACCTGCAGAACCGCGCGCTGATCGCGTTCCTGAAGGAACAGGGCATCCATGTCACCGCCTACATGAGCCTGGCCTACGGCGAAGTGCTCAAGGACCCGGTGATCCAGGCCATCGCCGACCGCCACCAGGCCACCCCGGCCCAGGTCGCGCTGGCCTGGGCGTTGCAGCAGGGCTACGCGGTGATTCCGTCCTCGACCAAGCGCGACAACCTGGCCGGCAACCTGCTGGCCGCCGACTTGCGCTTGAGCGATGAGGACATGGCGCAGATCGCCACGCTGGATCGCGGGCATCGCCTGGCCAACCCGGAAGCGATCGCGCCGGCCTGGGATTGATCGGTAGCGCCCGACCGTTGGTCGGGCGTGGGGGGTGCGTGCCGACCAACGGTCGGCACCTACCGGAAGAGCCAGCGCCCGATCAACGGCGTGGACATCATCGGGTAGTGCCGGCCGCTGGCCGGCATCACCGGAAGTGCGTGGCCGGTATCACCGCAACCAGTCCCGCATTGCCGCGCTGACCTCGTCGGGCTTCTCCATCGGGGTCAGATGCCCGCAGTCCGGCAGCACCACCAGGTTCGAGTGCGGCACCAGCGCATGCATCTCCTCGCTGATCGCCAGTGGGGTGATGCGGTCGTTCGCACCGCACACGATCAACAGCGGATCGCGGTACCCGGCCAGCACATCATGGCCATCCACGCGGTCCAGTGCGCTCTGGCGCAGGAACACCTCCGCGCCCAGCCGCGCGGTCATGTCGCGCACGCGCTGGACCAGCACGTAGTCATCCAGCCGCGAGGCATCGATATAGCTGCGCATCAGGGTGTCGCCGAAGCCGTGGAATTTCCCGGGCAGGCGCACGCTGGCACGCTGGGTCTGGCGCTGCTTGGCACGTTCGGGCGAGTCGGCATGGATCGAGGTGTCGATCAGGGCCAGCCGCAACACCCGTTCTGGCGCGGTGCGCAGGATCGCCTGCGCCACGAAGCCGCCCAGCGAGAATCCCGCCAGGGCAAAGCGCGCCGGTGCCTGTGCCAGCACGTCCTCGACCACCGCCTGCATCGTCTCACCGCGGGTCTGGTCGCCGACGATGCAGTCGGCGATATCGGACAGGTCGGCGATCTGCGCGCGCCAGAGTTCAGCGTCGTTGAGCAGGCCCGGGAGCAGCAGCAGGGGGAAGCGATCGGTCATCGCGACAGTGTCCCCCGTGCCGGGTCCCAGACCAAGGTCGGCGACGCGCCAGCGCCCCGCTGACAGCCGTCGCAGTGGGTTTCAGACAATGGGCAGCCGTCCCTGCGCCCCCTGCCCAGCCGGTTTCCCTACACATATTTCAGAGAATCCCGATAGCGGAAGCGCTGTCTTTCATCGCGAATATTGGGACGGAATTGCATGGGCGGCAGGGGTGCCTGCTCATCGCGCTGAATCGTCGCCAAAGGGGACCTGCATGAACCGTCTTACCTGCACGCTCGTCAGCGTGCTGCTCGGCATCGGACTATGTACTGCAAGCCACGCCCAGAGCTATCTGGAAGAAGTGTCCGATTACGCGCAGAAGGTGCAGGCGCGACGCACCGCCGCGCTGGACGCCGGTGAGGCGTTTGGGGAGCAGATCTCCTACCTGGATGGCGGAACGCGGTTCTCAGCCACCGATATCTCTATTCCCGGCAACAACGCATTGAAGGTGGAGCTCACCCGCAGCCGCCAGATCGATGAGCGCTACTTCATTTCCGGCTCGCGTTTGTTCGATTTCGGGTCGCTCTACGACTGGCAACTGGAAGTCCCCTTCCTGGAGGGCAGCTTTACCAGTCACGGCTGGACGATGGCGGCCGAGGGCAACCCCTCGCGCAATGCCCGATGCAGTCTGCAACAGGCACCCTACAGCGCCATTCTGGGCGACTTCTACATCGAGAAGATGTGGTCGGGCTACAACCTGCATCTTCCCGGACAACCCGCACGGCTGATGCTGAAGGCGGCTGCAGCTATTCCGATGCCGGCAGATGGTCAGACCTATCCGTGGGCCGCAGATGGGGACATCCGCATCCGCTGCCTGCCCCAGCTCAAGAATGGTGCGCCCGGTGAAGGGTTCCTTGCCGTCATGCCGGATGGAACGCGTTACTACTTCGACACGATGATCACCCGGCAGATGCCGAATTTCCGCCTGCGAACGTATCACACCGTCCCCCACTACAAGGTGTACCTGGCCGCATCGCGTGTCGAGGACCAGCAGGGCAACTGGGTCACGTACACCTACGTCAACGACAACCTTGCCTCCATACAGTCCAACGACGGCCGCAGGATCGACATGGCCTACCAGAATGGACGCATGGTCAGCGCCACGACCGCAGGACGCACTTGGCAGTACCAGTATCGCGAGCCGACCAGCACGACCGATGGAGGCCTGGCGGCGGTGATCCTTCCCGATGCAACCCGTTGGAGCTACGACTGGGTGGGCAGCGTTCGACCGGCCTGGATGGCACCGCCACAGGAGGGAGCCACGCCCTGCGATACCATCATCGGGGAGGTTACCGGGCCCTACGCCTACAACGTCACGCATCCCGGCGGCGCGCGCGCCACGTTCTCGTTCGTATACAAGACCATCTTCCGCTCCAATCTGGATGCCTGCTACTCGCCGGTGCAGCCCAACTACTACTCCGTCTGGTCGCTGACAGATCGAGTGGTCGCCGGCGCCGGGCTCGGTGAAATGCGCACACAGCTGTCGATAACCGGCGGATACCCATCCACACCGCTGCGCTGGTCGACGGTGACCCACCCCGATGGCTCGACCACGCGTTACGGGTTCGGCCACACGTTCCTTGTCGATGAAGGCAAGATCATTGAACGCCAGACCGCCGGGAGCGATGGCGTTGTGCTGGAAAGCACCAGCTCGCGGTATCTGAGCTCGCCGCCGGCCGGAGCGCACTACCCAGCGCGTGTTGGAAGCAGCCTGCACTTCATGCAGTACGCAGACGGTCTGGTCCAGCCACTTGCCGAGCGCCTCACCGTGCGGGAGAGCACGCAGTACCGGCGTGCCAGCGACGGGTGGGACGCGTTTGCGAGGCCGGCGCTGACCACCCGGAGCGGCCCGTCGGGCGTGATGCGCGAGCGGCGACAGTACCTGGACAACCCGGCCCGTTGGATCCTCGGTGCAGTGGCATCGACACGCGACGAGGATTCCGGGCAAGTCCTGTCTGCGGCGACGTATGACGATCTGCTGCGTCCGCTGGAAAAGTTCAGCTTTGGGCTGCTGCAGGTGAGCTTCACCTACAACGGCGATGGCACGGTGGCAACCGCCACCGATCCTACCGGCCGCATGACCCAGCTTCAGCAGTGGAAGCGTGGTACTCCGCAGCACGTGATCAACCCCGACGGGACCACTCGCGGCGCCACGGTCGACGACAACGGCTGGGTGGGCGCCGCGCGGGACGAGAACAATCTCCAGACCAGCTACGCCTACGATTCAATGGGCAGGCTCTCCATGATCACCCTCCCTGCCGATGCCGGGACCGCCTGGAACGCCACCTCCATGACCTTCTCGCGCCTGCCAACAGCCGAGCTGGGCATACCGGCCGGCCATTGGAAGGAAACCGAAGCGACAGGTAACCGCCGCAAGGTCACCTACTACGACGCATTGCTGAGGCCGGTCCTGGAGGAGGAATACGACGCTGCAGACAGGGCGGGAACTCTGTCCCAGACCCTACGGCGGTACGACCATGCCAATCGGCTGATCTACGAATCCTATCCCGGTCGCTATCGCTGAGGTATGGAGACCCCAATGCGCGCACATGTCTTCCTCCGTTTCCTCCTGCTGCTGACGGTACTCACCGCCTCCAACGCCGCTGCGCAGGCAACCATCAAACTGACCGGGCCGGCCACGACGACCTACGTTGCGCCTGCAAACTTCGATCTCCAGGTGAGCTATTCGGTGTCCTCCGGGCCCAAAGCGGAGTTCATCGAGAACACCGCGATCACCCAGAACGGCGTGACTATCAGTGTCATCCCGCAGGGGACCATCCCTGTACGCGGGCTTCCGCCCGGTCGCTATGAGTACATGTATCGCGCGATCGCCACCCGGATTCTGCCCGATGGCGACATGACCCACCGTCCGATGTCCAGCGGCCCTGTCGTCATCACGGTCAACAGCCCACCGGAGCCGATCGATGCCGCCGCGCCGGGCACGATTTCTTCGGTCGGACCTCCGGTAACCGGGCGGCCCATGACAATGTCCATCCAGATGGTCAACACCGGTGAAACAACCTGGCGCGCCGGAAGCTACTTCCTCGATTTCGTGAACGGAGGTGACAGCTACGTCTGGGACTTCGCCCCGCAGGGCATTTCCCACGATGTGGCCCCCGGCCAGTCGTACACCTTCCAGTTCAACATCACCGCAAAGATTTTCAATCCGCACGGATTCAACTACTACTTCCAGTTCCAGATGCGCCGGGACACGGTCGCCTTCGGCCTGCCAACGCAGGTGTTCTCCGTGTACATCATCAATCCGATCAACGCCTCACAGTTTGATTCGCAGGAGGTACCCACAGCGATGGAGGTGGGCAAGTCCTATCCCGTCACAATCCGGCTGAGGAATACCGGCGACTTTGTGTGGAGCGCCAGCCAGGCGTATTCGCTCGGCGCGCAGAACCCTCCTGACAACACCCTGTGGGGTACCCACCGGATACAGACGGCAGACGTGCCGTTGGGCGCGGTCGGAGAGTTCAAGGCGACCGTCGTCGCACCGGCACAACCGGGCGTCTACAACTTCCAGTGGCGCATGGTGCGCGATGGCGTGGAATGGTTCGGCGTGCTCACGCCAAACGTCGCCATCACGGTGAGCGAACCGCCCCCTCCTCCGCCTCCGCCGCTGCGGGGCACCACCTACACCTACGATGCGCTGGGCAGGTTGACCGGCACCTCTGCGGACAGTGAACAGGGCCCGTTGGTCACCGCCCAGGTCTATCTGGCGGGAAGCCGGGTCAAGCGTTCCGATGCACGCAACAACGTGACGACGACTACCTACCAGGCCTATTCGGATCCGGAAACAGATCGGGAAACGCTGATCGAAGAGCCCGAGTCCCGCGTCACCCGAATTGATCGCAACCCCTACGGCGTCATAACCCGCATCGCGCGGGATTCAAGAAACGGCGCTCCGCTTCAGCGCCATTACGTGTATGACACCCACTATCGCCTCTGCAAGAGCATTGAACCCGAGACCGGGGCGACCGCTGTCGGCCTGGACGCAGCTGGGCGCATCCTGTGGACCGCCAGCGGGCTGGCGCTTCCTTCGACAAGCAGCTGTGATCAGCAGGCTGCCGCAAGCTCCCCGCGCGCGATTACCCGCTCCTATGACGCAAACGGTCGACTGTCGGCGATCGTGTCGCCGGATGGACTGGGCAACCAAAGCATCTTGTACACCCCTGACGGGCTCATCAACAGCATCTCCTCAAGCAACGGCGGCGGTATCTCGGCCGTATCTACGTTTACCTACAACAGCCGCCGGTCGCTGGCATCGGAGACGTCGAGCATCAGCAATGAGTCGGATTGGACCATTTCGTATACCTATGATGGCAATGGCTCCCTGGCCGGCTATACCCTTCCGTCCGGCGTCCACATCGACCACCATCCCGATGCGCTCGGCAGGTCGCGGGGCATTACCGACAGCGCCGGGCGGACGCTTGTCTCGGGGGTCAAGCGTGGTGCGACCGGAACCATCGCAGAGTTCATCTACGGAAATGGCATTCGCCATCAGCGAACCTTGAATGAGCGGTTGTTGCCGAGCCAGGTGAGCGACGCAGGCGTTATGCGGCTTGCCTATGGGTACGACAAGGGCGGCAATGTCAGCTCCATGATGGATCTTGACGGGCAGACCGGCCTCAATCGCCAGATGAGCTATGACGGTGTGGATCGGATATTGAACGTCATAACGCCCGAGGCCGGAGTCAACCAGTCGTTCTCCTATGATGACTTCGACAACCTCACGCGCATGACGACCGCAGGAGCCACGCCGTTCAACTACTACTACGATGCCTCGAATCGTCTGACCAACATCCGGACCGATGATGGCGCGACCATCATTGGCCTTGCGTACGATGCGCAGGGCAACATGATCAACAAGAACGGGCGGACCTTCACGTTCGATGCGAACAACCGGCTCGTCGCGTCGGCCAGTTCGACCACCTATGCCTACGATGCCGCGGGCAGGAGAGTCCAGCGCCGGGCAGCGGATGGCCAGGACACGAACCGATACTTCTATACCCGCTCCGGAAAGCTTGCCGTCCAGTTCGAGTCGAAGGCGCTTCGCCACACCTCGCATGTCTACCTAGATGGCGTTGCGGTTGCGGCGATCGAGACGGCCCAGGACGGCACTGCCTCAATCAAGTACGTCCACAACGACGTCCTCGGAAGTCCCATTGCCTACAGCTCTGCCCAGGGAACCGTGCTCCAACGCCTCCAGTACACCACCTTCGGCATGTCGACCGGGGTAAGCGATGGCAAGCCCGGCTTCACCGGCCATGTGGAGGACGCAGATCCAGGCATGGTGTACATGCAACAGCGCTATTACGATCCGCAGATTGCACTGTTCCTGTCGCCGGATCCCATACCGGCCTTCATGAACCCGGTCGCCATGCTCAACAGGTACCGCTACGCCGACAGCAACCCGTACCGGTACCATGATCCGGATGGGCGCTGCACCGGGTCTCACCTGGCCAATAAGGATGGGAGCTGCATGAGCACCGGCGAGTTCACCACGATGGCCACCAGAGTGAATGGCGGCAGCAACGCGGCCGGGGGCGCAAGGCAGACCAGCGAGGCGGCGCGGGTCGGGTGGCCGGTGGGAGCGGACGACCCGGAATGGGCGCGGGATCCGAAACTGCGAAAAGAGACCGAGCGCGCTTGGGAGGATTCCAGTCCGAATGCGCCCGAAGTGCGCGCGGGAAGGCCTGGATCAACCAAACGCGAGAACGGCGGCTGGGTGGTACTGACCTTGGGCGAGCGTCAGCCCTGGCTCTATCGACTGCCTGCCGGCAGCCGCGACAGGATGAGTCAGGAATCCACGATCAAGCCGGACCCGTTCATCTGCGGCTGTACGGTGCTTGGCTTCTTCCACACGCATCCTAATACGCGCGCGGAGGGGTACAATCCGTTCGGCAACCCGGGTGACGCCACTTTCATGCAGCAGATGGGCGTACCGGGTTTGATCCGAAGCCACGAGGGCTATGAATTCATACCTGTTCGGAGGGGCGAATGATGTCCAGAGTACCGACGTTCGCGCTGTGCCTTTGTCTTGCTGCCATATCCCCTGCATGCAAGGCCTCGGACAAGGATGCGCTGCAGACACTGCCTGAGCTGGTGAAGGCCAATGTTCTGGCGGCACAGAAGCACCCGGAGTGCGTACGCGTTGTGGACGCGTACGTCCGGCGTACGCGGACGTGGAAACCGGCGGATTATCTGGTGTCCATATCGCCGCCGTTGGCCGGTGGCCGCGGCTTCGCCGTCCTGCATAAGGACGATCTTGCAGATCCGCTGGGCAGGAATGAACGCAAGTCGTTCAGTGTGGAGCTGGACAACACGTGCAGCAAGGTGATCGAGGAATTCCAGTTCCAGTAGAAGCGGCCGTTTCGATGCTGCCGGGCGATGCTCACACCGGTACCTGCGGCACCTGTACGTCCTGCACCGGCAGCGTCACCACCATCACCGTCGAGTCGTCCGGGTCGAGCTTGGTCTTGAAGCCCAGGCTCTGGCACATCGCCAGCATGGTGCTGTTCTCGCGCAGCACCTGGCCTTCGATGATGTTCAGGCCGAGCCACTGGGCGTACTCGATCATGATCGCCATCAGCCGCCAGCCGATGCCATGGCCCTTGAGGTCGGAGCGGATCAGGATGCCGTACTCGCCGCGGTCGTAGTCCGCATCGGCGTGCAGCCGCACCGCGCCGAGCATGTCGCCGCTGCGCGGGTCGATGGCCACCAGCGCGATGGAACGCGCGTAGTCGAGCTGGGTCAGGCGCGCGATGAATTCGTGGCTGAAGTGCTTCACCGACTGGAAGAAGCGCAGGCGCAGGTCGTCATCGGTGACGCGGGCGAAGAACGCGCGGAACAGCGCGTCATCCTCGGGGCGGACCGGGCGCACGAAGGCCGGTGCGCCGTCGGACAGGGTGATGGTGCGCTCCCATTCCTTGGGATACGGGAACACCGCGAAGCGCGGATGCCCGCGGCCCTTGTGCAGCTTGCGCGACGGTTCGATCGCCACGCGCGCATCCAGCGCGATCACGCCATCACGGTCGGCGAGCAGCGGATTGATGTCGAGCGTGCGGATCTCGGGAATGTCGGCGGCCAGCTGGGCGAGCTTGACCAGGATCAGCGCGACCGCGCGTTCGTCGGCGGCCGGGACATCGCGGTATGCCTTGAGGATGCGCGACACGCGCGTGCGCCCTATCAGTTCGTGCGACAGGCGCAGGTCCAGCGGTGGCAGGGCGATGGCCTTGTCGTCGATCACTTCGACGGCGGTGCCGCCACGGCCGAACACGATCACCGGGCCGAAGGTCGGGTCGTCGGCAATGCCGGCGATCAGCTCGCGCGCCTTCGGCCGCACGATGGTGGGTTGCACCAGCACGCCATCGATGCGCGCATCCGGTCGCTTCTCGTGCGCGCGCGCGATGATCGAGGTGGCTGCCGCATGCACGGACTGCAGGGTACTGAGGTTCAAGCGCACGCCGTCGACATCGGACTTGTGCGGGATGTCGGCCGAGAACACCTTGATCGCCACCGTGGCGCCCTGCTCCAGCAACGGCTGGGCCAGGTCCATCGCCTCGTGGGCATCACGGGCCTGCATCACCGGTGCCGATGGAATGCCGTAGGCGGTGAGCAGCTGGTGGGTGGCGATCGGGTCCAGCCACTGCTGACCGGCGGCGAGCGCGGCGTCCACCAGCGCACGGGCGCCGGCGGTATCGACCACGAAATCCTCTGGCAGGCTGGGCGGAGTTTCCATCAACGCGGCCTGCGCATCCCGGTAGCGCACGAGATGCTGGAAGCCGCGGACGGCCTCGGCTTCGGTGGGATAGGTCGGCACGCGCGCGGCGTTGAGCGTGGCGGTGGCACGGTCGTCGTTGCCCAGCCAGACCGCGAATACCGGCTTGTCGCGGTGATGGCGGGGACGCAGGCCAAGCGTGCGGGTCAGGGCCTGCGCGGCATCGGCCGAGGAGGTGAACGCGGTGGGCACGTTGACCACCAGCACGGCGTCGTTCTCGGTATCGGACATCAGCGCTTCGATCGCGGCGGCGTAGCGGTCGCCATCGGCGTCGACCACGATGTCGACCGGATTGCTGCGCGACCAGCCTTGCGGCAGCACCGCATCGAGCTGGGTGACGGTGGCCGGCGACAGCTCGGCCAGGCTGCCGCGCAGGGCCAGCAGTTGATCCACCGCCAGCCGCCCCACCCCGCCGCCATTGCTCAGGATCGCCAGCCGACGACCGGGGAACGTGCCGAGCCGGCCCAGCGTTTCGGCGGCGGTGAACAGTTCGTCCAGCGCGCTCACGCGCAGCAGGCCCGCGCGGTTGAATGCCGCGCCGTAGACCGCATCGGCGCTGGCCAGCGCCTGCACGTGGGTATCGGCATCGGGGTTGATGCGGATGTGGCGGCCGGATTTGACCACCACCACCGGCTTGGCGCGCGCGGCGGCACGCGCGGCCGACATGAACTTGCGCGCGTCGCGGATGTGTTCGACGTAGAGCAGGATCGCGCGGGTGCGGTAATCGGTGGCGAAGTAATCGAGCAGGTCGCCGAAATCGACATCCAGCGTGTCGCCCAGCGAGACCACGGCGGAGAAACCGACCGAGCGTGCCACGCCCCACTCCACCAGGGCCGCGGCAATCGCGCTGGACTCGGAGATCAGGGCCAGGTCACCGGCCTGCGGGAAATGCGCGGCGATGCTGGCGTTCAAGCGCGCGTGCGGGGCAATCACGCCCAGGCAGTGCGGGCCGAGGATGCGCAGGCCCTTGGGCCGGGCGGCCGCCTCCACCTGTGCGGCCAGCGAGCCCGGGCCTTCGCCCAGGTTGGCGGTGAGGATGATCGCCGCACTGACGCCGCGCTCGGCGGCGGTGGCCACCACCTGCGGCACGATGCTGGCCGGGGCGGTGATCACCACCAGTTCCGGCACCCAGTCCAGGTCCTTGAGCCGCTTCACGGTGCGGATGCCGTCGATTTCGCTGTATCGCGGATTGATCCAGGCGACCTTCCCGGGGAACCCGGTGTCGCGCAGATTGCGCATCACCGCACGACCGGCGGAGCGTTCACGCGGGCTGCCGCCGATCACGGCGACCGACTGCGGGCGGAAGACGGCTTGCAGGTGGTAGGTGCTCATGCGACCAGACAGTAACAGGGACGGAGGTGGTTAATAACCACCTCCGTCCCTGTTATTAACTACCTCCGTCCCCGTTAAAGGAGGGTGCCGCGCAGGATCATCGCGGCGATGCTGAAGTAGATGACCAGGCCGGTGACGTCGACCAGCGTGGCCACGAACGGGGCCGAGGCGCTGGCCGGGTCGAAGCCGAGGCGCTTGAGGATGAAGGGCAGCATCGAGCCGGACAGCGAGCCGAAGGTGACGATCCCGACCAGCGCCGCGCCGATCGTCAGCGCCAGCAGCTGCCAGTGCTCGCCGTAGTCGTGCAGGCCCAGCAGCTGCCAGGACACGATGCGGATGATCGCCAGCACGCCCAGGATCGCGCCCAGGGTGATGCCGGTCGGCACCTCGCGCAGCGCCACCTTCCACCAGTCGCGCAGGCGCAGCTCGCGCAGGGCCAGGCTGCGGATCAGCAGCGAGGTGGCCTGCGAGCCGGAGTTGCCGCCCGAGCTCATGATCAACGGGATGAACAGCGTCAGCACCACCGCGCGCGCCAGTTCATCTTCGTAGTGCTGCATCGCGCTGGCGGTCAGCATTTCGCCGAGGAACAGCACGCTCAGCCAACCAGCCCGCTTGCGCAGCATCTCGAAGAAGCCGATCTGCATGTACGGCTTTTCCAGCGCTTCCATGCCGCCGAACTTGTGCACGTCCTCGGTGGATTCTTCGATCAGTGCATCCAGGATGTCATCCACGGTGACGATGCCGAGCACGTGGTGCTGCGCATCGACCACCGGGATCGCGAGCAGGTCGTGGCGGCGGATCAGCTGCGCGACCTCTTCCTGGTCCATCTGCACCTCCACCGTCACCGGCGGGTTGACCTGGGCGACGTCGAGGATGGGTTCCTCGGGCAGCCCGGTGATCAGCCGGCGCATGGTCACCACCTGCACCAGCGCGCGGGTGTGCGGGTCCAGCACGTAGATCGCGTACACCGTCTCGCGGGTGCGCTCGACCTCGCGGATGTGCTGCAGGGTGCGCCCGACCGTCCAGTCCGAAGGCACGCTGACGAACTCGGTGGTCATCAGCGCACCGGCGGTGTGCGCCGGGTAGCTCAGCAGCTGCTGGATCGCCTTGCGCGCTTCCGGGCTGAGCAGCGGGATCAGGCGCGCACGCTCGTCCTCGTCCAGCTCGTGGACGATATCGGTGGCGCGGTCGTCGGCCATCAGGCCCAGCAGGGCGGCCGCGCGGGCAACGGGCATCGCCGCCACCAGGTCGCCCCCGCGGTTGAGCTCGGGCTGTTCGAGCATCTTCACCGCACGCGGCAACGGCAACGCGGCCAGCGTGTCGGCGGCGCGCGACAGGCTCAGCGTGTTGAGGAATTCCACCGCATCGGCGGTGTTGAAATTATCGAGGGGTGCGCTCAACGAGGCGGCATCGGCCACCGGGCGCAGCAGGTCTTTCTGGTTCATCGTATTCGCCTGTGGGTATCGCATTGCGCGACGCCAACGCTGGCGAACCGACCCGTGTCAGGCGGTAGCCATCGCTGGCGTCGAGCAAGGTCGACTTCTACTGTCGCTGGACATGGGTTGGAGACTCCGGAGGGGTGTACTGCCGACGGCGGACGCGCCAGCAGCGGCGGGCAGTCTGGACCCGGGTGTGACGCAGGTCAACCCTTGGGCCGCGGCCCGTTCGGGTGACAGTGGCCTTCGGCGTCCATGCCGGCCGCATAATGGTGCGTGGCCCCGGCCACGGGCCCCGGCTGCCGGGGAGGTTTTCCACCCGCACGGCACACGATCCCATGAGCAGGTTCTCCCATGCATAGCGGCGCGCTCGAGCTGGCCCTGGTGCTGCTGCTGGCCGCAGTGATCGCGGTACCGGTGTTCAAGAAGCTCGGCCTCGGCGCGGTGCTCGGCTACCTGGCCGCCGGCGTGGTGCTCGGCCCGGATGGCCTGGGCTTCGTGCAGGACGCCGACCGCATCCTCAGTGCCGCCGAAATCGGCGTGGTGATGCTGCTGTTCGTGATCGGCCTGGAACTGTCCCCCGCCCGCCTGAAGGTGATGCGCCGCTCGGTGTTCGGGGCCGGCGCGCTGCAGGTGGCGCTGAGCGCGCTGGTGCTGGGCAGCCTGCTGATGCTGGATCACTTCCAGTGGAAGAGTGCATTGATCGTCGGCATCGCGCTGGCGCTGTCCTCCACGGCGGTCGGGCTGCAGCTGTTGTCCGAACACAAAGCGATCAACAGCGATTACGGGCGGCTCGGATTTGCGATCCTGCTGTTCCAGGACCTGATCGCGATCCCGTTGCTGGCGGCGATCCCGCTGCTCGGCGGTGCACGCAACGACACCCTGCAGTGGAATGACGTGGCGATCGCGATCGGTGCGCTGGCGGTGGTGATCCTGTGCGGCCGGCCGGTGCTGCGCCGGCTGTTCAACATCATCGCACGCACGCGCAGCCCGGAAGTGTTCACCGCGACCGCGCTGCTGGTCGTGCTCGGCACGGCGTGGTTCATGCAGGAGGCCGGCCTGAGCCCCAGCCTGGGCGCCTTCCTGGCCGGTGTGCTGTTGTCCGATTCGGAATTCCGCCACGAGCTGGAATCGCAGATCGAGCCGTTCAAGGGACTGCTGCTCGGCCTGTTCTTCATCGCCGTGGGCATGGGCATCGACCTGGACCGCATCGTCGCCGAGCCGATGATGATCGCGGCGGGCGTTGCGATCCTGCTGGTGGTGAAGTTCGGCCTGCTGTTCGGCATCGGCAAGCTGGCCAAACTGCGGACCCGCCACGCGGTGCTGCTGGGCAGCGTGCTGTGGCTCGGCGGCGAGTTCGCGTTCGTGGTGTTCAACGAGGCGCAGCGCGCGCATCTGCTCGGCAATGCCAACCATGACCGGCTGGTGGCGATCGTCGGCCTGTCGATGGCGATCACCCCGCTGCTGATGATCGGCCTGATCCGCCTGCTGGGTCGCGATGAGGGCCCCAAGGCCCCCGCCCAGCCTGCCGACACCGTCGATATCAACGATGTGCAGCCCCAGGTGATGATCGCCGGCATGGGCCGCTTCGGCCAGGTGGTGGCGCGCCTGCTGACCGCGCAGAAGATTCCGTTCGTGGCGCTGGAGTCGAATCCGGACACGGTCTCGGACCTGCGCCGCTTCGGCAACAAGCTGTATTACGGCGACCCGACCCGGCCGGAAATGCTGCGTGCCGCCGGCGGCGAGCACATCCGTGTGTATGTGGTCACGCTGGATGATCCGGACGCCAACATGCGGGCCACGCGGCTGATCCGGCGCATGTACCCGGATGCGGTGGTGCTGGTGCGCGCGCGCAACCGACAGCATGCGTGGCGCCTGATGGACATGTCCGCCGAGCCGTTCCGCGAAGTGTTCGGGACCAGCCTGGAACTGAGCGAACGGATGCTGATCGCGCTCGGCATGTCGGTGGAGACCGCGCGCAACCATGTGCAGCGTTTCCGCGAGCACGACGAGAAGCTGCTGCGCGACCAGTACCTGGTCTACGACGACGAAGCGGCGGTGATCCAGACCTCGCGCGATGCGCGTGCGGACCTGATGCATCTGTTTGAGGCAGATGCGGAGAGTGATGGGAAGGGTGCGGACGGCACCCCACCGCGTTGATGGACCTGGGGGTGCACCTGCCCGTGCATCATTGAGCGCTGCCGGCCAGCGGCCGGCACTACCAGGCGGGGCTCAGCCGTTATCGCGCAGGAACCGGGCCATCGAGGACACCCCCGGCACCAGCGGTTCGAATTCGCCGGCGACGTCGATGAAACCACGCATCACCGCGATCTCGCGCGGGCTGCGGTTGAGTGCGTCGCGCACGTCCGGGTCGGCGCCGGCACGCAGCAGGCGCTGCACCAGCAGCGGCAGGCCGTGCAGGGCCGCCAGATGCAGCGGGCCGAAGCCACGCGGATCCCGCACGTCCAGCGAGACCTCTTCGTCCAGCAGGCGCTCCACCGCGGCGAGCACGATCTGCTCGTCGCAGGCGGTGCCCGGTTCGGCGCGGGCGCCGAGCAGCAGCAGCAACGGCGTGACCGAGCCGGCGGCGGCCTGGTCCGGTTCGGCGCCGGCCAGCAGCAGCGTGTCGAGCAGCGCGAGCAGACGCGAGCGGTCGCGCGCACTGAAGCCGTACAGCGCGGCGCAGTGCAGCGGGCCGAGCTGCTGGGCGTCGCCCGCATGGACGTTGGCACCGGCGGTGAGCAGGCGCGAGACGATGTCCGGCAGGCCCAGCGCCGAGGCCAGCATCAGCACGGTGACACCGCCCGGCAGGCGGTATTCGAGTTCGGCACCGGCATCGAGCAGGGCCGAAACGATATCGATCTGGCGCATGCTCACCGCGGCCGACAGCGGCGTGGCGCCACTGGCCGCGGCATGCTGCGGATTCGCGCCGCGGGCAAGCAGCAGGTCGACCACGGCCAGGTGACCGCCACCGGCGGCACGCAGCAGCGCGGTGCAGCCCTGGGCGTCAACCACATCGACGCCGAAGCCGAGATCGATCAGGCGACGCACGGCATCTGCATCGCCGGCCATCGCCGCAGCCGGCAGGTCGCCGTCGCGCAGCGCGCGGCGCGGCAAAGGCCATACCCGCCAGTCCAGCCAGTCGGCGAGGTCGCGGCGACCGATCGACAGCGCCACGCCCAGCGGCGTCTGGCCGTCGGCCGCACGCGCTTCGGGTGAGGCGCCCTGCTGGACCAGCAGCTTGATCGAGCCTTCGCGTGCGAGCGCGGTGGCCAGATGCAGCGCGGTCATGCCATGGCTGTCGCGCGCTTCGCGGTCCACGCCCTGGGTGAGCAGCGCCTGCTGCAGGCGCAGCCAGCCCAGGCGCACCGCCAGCGACAGCGGCGGGTCGCCGGCCGGCGACGGCGCGAACGGATCCGCGCCGCGTTCCAGCAGTTCCAGCGCAAGTTGTTCCAGCCCGCGCGAGGCGTGGTCGTGCTGGGCGCAGGCGCTCAACAGCCGTGCCAGGCCACCGCGACCGGCCGGGGACAGGCCACGGCGCAGCAGCACCTGCAGCGCAGGCACCGCGTCGATGCCCCGCGCCAGCAGCGCGAACATCGGGGTATCACCGCAGGCATCGAGCACTTCGGGCGCCGCGCCGTGCGCGAGCAACCAGTCCAGCGCCTGTGGATCCAGCGCCAGTTCGGCATCGTGCAGCAGCGCACCGAGTTCCTCCGGCGCGCACAGGCGGGCCAGCGCGGCCATGCCCTCCACGTTGCCGAAGCTCAGCGCTTCGCGCAGCAGTTCCAGCGGCGGGCGGTCCGGCAACGAGGGCGCGGCCGCATCGCTGTCACCAGACATCACCAGGCCATCGCTGACCGCCGACGGCAGCGGATAGGCGGGATCCAGCAGCGAGACGATCGCCCAGCGCCCGGCGCCGGCGGCGATGTCCACCGCACGGCGGCCCTGTGGATCGGCCACGTCGACGGCGATGCCCAGGTCGCGCAGGCGGCGCACCAGCAGCGGCGACACGTTGTCCGCCATGCAGGCCAGCAGTACCGCATTGCGTCCTTCGCCGTCGACCGCATTGAGGTCGGGCTGGTGTGGCAGCAGGTGTTCCACCACGCCGGCACGGCCCCCGCGCGCGGCTTCCAGCCACGGCGTGCGCGCCAGTGCATCGCGCGCTTCCAGATTGGCGCCGGCGGCCAGCAGCACATCGATGATGTCGACATGGCCGGCCAGCGCGGCTTCGTGCAGCGCACTGCGGCGCTGGCGGTCGCGCGCGTCGGCGCGGGCCTTGTGCTTGAGCAGCAGCTGCACACCGGCCGGATCGTCTTCTTCGGTACCGGCGGCGGCAAGCAGCACGGGCGTACCTTCGGCCGGCTCGGTCTTCGCGCCGCGTTCGAGCAGGAACTTGGCCAGACGCCAGTTGCCGACCTGGCAGGCGACTGCCAGCGGTGACCAGCCATCGTCGTTCAGCGCATCCACTTCGGCGGCGGCATCGCGCAGCAACGCGGCGACGCCGGGATCGGAACTGCGCGCGGCATGGTGCAGGGGGGTGTTGCCTTCGCTGTCCACCGCACGCGGATCGGCGCCGTTGGCGAGCAGGGTCATCACCGCCTCGGGGCGACCGTGCCAGCTGTCGCGGGTGGCGGCCAGCAGCGGGGTCATGCCGCGATGCGGCGCGTTGACGCCCACGCCGCGGGCGATCAGTTCACGCAGCAGGCGCAGGTCCGGCAGCACCGCGGCGAGCACGGCCAGGCTGCGCTGGTCGCGCCAGGCCGGATCAGGCAGGCCGTGCGGGTCCGCGCCGGCCTGCAGCAGCTGCAGGGCGCGGTCGACCCGGCCGCTGCGCGCGGCGTCGTACAGCGCCGGCTGTTGTTCGTGCAGGCCGATCGATTCCAGCGGCGTGGGCTCGGCGTGGTGCCCGGCGAACGGATCCTCGCGGTCGCCACTCATCTGGACCGGCAATGTCGCCGTCAACGCGTCGGCCGGTGCGATCGCCTGCAGCAGCAGGTGCGCCAACGGCGACAGCAGCACGACCGCAGCGGCGGTCGGCCAGTGCAGTGCGTCCGACACCAGCCCCGGCCACGCCGGCAGCACCACCAGCGCGCAGACCAGCACCACCAGCGCGGCGACGGCCAGGCCGCGCCAGGCGGTCAGGTCGCGCCCGGCCAGGGTCTGCCAGTGGCGCGCCAGGCTGCCTTCGCTGCGCTCCACGTCATTCCACAACGGCCAGGTCCGCCAGACCCCGAGCAGCGCGGCGCTGACCGCCACGCTCAGGCCCAGCACGGCCGCCAGGCTGCCGCTGTCGTGCAGTGCGCTCAGTGGCCAGGCCACCAGCAACGTCAGCAGCAGCGGGCCGAGGGACCACAGCGCCAGCAGCGCGGGAGCATCCTGGCGCGCCACCTGTGGCAGCGCTTGCAGCGGCCGGGTGCGGCGCCACCACGACACCGCCAGCGCGAATGCGGGCTGGGCCAGCGCGGCGCATACGGCGCCGGGCACGCCACCGACGGCCGCAGCCAGGGCCAGCAGCACGCCGAGCGTGGCAGCGGAGGCAACGGCGCGGGGGCGTTGGGCGTCAGTCATTGCGTCGCGGGATCCGGACCGGCGCCAGGGGCGGCGGCGGCAGCTGCAGGTGGAATCCCCGCTCGGTCAGGTTCTGGCGCACTTGTGCGGCATCGGCCTGGGCGAGGCGACGGTCGGGAGTCAGGGCCACTTCGAGAACGAACTGGAACGGCGCCAGCGAGGCCTTCACCGCGTCCGGGATGACCGAGAAGTCATCACGAACGGCGAGATAGACGAAGCTGTCCTGCTTGCGTTGGCTTTTATAGACGTAGGCTTGCATGCCGCAGGGCTTTGCCCAGGGTAGTGAATGGCAATGATTGTGGAGGAAAGCCGGCACAGGTGAAAGCTGCGTGCACGCTCTGCTGTCGGTTTTCCGTCGCGGGACAGCATGGGGTTCATCAATGTCGCGATGTCGTTCAGCTGGGCGCCGCTGCAGTCTGCCCATGCCGCCGTGATGAATGCGTCGCTTTCCGCCGACCACCGCCCCGGGGGGACGGTGGTCGTGCGTGCTTATTTCACCTTGGCGTAGGTGCCCTTCAGCGCCACGCCGGCCAGGATTGCGCCCGCATAGCATTCGTAGTTGGTGGTGCTCTTGAACTCGTTCTTCTTGTAGTAGCTGACGATGTCGACCACGGCATTGGCACCGCGTGACTTTGCGCCATCCTGCAGCGCGCGCAGCGCCGACAGGGCTACCCACCGGCAGGCCTCGGCGTCGCTCTTGTTGGCGGCGTTGGTCTTCTTGTTGGTCACGTCCTCGCCCAGGCGTTCCACCACGCTGACCTTTTCACCGGCCAGATAGAACTTCACGCTGCCGTCGATGCCGACATTGCGGGCTTCAGCGGAATTGACCAGCTCATGCAGCGACTGCTCGACACGGGTGTCGCGAGCCTGGGCGGTGCTGGCAACGGCGAGCAGGGCGGTGGCGGCGATCAGGGCAAAACGACGCATTCAACTTTCTCCTTGTTGGGGGGATGCGAGGGGTCTACGGAACGGCCGGCCCGCGACGCGGGCCGGAAACTGCGGTCAGTCCTGCCAGCGGCGGAAGATCAACGAGGTGTTGATGCCGCCGAAGGCGAAGTTGTTGCTCATGACGTAGTCGGTCTGCAATGCGCGGCCCTCGCCGGCGATGTAATCCAGCGCACCGCAGCGGGGATCGACCTCATGCAGATTCAGGGTCGGGGCGAACCAGCCCTCGCGCATCATCTCGATGCTGAGCCAGGCTTCGAACGCACCGCAGGCCCCGAGCATGTGGCCGACGTAGCTCTTCAGCGAGCTGATCGGCATGCCCGGCCCGAACACCTGGTGGGTGGCCTGGGTTTCGGCGATGTCGCCGTGCTCGGTGGCGGTGCCGTGTGCGTTGACGTAGCCGATCCGGTCGGCGGCCAGCCCGGCATCTTCCAGCGCCAGCCGCATCGCCTGCGCCATGGTGCCGGCGCTGGGCTGGGTGACATGCTGGCCATCGCTGTTGGTTCCGTAGCCGACCACTTCGGCCAGGATCGTGGCGCCGCGCGCCTGCGCATGCTCCAGCTCTTCCAGGATCAGCGTGCAGGCGCCCTCGCCCAGCACCAGGCCGTCGCGGTGCGCATCGAAGGGGCTGGGCGTGGTCTGCGGCGCGTCATTGCGCACACTGGTGGCGAACAGGGTGTCGAACACCGCCGCGGCGGTGGCGTCGAGCTGCTCGGCACCGCCGGTGACCATCACCGTCTGCTTGCCGCTGCGGATCGCTTCATATCCCGAGCCCACGCCCTGGCTGCCCGAGGTGCAGGCGCTGGAGGTGGTGTAGACGCGGCCGGACAAACCGAAGAACACGCCGATGTTCACCGGCGAGGTGTGGCTCATCATCTTCAGGTAGGTGGTGGCGCTGATGCCTTCGGTGGTGTGCTCATGGAGCATCCGGCCGAACTCGGCGGTGGCTTCGTGGCTGCCCGAGGACGAACCGTAGGCGACGCCGGCCATGCCACTGCGCAGCACCGGATGGCCCAGCAGGCCGGCCGTCTCCAGCGCCAGTTCGGTGGCGCGCACCGACATCACCGCCACCTTGCCCATGCTGCGGGTGGTCTTGCGGTTGTAGTTGGACGGGAGCTCGAATTCCTCGGCTGGCGCGGCCAGGCGGGTATTCAGGCCATCGAACACTTCCCACTCGGGGATGTAGCGCACCGCGTTGGTCCGCGCCTGCAGGCGCGCGCGGATGCTCGTCCAATCCTGCCCGAGCGGGCTGATGGCAGCGGCGCCAGTGACCACGACGCGACGATCGGGACGGGCCATCAGACCATGCCTCCGTTGACCGAGATCACCTGTCGGGTGATGTACCCGGCCGATTCGGAGAGCAGGAAGGACACGGCTGCAGCGACCTCGTCCGGCTGGCCCAGGCGGTTGGCGGGAATCAACTTGAGCGCGTGCTCGACGACTTCCTCATTGACCATCTCGGTCTCGATCAGGCCGGGGGCCACGCAGTTGACGGTGATCGCGCGGCTGGCCAGTTCCAGCGCCAGCGCCTTGGTGGCGCCGATGATCCCGGCCTTGGCCGCACTGTAGTTGGTCTGGCCGCGGTTGCCGACCAGGCCGGACACCGAGGACAAGGTGACGATGCGGCCCGGCTTGCGCCGGCGGACCAGCGGCATCACCAACGGATGCAGCACGTTGTAGAAGCTGTCCAGGTTGGTGTGGATGACGGCATCCCAATCCTTGGCCGGCATCGCCGGGAAGGCGCCGTCACGGGCGATGCCCGCGTTGCAGACCACCCCGTAATAGGTGCCGTGCTCGGCGATGTCCGCTTCCAGCGCGGTGCGCGCGGCGTCACGGTCGGCCACATCGAACATCAGCACCCGGGCCTGGCGGCCCAGGGCCTGGATCTCGGCCACCACGGCCTGCGCTTCCTCGATGCGGCTGCGGCAATGCACCACCACATCGAAGCCGTCGCGCGCGCAACGCAGCGCCACGGCACGGCCGATGCCACGGCTGGCGCCGGTCACCAGCACGGTCAAATTCCCTGTCATGCCTCTCCAGTCTCCAGATAGGCCATCGCATCCGTGGGTTCAAACACGGAGACGTTGGCGACCGCCATTTCGATATCACCTGCCAGGATCCGGCAGGCGAACATGCCCAGGCCATTCTCGCCCAACAGCTCGCAGTTCGCCTCCACCCGCAGGCAACTGCCGGCGGCGAAGAACGGCTGGTGGGCGGTGTAACGGCGGGTGCCGAGCAGGAAGCCGATCGACGGCGCCCGGCCGGCATGGCGCGCGCGGCACCCGGCCCAGGCGGCGATCGCCTGGGCCATGTATTCGACCCCGACCCAGGCAGGAACACCGTCGGGGGTGCAGAACAGACCCTGCGCCGGCACGTCCACCTCGACCGCGATGGATGCGTCCTCCCAGGCCACCACGCGGTGGATCAGGCGCATGCTGTCGCGGTGCGGGAGCACCGCGTCGATGTCATCGGGCAGCGGCATGCTCATCCCCGGGCCAGCGCCAGCACGGCATTGCTGCCACCGAAGGCGAACGAGTGGCTGAGCACATGCTGCAGCGGCCGCGCGGCGCACGTGCCCGGTGCCACCAGCGCCAGCGCCGGCAACGCGTCATCGGCCTGCCCGTCCCACCAGTGGGTGGGCAGCTGCTGGTCCGGGTTGTCCGCCAGCGTCATCCAGCACAGCGCCGCTTCGATCGCCCCGGAGGCACCGAGCGTGTGCCCGGTCAGCGGCTTGGTCGAGCTGGCCGGCACCTGCGTGCCGAGCACCGCCGCGACCGCCTGGCTTTCCATCGCATCGTTGTGGCCGGTGGCGGTGCCGTGCAGGTTCACGTAGTCGATCTGCGCCGCGGCCAGGCCGGCCCGGTCCAGCGCCTGCTGCATGGCATCGATCGCGCCGCGTGCCTGCGGGTCCGGGGCGGACATGTGGTGCGCGTCGGAGGATTCGCCCCAACCGCCCAGACGCACGGGGCCCGGCTCGCGCGTCATCAGGAACAGCGCCGCGCCTTCGCCGATGTTGATCCCGCTGCGGTTCACCGAGAACGGATTGCAGCGCGACGCCGAGACCGACTCCAGCGCGCTGAACCCGGCCACGGTGAAGCGGCACATCGAATCCGCGCCGCCGGCGACCACCGCATCGACCGCGCCGGCCTGCAGCAGGCGCGCGGCCGACATCAGCGCCTTGGCGCTGGAGGAACACGCGGTGGAGATCGTCCACGCCGGGCCGGTGCTGCCGATCCGCTCGCGCACGAAGCGCGCGGCGGTCCCCATTTCCTGCTGCGCATAATGGAAATCGGCCGGCCATGTGCCGTCGCGATGGTAGCTGCGCAGCGCGCTCTCCGATTCGCCGATGCCCGAGGTGCTGGTGCCGATGATCACCGCCACGCGCTCGGCGCCAAAGCGGGCCACGGCGGCAGCGACGGCCTCGCGGATCTGGCCGAGCGCAGCGTCGAGCAGGCCGTTGTTGCGGCCACGCAGGGCCACCGGCAGCTCGGCCAGGTCCGGCAACGGCGCATGGACCTCGCCCAGTGCCAGCGTGCGGCCGGGCAGGATGGCATCGTTGTCGCGCAATCCGCCGGGCTGTGGCGCGAACAGGCCGCCGCGCACCTCGGCGCGGTCGGCGCCCAGCGCACAGATCACGCCCAGTTCGTTCAGATAGACCGCACAGCTGCTCACTCTTGGCCCTGCCCCATGTCCATCGATTCGATCACCAGTTCATAGCCCTCGGCCAGGTTGCGCAGGCGCACGCGGCCATCGGGCAGCGTGTCGCGCACCAGCCAGGATTTGCCGCCCTGCTCCAGGCTCCGCACGCCATCGGATTCCTGCAGGGTCCAGCCGGCCGGCAGTGCGGCGCGGATCGCCGCCGCCGGCCAGAGCGAGAACTGCAGGTCGTCCAGCACGCGTTCACCGCGCACCTGCGGCGGCAGCCACGGCGCACGGGTCTGTTCCAGGTGCTGCCCATCCCAGACCATGCGCACGCCGGTCTGGCCCATGGCCTGCACGGCCAGCCGCACCTGCCCGGCATCCACTTCCAGCAGCGCATCCAGCTCGCGCTCGTGGCTGCCGAAGCGGAACTGCAGGCGCTGCTGCAGCTGCACCGGCTGCGGCAACGCCGAGGGCGCCAGCTGCAGCGTGGGCAGCTGTACCAGCGGCGTGGGCATCCGGGTGCTGGCACACGCGGCCAGCAGCAGACTCAGCAACAGGGTCAGGATCAGGCGCTGCACAGTTCCTCCAATACGCGCAGGCGCCGGCCACTGGCATCGGCGACATACGGGTTCTGCGTGTCCCAGGCGTAGCCGGCCAGGATCGAGGAGATCATGCGGCGTACCTCCGGCTGCGGATCGGGATGGTAGATGATCTTCTGGAAGCCGCCGGCATACCAGGCCTCGACGAAGCGCCGGAAGGTCTTCACGCCGGCGCGCAGCGGCACCGAGAAGTCCTGCTCCCAGTCCACCGTTTCGCCGGCCTGTTCGCGTGCCAGGCAATCGCTGGCCAGCTGCGCCGATTTGAAGGCGATGGTCACGCCCGAGGAAAACACCGGGTCCAGGAACTCGCCGGCATTGCCCAGCAGCGCATAGCCCTCGCCCCACAATGAAGAGACGTTGGCCGAATAACCGGTGATGGTGCGCACCGGCAGCACCGCCCACTCGGCGTTCCTGAGCAGTCGGGTGAGGTTCGGGTCTTCGCCGACGATCGCCTGCAGCTTTTCCAGATCGGTACCGGGGTAGCGTTCGAAGAAGGTCGGCTCGGCCACCACGCCCAGCGAGCAGCAGCCGTTGGAGAACGGAATCGTCCAGTACCACACGTCCACGTGTTCGGGATGGGTGGTGATCAGGATTTTGTTGCGGTCGAAACCCGCGCCCGCTGGAATGTGGTCGCGCACGTGGCAGAAGATCGCGCCGCGCACCGGGAAGTTCGACGGCGACTCCAGCTTCAGCAGGCGCGGCAGCAGCCGGGCGAAGCCACTGGCATCGAGGATGAAGCCGGCTTCGATGGTGTATTCGCTGCCATCCGGGCGGCGCACCTGCACCTGCGCCGGGCGCCCGGGCTGCACCGACAGCACTTCATCGCCGAAGCGCAGCGTGGCGCCCATGCGCTCGGCACCGCGCGCCAGCACGTCATCGAAGTCGGCGCGCTGCACCTGGTAGGTGGTGCCCCAGCCGGGCGAGAACTTGTCGCGGAAGTCGAACTCGGTGGTCGCCTCGCCACGCACGAAGGCCGCGCCGTTCTTGTACTGGAACCCCGCCTGCACCACGTCCTGCAGCAGACCGGCAGCCTCGATGTACTCCATGCTCTGCGGCAGCAGGCTCTCGCCGATCGAGAAGCGCGGGAACTGCTGGCGCTCCAGGATCAGCACCTGGCGACCCTGCTGGCGCAGCATCGCAGCGGCCACGGACCCGGCCGGGCCGGCGCCGATGACCAGGATGTCAGTTCGTTCCACGTGCGGGTTCATCGGATACATCCTTGATCAGATCATGAAAGGGAAAACGCGGTCACTCAGTGCGGTGCGTCGTGCGGCGGTGGTCGGAACAGCGGCGAAATCAGCCAGACCAGGCCGATGCCGAACAGCAGGGTCAACCCGAACGCGCGCAGCGCCGGCGTGGCCGACAGCCCGAGCAGGCCGAAGGACAGCCAGGTACTGGCCGCGCCTACGCAGACCGCGAGCCAGGCACTGGCATCGCCGCGGTGTTCGATCAGGAAGATGCCGTAATCGATGCCCATGCCGAGCAGCAGCATCAAGGCGAGCACGTTGAACAGCTGCAGCGGCTGCCCGAACAGGCCCAGCAGTGCCAGCGTCAGCGCGCCGGCGACCAGGGTCGGCGCGAGCACGCGCCAGGCCTGCCCGCGGTAGCGCCAGTACAGCACCGCGAATACCAGCGCGATGCCGATCAACAGCAGGCCGCTCATCAGCTTGCGGTAGTGCTTGAGCAGCTGCGAGAAATCGGCGGTGCGGTCGACCCAGCGCACGCCGTCGATGCCCTTGGCCTGCGCTTCCAGCAGCGTCAGCGCATCGGCGCGCGAGAGGTCGTCGACCATCACCACCGAGGCCACGCCCTGCCCGACCGTGCCCAGCCACAGGTGGCGGAACGGCATCGCCGCCGGCGAGGCGAGGAAGGCCTCGGCCTGCAGATCCTGCGCGGCGTAGGCCGGGCGCAGCAGTGGCTCACCGACGGCCTCACCCACCTGGGCCAGCACCTGCGGCTCGACCTTGGCGGTCAACGCGGCGTCGGCGTGCTGCCGCTGCTGCGAAGGCAGCCAATCGCTGATCGCGCGGTACCCCCCGATCTGTTTGTCGGCCTCGAGCACGCGCAGGCGGTCGATCAGCGCTTCTTCGCGCTGCAGCACCTGTTCGGCGGTGTCGCCCTGCACCAGGTAGAACTGGGCCGGGCTGGGCATGCCGAGCATCTGGCTGATGCGGATCTGCTGGGCGATCAGCGCGGGCGGCGACGACTGCAGGCTGCGCAGATCATCGTTGGTCTGCAGGCGGGCGATGCCGAGCGCGGACAGCACGGTGACCACGCCCAGGAACACCGCGGCCCTGCGCCCATGCAGGCGCGGCCAGCGCTCCAGCGTGGCGCCGAGCCAGCGGGCGAACCCGGTGCGGCGGATCTCGCCGCCATCCAGCCACGGGAACCAGAAGATCACGGTCAGGAAGGCGGCCGCGAGGCCGACCACCGAGAACAGCGCCATCTGGCGAAGGCCCGGGAACGGCGCCAGGCCCAGCGCGAGATAGGCCAGCGCACTGGTCAGCAGGGCCAGCCACAGGCCGGGCAGCAGATGCCGCAGCAGCTTCCAGCGGCGGTCGGCGGGCTCGGCCTGGCGCGAGGCGAACCAGTGGATGCCGTAGTCCTCGGCAACACCGACCAGCGACGCACCGAACACCAGGGTCAGCACGTGCACCTTGCCGAACACCAGCACGGTCACCGCCAGCGCGACACCGCAGCCGATCAGCAGCGAGGCGGCAACCAGCAGGATCGGGCGCAGCGAGCGGAATGCCAGCCACACCAGCAGCAGCACCGCCGCCAGCGAGCCCCAGCCGATCGTATTGATTTCCCAGCTGGCCTGCACTGCCGCCGCTTCGGCATGCAGCGGCACGCCGGCACGCAGCACCTCCAGGCCCGGTGCCTGCTTCGTGGCGGCTTCCGCGGCGATATCCAGCAGCAGATCGATGTGCCGCTCGCCGTCCAGCTTGAATGCCGAACCGACCGTGTCGTACTGCACGATCGACCAATGCTTGCCGTCGGCCTCCAGCAGGCCGTCATCGCCCATCTGCAGGCCCGAGCCCAGCGCGCGTTCCTGCCACCACTGCGGCCACAGCGACAGCGGATCCTGGCGCCATTCGGTCAGGCGCGGTGCGCCCATCGGACCGTACAGCGCCGCCAGTGCCGACGCTGCCAGGCCCTCGGTGGGCTCGTCCTGCAGGCGCTCGCGCTGTGCGCTGGTCAGCAGGCGGTCGCGATACGGTGCGTAGAACGCGCGGGCCTGATCGAACCAGCCCTCGATCGAGCCGCTTTCCTGCAGCAGCGGGGCCGCGCCCTGCTCTGCCTTGATGGCGTCGCGGAAGGCCGCCTCGGCCGCCTTGGTCCGTGCCGCATCGGTGCTGCCCAGCAGCACCACGATCTGACGTGCATTGGCATCGGCGATGCGCCGGGTGACATCGGACAACAGGCGGTCATGCGCGTCCTGTGGCAACAGCGCGAGGATGTCGGTATCGATCCGGGATTCGCTCTTCCACAGCTGCCACTGCTGCACGCCGAGGCCGACCAGTACCAGCAGCCACACAATGGCCAGCCAGCGCCAGATGCGCTGCAGGCGGCCGTTCGAGGTCAGCACGTCATTCAAACCTGCCGCCCTCGTCCGCGCTCAGCGTGGCCGGCGTCTCGCTCATGCCCGCAAAGTGGATGCGGGTGACGTCCTGGTTGGCCTCGTTGATCTGGACTTCGCGCACGTAGCGGTCGCCGCTCAGGGTGAGCTGCGCGAACACCTTGCCGAGCATCGCCGAGCGCGGGGTCAGCTGCATCTTCCAGGCGTTGCCGGGCAACACCTCGACCTTGACCGTGAACTGCGCCGACAGCGCCTGCGCATCCCCGCTCATCAGCGCGAACATGATCGCGTTGACCGAGCGCATCGCCGGTTGCTGGCGGCCATCCATTTCGACGCGACTGCTGCCATCGCGTTGCCGGCTGAGGATGCGGTCACGGGTGACCACCACCTCGGAGGGGAACGGCTTGAGCGTGGTCCAGATCACCCCATGCGCCTGGGCCAGCACGAAGCGGCCCTGCGAGCGCAGCGGGTTCTTGAAGCCGGCGACCTGCTTCTCCTGGGTGAACTCGCCGCGCAGCACGTCGACCTTGGCCACGCGTTGTTTGACGACGTCCACATCGGTGGCGGCCCACGCCGGGGCGACCACCGCCAGCATCACCAGCACGCACAGCGTGCGCAGGAAACGGTTCATTGCGGTTGCACTCCCAGACGCTCCCACAGTACCGGCGGGCACAGGTAGAGCATTTCATTGGTGGCCGCGTCGACCGCGACCTGGATGGTATGGGCGCGGGTCAGCGTGGCACCGCTGTCCGCATCCAGGATCTCGTAGGCGATCTTCAAGCGGTTCTCCCACTCGGTGATCGTGGCGCGCACGCGCAGCGCCTGGCCGTACAGCAGCGGCCGGATGTACTTCACCCGCGCATCGACCACCGGCCACAGGTAGCCGGAATCGCGCATCTGCGGGTAGTCGTAGTCGTGGCGCTGCAGCAGCGCGCAGCGCGCGATCTCGAAGTACTTGAAGTAGTTGCCATGCCAGACCACCTGCATCGCATCGCAGTCGTGGAAGGCCGGCGACAGCGCCACCTCGAAGCTCAGCTCAGGCGTCGACATACAGCTCCCAGCGCTGTGCGCGGATATCGTCCAGCAGGGCGCGCAGCTCGCCATCCAGCGCACGGTCTTCCTCGACCAAGGCGATGCGCCCGGCGAGGTCCTGGTACATCGCGGCCAGGTCGCCGTGCAGGGTCGCCTTCATGCCGACGCGCTCGCGCAGGGCCACGCCCTGGCGGGCGGTGATCAGCAGCGCGGCGACGACCTGTTCGGTCAGTTCGATCACGCGCAGGCAATCGCGCGCGGCGATGGTGCCCATGCTGACCTTGTCCTGGTTGTGGCATTCGGTGGAACGCGAGAACACCGAGGCCGGCATGGTCTGCTTGAGCGCTTCGGCGGTCCAGGCCGAGACGCTGATCTGCAGCGCCTTCAGGCCATGGTTGATCGCCGCACGCTCACCGGTGGCGGCCGACAGGTTGGCCGGCAGGCCGTGGTTGTAGCGCGCGTCCACCACCAGGGCCATCTGCCGGTCGAGCAGATCGGCCAGGTTGGCGATGGTGTTCTTCAGCGCATCCATCGCAAAGGCGATATGGCCGCCGTAGAAATGGCCGCCATGCAGGATGCGCTCGCCTTCGACGTCGATCAGCGGATTGTCGTTGGCGCTGTTGAGCTCGGTTTCGATCAGCTGGCGGAAGAACGGCAGTGCGTCCTGCACCACGCCGATCACGTGCGGGGCGCAGCGCAGCGAGTACCGGTCCTGCAGGCGCTGTTCATTGCGCGGCGGGCGGTCGCTGTGCAGGTCCTGGCGCAGGCGCGCGGCGATCTGCGTCTGGCCCGGATGGGGCTTGGCGGCGAACAGCATTTCATCGAAATGGTGCGCGTTGCCGTCGCTGGCCAGCACGTTGAACGCGGTCAGGCGCGTGGCGAGCTTGGTCAGGTAATCGGCGCGGTCATACGCCAGGCAGGCCAGCGCGGTCATCACGGCGGTGCCGTTCATGATCGCCAGGCCTTCCTTGGGGCGCAGCCGCAGCGGGGTCATCCCGATCTCGGCCAGCACCTCGGCGGCCGGGCGGCGCGCGCCCTGGTACATCACCTCGCGCTCGCCGCACAGCACCGCGGCCACGTAGGACAGCGGGGTCAGATCGCCACTGGCGCCGACCGAGCCCTCGGCGGGAATCAGCGGCAGCACATCGTGGTGCAGCAGCGTGGCCAGGCCCTGCAGCAGCGGGTGGCTGACCCCGGACATGCCGCGCACCAGCGAGGCCAGGCGCGCGGCGATCACCGCGCGGGTTTCCTGCGGATCCAGGAAGCGCCCGAGGCCACAGCCGTGATAGGTGAACAGGTGATGCGGCAGCTCGGCCACCAGTGCTGGCGGAATGTTCACCGTGCACGAATCGCCGTAGCCGGTGGTCACCCCGTAGATGACGCCATCTTCGCGCAGCAGGCGATCGAGAAAGTCCGCGCCGCGCTGGATCCGCGCGGTGAACGCGGCATCGTCGGTGACGACGGCCCGGGCCTGGCGCTGCGACAGCGCGACCACGTCTTCGATGGTCAGCGGCGCATCGCCGAAGCGGACGGAGGGTGCCTGATCGGCCTTACTTGCCATGAGATGCCTGATCCCAGAAGGGGAAGAAATTGAACCAGTCCAAGGGTGCCTGGGTGACCTGAACTTCCAGCCACCGGGCGAAATGTTCGGCCTGCGCGGTCAGCGCGGCGTCACGCGAACCGCGCGGCAATACGATGCGGTCGGTGAACTGTTCGAAGCGCACCTGGTAGCCACGGCCATGATGCAGGCAGGCCATGGTGTAGACCGGGCAGGCCAGCGCCGCGGCCAGCACATAGGCGCCGATCGGGAACTGCGCGGTGTGGCCGAGGAACGAGGCCGGTACGGTGCGCCCGCCACGCAACGGCACGCGGTCGCCGACGATGGCCACGAAGCCGCCCGCCTCCACCCGGCGCTGCAGCTCGACCGCGGTGGCCGGGCCCATGTCGGTGACCTGCAGCAGCTCCACCGAGGCCAGCGGATCGAGCCGCTGCATCAGGCGGTTGAAGCGCTGCGCGTGGGCGGTGTGCACCAGCACGGTGATGTGGAAGCCCGGCACCCGCTCGGCCAATACCTGGCACAGCTCCAGGCAGCCGATGTGCGCGGTGAGGATCAGGCCGCCTTCGCGGCGCGCGATCTTGTCCAGGACCAGGTCGCGCTGCAGGTAGATGTGCTCGGGTGGATAGCGGCCACCCAGGCCGAGCAGCTTGTCGAGCATGGTGTCGGCAAACAGCGCGAAGTGCTTCAGGCTCTGCCAGCGTCCCGGTGCCGAGGCGAACACGCCGGTATGCGCCTGCAGGCGCTCCAGGTACTGCAGCGAGGATTCGCGCGCGACCCGGTTGGTCAACCAATGGCAGAGCACCACCGGGTAGACGCACAGGCGGAACGGCCAACGGCCGAACCAGCGATGCACCCAGCACAGGAACAGCACGCCGGCGGCCGAGGTGGACTCGCCGATGTCGGCCCAGTGCGGCGCGCTTCCGGGTGCAGGCGTGGTCATGCGCGCGGACCCGCGATGCGCTGCCACAGCAGCCGCGGCGCGCGCCACAGCATCCCGAAGAACAGGCGCGCATGCATGCGGCTGATGCGCACGTTGTCGCGCCAGACATCGAAGTGCGACACGCCATCGCTGGGATAGGTGACCGCGGTCGACACGCTGATCACCTTGATGCCACGCCAGAACAGCCGCACCAGGATCTCACTGTCGAAGTCCATGCGCCGGCCGATGGTTTCCTCGCCGATCAGGCGCGTCACCGGTGCCAGCGGGTACAGCCGGAAGCCGCACATCGAATCGCGGATCTGCAGCGAGAGCGTATTGATCCAGACCCAGATATGCGTGGCATAGCGCCCATACAGGCGGGCCTTCGGCACGCTGGCATCGTAGACCGGGATGCCGCAGATCACCGCCTCCGGCTGCGCCTGCGACAATGCCACGAAGCGCGGGATGTCGGCGGTTTCATGCTGGCCATCGGCATCGATCTGCAGCACGTGGGTGTACCCCAGGCGCGCCGCTTCGGCGAACCCGGCCAGCATCGCGCCGCCCTTGCCCTGGTTGACCGGCAACCGCAGCAGCGTCACCTGCGGTGCGTGCGCGCGCGCCAGCGCATCGAGCACCTGCGCGCACGGCAAGTGAGAACCATCGTCGACCAGCAGGCACGGTACGCCACTGGCCAGCACGCCCTGCACCACCGCGCCGATCGCGTGCGCGTGGTCGTACACCGGGATCACCACCAACGGGGCGAAGGCCGGCCTGCTCACGCGGGTAACGGTGTCCTCACGCATCGCCGAACACCACCCGGCCACTGGCGTGCACGCCGTGGTCGGAGACATAGCGGAAGCTCATGGCGGACTTGGCTGCATCCCAGCCCAGGCTCAGCTGCAGGCAGTCGCCCGGGCGCGCCACGTGCTGGAACTTAACCGCGTCCATCCGCAGGAACCGCGGCGGCATCGCGAACGCGCTGCGACCGTAGTGGATCGCCCAGTCCAGCTGGACCACGCCCGGGAGGATCTTCGCCTGCGGGAAGTGCCCGTCGAACGCGACCAGGTCCGGATCCAGCACGAACTGCAGCGCGGCGGTGGTGGCATCGCGCTGCTGCCACTCGGCCGTGGGCATCACCGGGCGGAACAGTGCGGCCAATGCCGCGACCGTGACCTTGCCCTGCGCGTTGAAGGGCAATGCGTCGATGAAACGCCAGCGACGCGGCCGGGTCACGGCGTCGTGGCTGCGCGCCAGGTGTGCGACGAGCTGCTGCGCCTGGCGGCGGCGCTCGGCATCGTCCCACTGGGCGGCGCCCGTCGCCTGCGGCACCACCACGGCGGCCAGCTGTTCGCGCGCGCCGGGCAGCACCAGGACGCGCACGTCCTGCACCGCCGGGTGCGCACGCAGCTGCTGCTCCAGGCCATCCAGCGAGACCCGGCGCTCTTCGATCTTGACGATGCGGTCGGCGCGGCCGAGCAGGCGGAAACTGTGGCCGTCATCGGCCACGGCCCGATCCTGGGTCAGCCACCAGTCGTCGCCGTCCAGGTGCGGCGAGCGGACCGCCAGGCAGCCCGCGTCGATCCGCCACGCCACGCCCGGCAGCGGATGCCACTGCGGCTGCTCGGCACTCCAGCGGCGCCAGGCGATGCCACCGGTCTCGCTGCTGCCGAACACCTCGGTCGGCGCCACGCCCATCAAGGCGCGCACCTGCAGCGCGGCCTCGGTCGGCAATGGCCCGCCGGAGGAGAACACCGCGCGCAGCTGGCCGCCCAGCGAGGACCAGTCCAGCTGCTCGGGCAGGCGTTTGAGATGGGCCGGGGTGGCCACCAGCACCGACGGCTGGCCGCCCAGCGCGCTGACCAGGTCTTCGTGGAAGAACCGCCGCGGCTGGATCGCGCGCCCGGCCACCAGCGGCCACAACACCCGGAACAGCAGCCCGTAGATGTGCTGGTGCGAGACCGTGCCCTGCACCTGCGCGCCATCGAGCTGCTCGCCGAAGGCGGCCTGCAGCGCATCCACCTCGTGGGTCAGCTGGCGCATGCGCTTGACGATCGCGCTCGGCGCGCCAGTGCTGCCAGAGGTGAACACCACCAGCTCCAGCACCGCCTCATCCAGCGGCTGCAGCACCCGCGCCGGGTCGACCTCCGCATCCGGCTGCAGCGGTGCGTACCGCGCCGGCACGTCACCGGCGAATCCGGCCACGCGCGGGCTCAGCCCTTCCAGCGTGGCCGGGAGGTTGTCGCCGCCGAGGAACACGCGCTTGCCGGCATGCCAGGCACCCAGCAGGGCGGCGGCGAAGGTGAGCGTGTCATCGAAATACAGCGCCCAGTCGGTGCCGGGCGCCCGCGCGAATGCCTGCTGCCAGCGCAGCACCTGCGCACGGAACTGCGGGTGGTCCACCACGGTGTCGCCGGCGATGCCGACGATGCGGCCGGGCCGCGGCGCCAGCGCCAACCGGTCAAGGGCGATCCACTCAGCCATGCGCGTGCGCCGCCTTGACCCGTCGCCGGACCAGCCATTCCCCGCCAAACAGCGCACCCATCATCACGTAGGCCAACACTCCGTTGTAGAACGCCCAGACCTGGTTGGACGCCCACAGCGCCGTGGCCAGGGCCAGACTTCCGTTGAGAACAAAGAAGCCGCACCAGATCCAGGTGACGCGGCGGGTATAGAGCACCGCGAACGGCGGCAGATCCGGCTCGCTCAACCGCGCCAGGCGCTCCACGGCACTGGGCCCGAAGCGCAGGCTGGTGGCGAAGATCACCAGCATCACCGCGTTCACCAGTGCCGGGTAAAGCTTCAGCGGCAGCGCCTCGTTGAAGGCCGTGGCGATCAGGGCGAGCAGGCCGGTGCCGAGCGCGGCCACCCACCACACCGCCTGGCGGGTGGTCAGCGCGCGCAGCGCGGCCAGGGTGAACAGCAGCAGCGACAACCAGCGCGGCTCGAACCGGCCGAGCGACAGGTAGACCACCAGCGGGTATGCCAGCGACAGCAACGCAAACGCCGCGACGCGTACCCGGACCATGGTCAGTCTTCAGCGATGGCCGTCAGGCGGCCGCTTGACCGGGCAACAGCCCGTGCACCACATCGACGATGTCCTGCACGGTACGCACCTGCTTGAACGCTTCCGGCTGCAGATTGCGGCCGAGCAGCGGCTTGAGCTGCACGATCAGGTCGACCGCGTCGATGCTGTCGATGTCCAGGTCGTCGTACAGCCGCGCCGCGGGCGTGATGCGGCTCGGCTCGATCTCAAAGCTGTCCTTGAGGATCTTGACGATGCGCTCGAAAAGTTCGGTCTTGGTCATGGGTAAATCCTGACGCGCCGTTAGGACGGCTGGCGTGCGGCGACAAACTCGCTCAGGGCACGCACGCTGGAGAAATGGCGACGGGTCTCTTCCGAATCGGCTGACAGGCTGACACCGTACTTTTTCTGCAGGGCCAATCCAAGTTCCAGCGCGTCGATCGAATCCAGGCCCAACCCCTCGACGAACAGGGGGGCGGCGGAATCGATGTCTTCGGGAGTAATGTCTTCCAGTGAAAGCGATGAAATGATCAATTCCTTGATCTCGTGCTCAAGTGCCTGCACGGGTCGGGTCTCCAGCGAAGTCGAAGTAATGGGCAAGATGATCGGTCACACGCCTGGCCGCCAAGGCATCCCCCCTGGGCGCATCGCCGGTCTCGTTCAGAAACGGGGCAATCGGGAGATCTTCCCCGACTTCCAGCTGAACGTGAAATCGCCGTGATGGCACACGATACCATTTCTCGCCCTTGGTCAGGGTCGGCGGGGTGCAGGTGATCCGCACCGGGGTGATGTCCAGCCGGCCCCGCACGGCGATGTTGGCCGCCCCGCGCTGCAGCTTCGGCGGCTGGCCGGGCACCGTGCGGGTGCCCTCGGGGAAGATCACCAGGGTGCCGCCGGCCCGGACCGCGGCGATGCAGTCGTCGACCAGCCCGGCACCGTCGTCATTGGAGACATAGCCCGCTGCCCGGACCGGGCCGCGCATGAACGGGTTGCGCGCCACCCCCTGCTTGACCACGCAGTCGGCATTGGGGAGCTGCGCGATCAACAGCACCACGTCGATCAGGGTCGGGTGGTTGGCCAGGATCAGCAGACCGTTGCGCTGCAGGCGCTCGCCCCCGCGGATGTCATACGTCATCAGCCCGAGCCGGTGCATCAGGCACACGTGGGTAGCGAACCCGGCCTGCACCAGCCGCCGGGCCAGCACGCGCCGGCGCACCGGATCGCGGATCAGCAGCAGCGACAGGAACAGCAGGCCGCCCAGCACCAGCCCGCCGATCCCGAAGGCGGCAAAGCTCAGGCCCGTGCCCAGCACCCGCCAGGCACGGTTGATCCTGGCCGGCCAACGCTCAGCCATGGCGCTGCCAGGTCCAATGCTGGCCGTCGGCATCCAGCCCCAGCGCAGGCCCGCCGTCGAGCAGGAAGCGCAGGGCTTCCAGGCCGTGCGGCAGCCCCTGGGAGGGACGGTCCTCGCCGCCGGCGCCCCAGCCCAGCGACAGCCGGGTGCCCGGGCCGTCGGCCGGTCCCAGCCGCCAGCACCAGGCGAAGAACGGGTCGGGCTCGTCGGCGAAGCCGGCGTAGATCGGTGGCAAGGGGGATTCATAGACCACCAGCCGCACCTCCGGCGCGCCATCGGCGAGCAGCCCGAAGGCCTCGACGCAGGCGGTCTCGACCGTGGCGCGGCCGGCCGCGAGGGCCAGATAGTTGCCCCGATGCCCGCGGGCGATCGAGTACAGCGCGGCGATCGCGTTGTGGACCGACAGCCCGAAGCCGGTCGGCGACATCGGCTGGTCCGCGCTCAAGGTATTGAGCAGTTCCATCGAGCGGGCCACATCGCCGTGGCGCGAGGCGAACACCAGCGGCACCTGGCCACCGTCGTCGGGCTGCTCGCACCAGCACGCGGTCTGGATCGCCATGCGCCCCAGCCGTTCGATCCGGCGCCGCTGCATGGCCGGCACTTCGGACAACGCCGGGGTATCGTCGCCGGCCGGCAGCCAGGGGGCCTTCGCCCACGCCTGCCACTCCGCCCGGGTCGTGATGCCCGGCGCCCACGCCGCCCAATCGATTACAGAAAACTCAATCATTCCCGCCAACATGATGGATGGGTACCAAGAGAAGGCACGAGCCATGGTGGCAACGCAGAACGGCCCCCCATGCCAGCCATTCCACGCCTGTCGTCGACATCGCCTGGCACCGGTGGCGGTGCCGAGAAAGGAGCGCACGCTATCATGACACTCTCGGCACTGGCAGCATTCACATTCTGAAATGAGCAACACGATCGACAACGCAACGGCCCCGGCAGTCGCCCCCCTTTCCTCCGGACCTGCGTTGTTCCATGTCGCCTACGTCCCGGCGGCGCAGCGTGACGCGGCCCTGGCCGACCCGCGCACCCTGGCGGTGTTCGGCTTCGGCCTGCACCCCGCTCCGCTGGCGGACCCGCGCTGGCTGCAGGTGCCGCTGGCCGAGCAGGGCCCGGCGCAGGTCGAGGTGTGGCGTGGTGAGACGCCCGCCGAGCACGGTGTCACCGACGGCGTGCGCTGGTCGCACAACGGCCAGCTGCTGTTCGGGGTGCTGGACATCGACGAGATCGACAGCGACATCGAGACCGCCGCGGCCGAGGCCTACGCGCGGATGAGCGCGTTCCTGTCGCGCTGCGGGTATCCGCATCTGTTGCGGACCTGGAACTATCTGGATGCGGTGACCGAGGGCGAGGGCGATCAGGAGCGCTACCGGCGTTTCTGCGTGGGCCGCGTGCGGGGCCTGCGTGAACTGGATGAAGCCGCGCTGCCGGCGGCGACGTGCATTGGCCGTTTCGATGGCGAGCGCCGCCTGCAGGTGTACTGGTTGTCGGCGCGCGAGCCGGGCCAGCCGTTGGAGAATCCGCGCCAGGTGAGCGCGTTCCGCTATCCACGCCAGTACGGGCCGCAGTCGCCGAGTTTTTCGCGGGCGCTGCTGCCGCCGTTGGCCACGGGCCTGCCGTTGCTGCAGTCGGGGACGGCGGCGATCGTGGGGCATGTGTCGCAGCACACGGGTGCGGTGGATGAGCAGTTGCGGGAGACGCTGACGAATCTGCAGAGTCTGGTGGATACGGCGCGCGGTCAGCGGCCGTCGCTGTCACCGGTGTTGGGTTCGAGGTCGGTGCTGAAGGTGTATGTGCGTCGTGCGGAGGATATGGCGGCGGTGGCGGCGCAGATGGCGGCACTGCCGACGGCGCCGCCGTTCGTGGTGTTGCACGCCGAGGTGTGTCGTGCGGAGCTGCTGGTGGAGATCGAGGGGCTGCACGGCTGAGTTCCCGACGGCTGCCCTTCCCTTCGCCGGCTGCAGGCCCTGTAGTGCCGACCGCTGGTCGGCTGCTCTTTTCGCAGCCAACCACTCGTTGAGCAGCTGAAAGCCTTTAGAAGCCAAAAGCCTTGATTTGCCGGTCGTGCCTGGCCTGGGTCGGCGTGGGTGGGGTATCGGGACCCGCTGCAAGTCCCGCTCCGCGGCCCGGCCCAGCCGCTGACGGCTGTGCGTTCAGTCGCATGCGAGGCAGTGCCTCGCGAGCAATGCGCCTTCACCCATGTAAGCTCATTGCCATCCATGGCAACACATGGTCCCGCCACCCCACCCACACCGCCCCTTCCACAGTTGGCTGGTGCGCATGGTGAACATCAAATGCAGTGCCGGGTCGACGCTGTTTGTTTCTTCCCGATGCATCTGGCGATGCCACGCTCTGGCTCTGGTAGAGCCGACCGCTGGTCGGCTGCCTTTGACCCTTCTTTTGCGGCTGGCTTCTTCCGACCGACGACGCAAACTCTGCAGGGCGAGGGCGGTCAGACCCTGCCGGGACCGTTGGAGCGGCATGGATGCCGCTCACGAGCCCCCATGGATGGGTTTACGGCGCGTCCGGGCAGGGTCTGACCGCCCTCGCCCACACGGAACCGGGAAGAGTCACCGCGCTTTCCTCAGTGATACCCCACATCCGCCCGCACCTTGCCGCGGAATACCCGGTATGACCACGCCGTGTAGCCCAGGATCACCGGCAGCAGGATCACCAGCCCGACCAGGCTGAAACTCAACGACGATGCCGGCGCGGCCGCCTGCCACAAGGTCATGCTCGGCGGCAGCAGGTAGGGCCACATGCCCAGCACCAGGCCGATGAAGCCGAGCACGAACAGGGCCAGCGTCAACAGGAATGGCGGCAGGTCGCGCTTGGGGTGCATCGCGCTGCGCCACAGTGCGGTGGCCACCGCCAGGGTCAGCAACGGCACGGGAGAGAGCCACCAGAAATTGCCATCACTGAACCAGCGCGCCATCAGGCGCGAATCCAGGAACGGCAGCCAGGCGCTGACCAGCCCCATGAACACGATCACCGCCACCACCAGCGGGCGGGTCAAGGTGCGGGCGAAGGTCTGCTCGCGGCCTTCGGTCTTGAGGATCAGCCACGTGCTGCCCAGCAGCGCGTAACCGAACACCACCGCCGCGCCGGTCAGCATCGAGAACGGGCTGAACCAGCTGAACGCGCCGCCGACGTAACGGCCGTCCACCACCTGCAGGCCCTGCACCAGCGCGCCCAGGATCACGCCCTGCGCGAAGGCGGCCAGCAGCGACCCCAGGCCGAACGCCACGCTCCACAGTTTGCGCGAGCGGTGCGCCTTGAAGCGGAATTCGAACGCCACGCCGCGGAATACCAGCGCCACCACCAGCAGCAGGACCGGCAGGTACAGCGCCGACAGCAGCGCCGCGTAGGCCTTCGGGAAGGCCGCCATCAGGCCGGCCCCGCCCAGCACCAGCCAGGTTTCGTTGCCGTCCCAGATCGGGGCGGCGGTGTTCATCATGATGTCGAGCTGTTCTTCATCCTCGGCCATCGGCGCGAGGATGCCGATGCCGAGCACGAAGCCATCCAGCACCACGTACATCAGCACACCAAAACCGATCACCGCGAACCATGCCACGGGCAGCCAGGTCGTCATTTCCATCTCAGCGCTCCTCCAGCGGTTCATCGGCACCGGACAGCGGCCGCGCCGGGGTGTGGCTGCCGGCATCCAGTTTCGGCGCCGGATCGTGCGGCTTGGGACCCGTACGGATGATCTTCACCAGGTACCAGACGCCCCAGCCGAACACGAACGCATAGCCGACGATGTACACGCCGAGCGACAGCGCGGTCATCCACGCGCTCTGCGGACCCACCGCATCGGCGGTACGCAGCACGCCGTAGACCACCCACGGCTGCCGGCCCATCTCGGTCACGAACCACCCCGAGATCAGCGCGATGAAGCCACTGGGCAGCATCCAGTTCCAGCCGCGGATCAACCAGCGCGACTGCAGCAGTTTGCCGCGCCACCACTGGAACGCGGAGACCCAGGCCAGCAGCAGCATCAGCGTGCCCAGCCCGACCATCACCCGGAACGCGAAGAACACCGGTACCACCGGGGGCCGCTCACTGGCAGGCACCGAGGTCAGCGGATCGAAGCTGCCGTCCAGCGAATGGGTCAGGATCAGGCTGCCCAGGCGCGGGATCGCGATTTCGTAGTCATTGCGTTCGGCCTTTTCATTGGGCACCGCGAACACCACCAGCGGGACGCCCTTGCCCTCGCCTTCGGAGTGCCAGTGCGCTTCCATCGCCGCGATCTTCATCGGCTGGTGCTTGAGCGTGTTCAGGCCGTGCATGTCGCCGACGAAGATCTGCACCGGCACCGTCAGCGCAGCGAAGCCGACCGCCGCCAGCAGCATCTTGCGCCCGGCCTCGCGGTGCACGTCCTTGCGCAGGTACCACGCGCCCACACCGCCGATCACGAAGCACGTCGTGATGAACGAGCCCAAGGCCATGTGCGCCAGGCGATACGGGAAGGACGGGTTGAACACCACCTGCCACCAGTTCTGCGGGTGCACGATGCCGTCGATGATTTCGTAACCGGCCGGCGTCTGCAGCCAGCTGTTGGAGGACAGGATCCAGAACGTGGATACCAGCGTGCCCAGCGCGACCATGCAGGTGGAGAAGAAATGCAGGCGCGGCGAGACCTTGCCCCAGCCGAACATCATCACGCCCAGGAAGCTGGCCTCCAGGAAGAACGCGGTGAGCACTTCATAGGTCAGCAGCGGCCCGATCACCGTCCCGGCGACCTCGCTCAGCCGTGGCCAGTTGGTGCCGAACTGGAAGGCCATGACGATGCCGCTGACCACGCCCATGCCGAAGGACACGGCAAAGATCTTCTGCCAGAAGAAGTACAGCTCGCGCCAGACCGGATTGCCGGTACGCAGCCAGCGCGATTCGACAAACGCCAGCCAGCTGGCGGTACCGATCGTGAAGGCCGGGAACAGCACATGGAAACTGATGACGAACCCGAACTGGATCCGCGACAACAACAACGCGTCCACGTGACGCCTCCGCCTGGTTTCTGGAAATCCGCACCAGTCTGGGCCGGTATCCGTGAAAGGCACATGCGACCCGGTGACGCGCTGCTTCACTTTGTCGCAGGTGGGTCGGGCGCTGGGCCCCCATACCCTTTCCGGCGAATGTCCCCCGGCGTCGGCCTGCGGCCGCCCCCTCCTCCTTTATTTCGCCTCCAAGGGGATGGGGCCCAGCGCCCGACCCACCGTCCACCGCTTGCCGGCCGCAGGAGCGCCCGCCCATGACCTGTGGCCCCCTCCCCCGGTCCTTGCGGCTGCTACGCTTGCCGGGTTTTCTACTACGGTGCCGCCCGCAATGCCCAGAACGCTGCCTTTGTCCCTGCTGCTGCTCGCCGCTCTCGGCGGCGCTGCCCATGCGGCGCCGACGCCGATCACCATCGAGCAGGCGATGGCCGACCCGGACTGGATCGGTCCGCCGGTCGAGAGCGCGTGGTGGTCCTGGAACAGCCAGCAGGTCGAGTACCAGCTCAAGCGCAGCGGCAGCCCGGTGCGCGACACCTTCCGCCAGCCGGTGGCCGGTGGCGTGGCCGCCCAGGTCGGCGATGACCAGCGCGGCACCCTGGACGTGGACAGCCCGGTCTACGACAGCGCGCGCCAGCGCTCGGCCTTCGTGCGCAATGGTGATGTGTTCGTGCGCGACCTGCGCAGCGGCGCGCTGACCCAGCTGACCCGCAGCACGGAGAAGTCCGACGTGGTCAATTTCGCCCGCGACGGCGGCGTGATCTGGCGCACCGGCCAGGGGTGGTTCCACTGGACCGCCGCCGCCGGCGTGCAGCAGGTGGCCAGCCTGAAGGCCGAGAAGAACCCGGACGACGCCCCCAAGGCCGACACCCTGCGCGAGCAGCAGCTGCGCACCCTGGCCACGCTGCGCAACGATCGCGCCCAGCGCGAGGCGCTCAAGGCACAGGAAGCCAGCTGGCGCCGTGCCGACGGCACCCGTGCGCCGGGCCCGGTGTATCTGGGCGCCGACGTGGAGATCGTCGACAGCGTGCTCTCGCCCGATGCGCGCACCTTGATCGTGGTGACCAAGCCGAAGAGCTTCGATGAAGGCCGCGGCGGCAAGATGCCCAAATACGTGACCGAATCCGGTTACGAAGAGTTCGAAGACACCCGCACCCGCGTCGGCCGCAACGATCCGGAACCGAACGCGCTGTGGCTGGTCGATGCCGTCGCCGGCACGGTCAAGCCGCTGTCGCTGGACGGCCTGCCGGGCATCGCCACCGACCCGCTGGCCGCGCTGCGCAAGGCGGCCGGCAAGGATGCCCTGAAGGGCAACCGCCCGGTGGAAGTGCTCGGTGGCCCCGGTGCGCCCGGCATCCGCTGGAGCCCCGATGGCCAGCAGGCCGCGATCATGCTGCGTGCCAACGACAACAAGGACCGCTGGATCGCCAGCGTGACCCCGACCAGCGGCAAGCTGGAGACGCGTCATCGCCTGACCGACAGCGCCTGGATCAACTGGAGCTTCAACGATTTCGGCTGGTCCAACGACAACCGCACGCTGTGGCTGCTGTCCGAAGAATCCGGCTATTCGCACCTGTACACCCAGCAGGGCACGGCGAAGCCGCAGGCGCTGACCGGCGGCAAGTGGGAAACCTCGATGCCGGTCCCCAGCGCAGACGGCCGCGGGTTCTACGTCCTGTGCAACCAGCAGTCGCCGGGCGACTACGAAGTGTGCGCGGTGGACAGCGCCAGCAGGCAGGTGCGTGAGCTGACCTCGCTCAATGGCGTGGAAGACTTCTCGCTCTCCCCGGACGGCCAGCAGCTGCTGGTGCGTTACTCCGGCGCCTACCTGCCGACCCAGCTGGCCGTGGTGCCCACCGCCGGCGGCCAGGCCAAGGTGCTGACCGATACCCGTAGCGCTGAATTCAAGGCGCGCGAGTGGATCCAGCCCAAGCTGGTGCAGGTGCCGTCCAAGCACGGCGCCGGCGTGGTCTGGGCCAAGTACTACGGCCCGGAGACCTTCGCGCCGGGCAAGCAGTACCCGATCGCGATGTTCGTGCACGGCGCCGGTTACCTGCAGAACGTGCACCAGCGTTACCCCGCCTACTTCCGCGAGCAGATGTTCCACAACCTGCTGGTGCAGAAGGGCTACATCGTGCTGGACATGGATTACCGCGGCAGCGAAGGCTATGGCCGCGACTGGCGCACGGCGATCTACCGCAACATGGGCCATCCGGAACTGGAAGACTACAAGGACGGCCTGGACTGGCTGGTCCAGACCAAGCAGGGCGACCGCGACCACGCCGGCATCTACGGCGGCTCCTACGGCGGCTTCATGACCTTCATGGCGCTGTTCCGCTCGCCGGGCACGTTCAAGGCCGGTGCCGCGCTGCGTCCGGTGGTCGACTGGCACCAGTACAACCACGGCTACACCGCCAACATCCTCAACACCCCGGACATCGACCCGGAGGCGTACCGCACGTCGTCGCCGATCGAATACGCCGAAGGCCTGCAGGATCACCTGCTGATCGCGCACGGGATGATGGACGACAACGTGTTCTTCCAGGACTCGGTCAACCTCACCCAGAAACTGATCGAGCTGCACAAGGACAACTGGACGATTGCGCCGTACCCGCTGGAGCGCCACGGCTATGTGCGTGCCGATTCCTGGCTGGACCAGTACAAGCGCATCCTCAAGCTGTTCGAAGAGACCCTGAAGTAATCCAGCGATGACGTCGGTGCCCACTGACGTGCAGCACGCCGCGGCGACGATCGATATCGTCGCCGCGGTCGTTTTCGATGCCGGCGGCCGCGTGCTGGTGGTGCGCAAACAGGGCTCGGAGACCTTCATCCAGCCCGGCGGCAAGCCCGAGCCCGGTGAGGCGCCTTTGGTCGCCCTGGCGCGCGAGCTGCAGGAAGAACTCGGTGTCACCCTGGTGGCGGGAAGCGCCGTCGCATTGGGCCGCTTCGAGGCGTGGGCGGTGCATGAAGCCGGGCACCGTGTGCGCGCCAATGCGTACCGGGTGACGGTGACCGGTTTGCCCCGGGCGCAGGCGGAAATCGCCGAACTGGCCTGGGTGCCGCTGCGCCCGCCGCATGGCGTGCGCTTGGCACCACTGAGCGCAGACCATATCCTGCCCGCGGCCGCGAACGCGGTGGCTGCGACCTAGACGTCGTGGCCTGCCCAACCAGGACACCGGATGTCAGCGTCGTTTCCCCCGCAATTGCCTTCGTTCACACCACGCCCCAGCGGGGATGGCGCACCTGCGTTCCTCGCGCCCCTGCTCAAGTCCGTGCTGCTGGTCTGCCTGGCCTCGGCGGCGCTGTGGGCGGTGCTGGCGCTGATCTCCATTCCGTTGTCCGCTACCGACACCCTTCAGGCGATGCTGGCCGGCGAGGACCTGCACTGGCTGCCTGGCACGCTGCAGTGGCTGCTGGCGCATCCGGTCCTGGCCAACATGGTGCTGTGCGTGTCGAGCCTGGCCGGCGCCGTGTCGTGCTGGGGCATGCTGCGCCGCTGGCGCGGGGCGTGGGCGTCGTTCGTCGTGCTGCTCGCCGTGACCGCCGTACTCAACGGGGGGGTCGTGTGGGCCGTCGACGATGCGTTCCGGCATGTGCTGGCGCAGCTGCCGGCGCAGACCTACTCGCTGGAGATCCTGCAGCTGCGCAGAGACCTGCGGGTGCTGCGTGTGATCTGGACGGGATTGACCGGACTGACCGCTGTCGCGTTCGCGGTGCTCCATGTCTGGTTGATCGTGCGCCTGTGCGCGCCGGATGTGCGTGCACTGTTCCGCCGCTGAGATTCCCCCGCAGCGCCCGCGTGCGCTGCACCACCCCCGCAAGGATGACGCTGTGACTGTTTCGATTCCCCTCCTGCGCCGCCACGGCTGGCGCGCGACGCTGTTCACCCTGCTCACGGCGGTCAGCCTGCCCGCGGCCGCCCAGGCCATGGTCTGCGGCACCTTCCTGGCCGAGGACACCGGCACCACGCTGACGCTGGAGAGCGCCAACCAGGGCTATCGGCAGATCCCCGGGCAGGCACCCGAACCGTACCTGCTCAGCCGCCTCGGCAATGAGTTGAAGCTGGCCGACCTGGACAACGGCGGCGTCGGCGCGCTGACCGTGGAGGACGGTGGCCGCCGGCTCAGCGACCGCTTCAACGCGTACCGGTTGCAGAAGGCCGCCCCCTGTCGCCCCGCCACGGTGTTCCCCGCTGCGTCCTGCCGGGCCGAGATCGGCACCTGCCTGGACGACATGCTTTTCGCCAGCAACGACCGCCTCCGCCAGTGGTGCCGCGAGGATGTCCCGGCCGCCTGCAAGCGCCTGCTGTCCAACTTCCAGTCCGAGGCGCACGAGGCCGGGACGCTGGCCGCCACGCAGGATGACAGCCCGGATATGGCCGAGCCGGAGGTCTGCAAGCCCGACGCCGCCCAGTACGACCAGGCCGCCTGCCTGGAGGCCGCACGTGATGCCATGGGCCAGGCCTTTGCCAAGGCCCTGGTCGGCGGGCTCGCGGCCGCCGCTGCCTCGCCGCTGCCGGCCGCGCAGCTCGATGAGATCACCACGATCTGCCAGGCACAGACCGGCGGCACGTTCTGCGCCAAGGCCGCGGAAGCCCTGTGGGAGGCCGGCCGCCTGGTCCCCGCCCGCGATGCGCTGCAGCGGGCCTGCAGCCGCGGCAAAGACCCGCGCGCCTGTGAGCGGGCGGCGCCGCTGGCCAAGCTGGATGCCAACGCACTGACGCCACTGGCGGCCACCGCACTGCCCTGCGGCAGCTACCTGGCCAGCCAGGGCCTGATGGACCATCTGCCGTTCGGCGATGGCGGCATGATCGACAGCGGCTTCGGCGGCAAGCTGCGCGCGCGCCTGGTCGACGGCGACATCCGCGTGCGCCACGACCAGGGCGACGACTTCGTGTTCAAGCGCCTGGCCAACGGCAACCTGATCGGCATGGACAGCTGGAACCGCTTCAGCTACTACGAACGCACCGGCGAGGCGCAGCAGTGCAGCGCGCCGGTGGTGTTCGTCGAAACCCCGCTTCCGCAGGACTGCCCGACGCTGACCCGTGAGGGCGGCGCCCAGGCCTGCTGCGCGGCCGGCAAGCTGCAGGGCTGCAATGCCGCCGGCCACCAGCTGGCCCTGCGCAACCGCTGGGCCGAGGCGGCGCCGTTCTATCTGAAGCTGTGCACGGCCGGCGTGCGCGAAGGCTGCGAGAACCTGGCCAGCGTCTATGAACACACCGGTGACGAGGCGCTGCCCGAGCAGATGGCCGCCCTCTGCGCGAAGGATGGCAAAGGCACGCACGTCGCCTGCGATGTGCACGCGACCCGCAACTGGGGCCTGATGCAGGTGAGCGCCGGGCTGGAGCAGATCGCCGAGCGCATGGCGGCCGAAGCGGATGCGGATGCAGATGCGGACGCCGATGCGGACGCCGATGCTGAGGACACGCCGGCCGCAACGCCCGCCCCGACGAAAAACAGCAAGAGCACCAACCGCAAAGGCGGCCGCTGAGCTCGCACGGGCACACGCAGGCCGTGCACCGGCCTGCGGTAAAGTAGCGCCCATGAACGACTTCGACCGCGTCCGCGCGTATCTGACCGACCTGCAGGACCGCATCTGTGCGGCGATCGAAACCGCCGACGGCCAGGCCCGCTTTGCCGAAGATGTCTGGCAACGCGCGGAGGGCGGCGGTGGCCGCACCCGCATCCTGCGCGATGGCGCGGTGTTCGAGCAGGCCGGGATCGGGTTCTCCGATGTGGCCGGCACGCGCCTGCCGCCATCGGCCTCGGCCAACCGCCCCGAGCTGGCCGGTGCCTCATGGCGCGCCACCGGCGTATCGCTGGTGTTCCATCCGGCCAATCCGTACCTGCCGACCACGCATGCCAACGTGCGCTACTTCCGCGCCGAGCGCGATGGCGTGGCGGTCGCGTCGTGGTTCGGCGGCGGCTTCGATCTCACCCCGTTCTATCCGATCGACGAGGACGTGCGGCATTGGCACCAGGTCGCGCACGATCTGTGCGCGCCGTTCGGCGAGGAGCGCTATGCCGCGCACAAGCGCTGGTGCGATGAGTATTTCTTCCTGCGCCATCGCAACGAGACGCGCGGCGTGGGCGGCCTGTTCTTCGACGACCTGCACGGCGATTTCGAGCGCGATTTCGCCTACCTGCGCGCGGTCGGCGATGGCTTCCTGGAGGCCTATCTGCCGCTGGTCGAGCGTCGCAAGGACACCCCGTATGGCGAGCGCGAGCGCGAGTTCCAGCTGTACCGTCGCGGCCGCTACGTCGAATTCAACCTGGTCTACGACCGCGGCACGCTGTTCGGGCTGCAGAGCGGCGGGCGCAGCGAGAGCATCCTGATGAGCCTGCCGCCACGCGTGCGCTGGGAGTATGGCTTCCAGCCGGAGGCCGGCAGCGATGAGGCGCGTTTGGCGGATTACCTGGTACCGCGCGACTGGGTCTGATTATTTCTTCGGCACGATCGTGATGTGCCCGTTGATCTCCAGCACCGCCAGGGCGACGTCGTCGATCGACAGGCAACCCTGCTGGCGCATCGCGGCGTCCAGATCAGCCGGGGTGACCAGTTCGCGCTTGAGCACCGAATCGAGCACCTTGCCGTCGCGGGCGATCAGGATCGGCTCGCCTTCGACCAAGGTCTCCACGCGTCGGCTGCGCGTGCTCAGCCAGCCCACGCCGTAGTTGATCGAGATCAGGGTCGCCGCCAGCAGCAGGCCGCCGCCCAGGGAGGTGTCTTCGCCGAGCAGCGCGTTCTGCACCGCGTTGCCGAGCAGCACGATCAGCAGCACGTCGAAGGGCGTGATCTGGCCCAGCGCGCGTTTACCGGACAGCCGGACCATGCCCAGCACCACCGCGTACACCACCACCGCGCGCAGGATAAATTCCCACCACGGCATGGCCAATGCAAACAGGTCGCTCATTGCCTCTCCCCGACTGGTCCGGGCAGCATGGGCCGGCACCCGGTGCGAGGCAATGGCCGGCGTCGCGGGCGGCCATGTTCCGACGCCACAAATAAAAAGCCCCGCCAACCAGGGGGAGGTTAGCGGGGCCGGGGAACGGGCGCTTGGGGAGGAGCCCCCGTTCCGAGATCTGCTCCAGGGGATGGGAGAGATCCACAACAGGCATTGCGCCTGTCGAGGTCTATAAAAGCACTCCGAACATTGATAGTTCGTGAAGGGGCCCAATTAATCCGGGCCTCTCCCCATAAACATTCATCCAACAGTCAGATTATCGCGGGGCACTGAACCAATTCAGCCTTTTGACTGTGATTCAGGCCTCAATGCGCCTCGTCCCAGTTATCGCCCACGCCCGCATCCACCACCAGCGGAACACGCAGTTCGGCGGCGGAGGACATCAATTCAACGACTTTCAAACGCAAGGTGTCGAGGAAACCGCTTTCGGTTTCAAAGACCAGTTCATCGTGCACCTGCAGAATCATCTTGGCCTGATCACCGTGGTCCTGCAGCCAGCTGTCCACGTTCACCATGGCGCGCTTGATGATGTCCGCGGCGGTGCCCTGCATCGGGGCGTTGATCGCGGCCCGTTCAGCACCGGCCCGCAGGCCCTGGTTGCGGGCGTTGATGTCGTTCAGGTACAGGCGGCGGCCGAACAGCGTTTCGACATAGCCCTGCTCGCGGGCCTGCTGGCGCATGCGCTCCATGAAATCGCGCACGCCCGGGTAGCGGCTGAAGTACAGGGCCACGTAGTCCTGGGCCTGGCCGCGGTCGATGCCCAGGTTGCGGGCCAGCCCGAACGCGCTCATGCCGTACATCAGGCCGAAGTTGATCGCCTTGGCGGCGCGGCGCTCGTTGGGGGTCACCTCGTCCAGGGGCCGGCTGAAGACTTCCGCGGCGGTCGCCCGGTGCACGTCCACGCCCTGCTCGAAGGCCCGCACCAGGCCCGGGTCCTCGGAGAGGTGGGCCATGATCCGCAGCTCGATCTGCGAGTAATCGCAGGCCAGGATCTTGCGCCCCGGCGGGGCCACGAAAGCGCGGCGGATGCGGCGGCCGTCCTCGGTGCGGATCGGGATGTTCTGCAGGTTCGGATCGGAGGACGACAACCGGCCGGTGGCGGCACCGGACTGGTGGTAGCTGGTGTGTACCCGCCCGGTGTCCTGGTTGATCATCTCCGGCAGCTTGTCAGTGTAGGTGCTGCGCAGCTTGGCCAGCCCGCGGTACTCCAGGATCACGCGGGGCAGTTCGTGCTGCTCGGCGATCGCCTCCAGCGCCTCTTCATTGGTGCTGGGCTGGCCCTTGGGGGTCTTCACCAGCGCCGGCAGCTGGAGCTCGTCGAACAGCACGGCCTGCAGCTGCTTGGGCGAATCCAGGTTGAAGGTGCGCCCGGCCAGCTCGGTGGCCTTCTGCTGGGCGGCCAGCATGCGCGAGCCCAGGTCCTGGCTCTGCCGGCGCAGCTCGGCCATGTCGATATGCACGCCATTGGCTTCGATCCGCGCCAGCACCGGCACCAGCGGCATCTCGATGTCGCGGTAGACGCCATCCAGCGACGGCGTAGCCTGCAGCTGGGGCTGCAGCGCGTGGTGCAGGCGCAGGGTCACGTCGGCATCTTCGGCGGCGTAGCGGCAGGCTTCGTCCAGGCCGACCTGCGAGAACGAGATCTGCTTGGCGCCCTTGCCGGCCACTTCCTCGAACTTGATCGTGGTGTAGCCCAGGTAGCGCATCGCCAGCGAGTCCATGTCATGGCGCGTGGCGGTGGAATTGAGCACGAAGCTCTCGAGCATGGTGTCGTCGTGATACCCCTGCAGGTTCACGCCGTGGCGGCGCAGCACGTGCAGGTCGTACTTGCCATGCTGGCCAAGTTTCTTCTTGGCGGGGTCTTCCAGGGCAGGACGCAGCGCCTCGAGCACCTGCTCGCGCGGCAGTTGCGCCGGCGCGCCGGGGTAATCGTGGCCGACCGGGATGTAGGCGGCCCGGCCCGGTTCGACGGCCAGGCTGATGCCGACCAGGTTGGCGCGCATGGCGTCCAGCGCGTCGGTCTCGGTATCGAACGAGATCAGCTCGGCATCGGCCAGGCGCTGCACCCAGGCCTCCAGCTGCCCGGTGGTCAGCACCATCTCGTACTCGCCGGGGGCCGAGAGTGCGGGATCGACCGGCACCACCGCGTCATCCGGCGTGGCACGAGCGTAGCCGGCTGCGGTGCCGCGCAGGCTGACCGGGGCATCGCTGGCAGCGGCCGGAGCCGGCACGGGGCCGCCCAGCTCCTTGAGGGCCTGGGTGAAGCCATAGCGCAGGTACAGTTCGCTCAGCGACGGCACGTCCGGCTCGCGCAGCGGCAACGTCTGCGCTGAGACCTCCAGCGGCACATCGGTACGGATCGTGACCAGCTCGCGGTTGAGCGGCAGGCGCTCCAGCGCCGCGCGCAGGTTCTCGCCGATCTTGCCCTTCATGGTCGGCGCCGCCGCCATCACCCCATCCAGGTGCTGGTACTCGGCCAGCCACTTGGCGGCGGTCTTGGGCCCGCACTTCTCCACGCCCGGCACGTTGTCCACCGCGTCGCCCATCAGCGCCAGCAGGTCGACGATCTGGTCGGCGCGCACGCCGAACTTCTCCATCACGGCCGCGTCCGAATCCATGCGGCTGCCGGTCATGGTGTTGACCAGCTCGATGCCCGGGCGGACCAGCTGGGCGAAATCCTTGTCGCCGGTGGAGATGGTCACCTGCAGGCCATCGCGGTGGCCCTGCAGGGCCAGCGTGCCGATCACATCATCGGCTTCCACGCCGGGGATGCGCAGGATGCTCAGGCCCAGCGCCTCGACGATGCGGCACATCGGCTCGATCTGCGGGCGCAGGTCGTCGGGCATCGGCGGGCGGTTGGCCTTGTAGTCGGCATACAGGTCGTCGCGGAAGGTCTTGCCGGGCGCATCGACCACGAAGGCGACGTACTCGGGGCGCTCCTTCAGGGTGGCGCGCAGCATGTTGACCACACCGAACAAGGCCCCGGTGGGTTCACCGTGTGCGTTGGTCAGCGGCGGAAGCGCGTGGAACGCGCGATACAGGTAACTGGACCCGTCAATCAGGACTAATCGGCTCATATGACGATTCTACGCGCCCGGCCCTGACCGTCGTCGGCACCGGGCTCACGATCCATCGGGCATAATCAGCCCTTCTTCGCCCAAGGACTCCCGGCCCATGAAGATTCTGTTGCTCGCAGGCCTGCTCGCGCTGGCCGGCTGTGCCACCGGTGGTGGCGGCAGGCCCCCGGTCGATGTCTCGGGTGCCGACGTGCTCAAGACCGTCCAGGACAATGGCGACACCATCGAGGAATACCGGGTCGGTGGCCAGCTGCGGATGGTCAAGGTGACTCCGTCGCGCGGCGCGCCGTTCTACATGTACGACCAGAACGGCGATGGCCGCATGGACAGCGACAAGGACGGCGTCTCGCCGGTCTACTGGAAGCTCTACAGCTGGTGAACCCCGCTGGTGTCCGCCCCGCCGCCCCGTGCCCGCACGCGGTGGCCGGGGCAGCAAGCCCGTCCCTGCACGTCTACGCTCGATGACCACACCCGAACGCCGCAACGTCCCGAATCCGGCTGAACTGCGCGCCGGCCTGACCGCGGAGCAGCGCCAGGCGGTGGAAACACTCGAACATTTCGGCTGGCAGCTGCGCTTCGTGCGCCGCCCCCTGTTCCGTGACCCGATCCCGGTGCTGTTCGACCGCAGCGGCGAGCGTTACGTGGTCTTGCAGCCGGATGGCACGCTGGATGAGTCGCAGACGTTGAAGCTGCGCGACTGACCGGACGCGCACGCTGCGCAACGGATGCGTAGTGCCGGCCGCTGGCCGGCTGCGCTTGCATCGGACTACCCGAGGAGCCGGCCAGCGGCCGGCACTACCCGGTGTCTCCGTTACCGGATACCGGTTCCCCGTTACCGGATGACCAGCACCGGCACCGTGCTGCGGGCCAGTACCTCGGCGGTCTGGCTGCCCAGCAGTACACGGGTGACGCCCCGGCGGCCATGCGAGGTCATCACGATCAGGTCGCTGCCGCGCTCGGTGGCGGTATCGATGATGCCGTCGGCGGCATAGCGGTCCAGCACGTGCACGGTGGCGGTACGCAGGCCCTGGGCTTCGGCGGCGGCCTTGGCCGGCTGCAGTACTTTCTGCGCGGTCTCTTCGCGGTCGGCCTTGTACTCGGGCGTGTTCATGTAGCCCACGCTCCAGCCCATGGCGTCGTACATGCCGACCGCCCACGGCTCGGAGACAGTCACGATATCGACCTCCGCATCGAGGTCCTTGGCCAGCTCCAGGCCCTTGGCCAGGCCTTTCTCGGCCAGCTCCGAACCATCGGTGGCAATCAGGATGCGCTTGTACATGGCAGAGCTCCTTGGGGATGGGCAATGGGGACACCACCATTGCACACCCGATGTGGACGCGACGCCTTGAGCTGGATCAATCGCCGTGCGGCCGTGCCGGCACCTCCCGCGCGGGGTTGCCGACCACGGTCGCGCCGGCCGCTACATCGCGGGTGACCACGCTGCCGGCGCCGACCACCGCATCGTCGCCGATGCTGACGCCGGGCAGTACGATCGCCCCGCCGCCGATCCAGACGTTGCGGCCGATCCGCACCGGCCTGGCCGACTCCAGGCCCTCGGCACGCGCCTGCGGATCGCGCGGGTGGTCGGCGGCGTAGAGCTGCACCGCGGGACCGATCTGGGTGCCATCGCCGATGCTGACCTCGGCTACGTCCAGGATCACGCAGTTGTAGTTGAGGAACACGCCCTGCCCCAGGCGGATGTTGTAGCCGTAGTCGCAATGGAACGGCGGCCGGATCACCGCGCCTTCGCCGACCGCACCGAGCTGCTCGCGCAGCAGCGCGCGGCGCGCGGCCGGGCTCTCGGCCAGTGCCGCGTTGTAGCGGACCATCCAGACCTTGGCCGCGGCCATGTCGGCCTGCAGCTCCGGGTCGCCCGGGCGATACGGCTTCCCGGACAGCATCTTTTCCTTTTCGCTCGGACCCATATGGCCTCCTTCGGACAGAGGCTGATGATGCCGGTTGGCCGTCCGCCTGTCAGCGCGCCTTGTAGCGCGTGCCCAGCAATGCGACCACCGCGAAGGCGATGCCACCCAGCCAGAACCACAGCGTCGCCCGGCCGATGTACACCACGCTGGGCGGCGGCTGGCAGCGCAGGCGCAGCAGATCGAAGTCGCCACCGCCGGCCAGGCAGGTCTGGGCGTGCTGGAACAGGGCCAGCACCGGCTCGGCCCAGCCTGCCGACCATGTCAGCAGGACCAGTGCAGCAAGCAGATACGGAATTCCCTTGTTCACGAGTGCGCTCCCAGCGGACAGGGGCAGACTCTGGGCGCCGGCCCGGGGAGCGACAAGCGGCACGCGACGAACTGCGTGAAATCCGGGATGAGTCGGGGGCGATCGGGGATGAAGCGAGGCGCCCTGGCCCACCGCAACGCGGATAGCGCAGGCATGCGCTGCCCGTGCTGCAGCGGCAGGCCACGCGCCGGACGGCTGATCAGGCGGTACGCACCACGCGTGCGCCCTGGCACAGCGGGTAGCTCGCCAGCAGATCGGCGATGCGCGCGTGCAGGGTGTCGAACGAGGCGCCATACAGATACAGCGCGGTCTCGGTCGGGCCCTGCCACCAGCTGCAGATCTCGCCGTGGCCGTCGATGCGCTCGACGATCTGCTCGAACACATGGTTCGAATCGCACTGCTCGTAGACCTCGTCCGGCAGATCGGTGCCGTTGAGATACAAGGCCAGGCCTTCGGTAACGCCGAACGGTTGATCGGGAGCGCCTTCGCGCTGGATCAGCGAACCCTTCGGCGCACCCAGCTGCTCCAGCAGTTCGATCACGCCGGGCAGCGAGGCCGGATCGTTCAACGCGATCTCGATATCGCCGTAATCCACTTCACCTTCTTCGCTCAGCGCGGTGCCACCGCCGGTGATCTCACCCAGCTCGGCACTGCCCAGCAGCGCATCCAGCGGGTCTTCGAACAGCTCATGGCGATGCTCGGGCTGGAGCCTGGCGTTCAATTTGACGGTGAGGTGCAGCGGCGAATCGGTCATGGCGGGGGCCTGTTCGAAGAGGGTGACGCCATTGTAGTGCCGGCCGCTGGCCGGCTCCCGACACCGCCACAGTAAAGCGCAGCCGGCCAGCGGCCGGCACTACCGATGACGTCGGCGCATCCGCCGGGCGCCTGCCTCGGCTCACCGCAGCAGCGGTGGCACCTTGGCCTGCAGCAAGGCAACCAGCGCAGGTGCCATGAACGCGTAATCGTCCGGAATATCCAGGCACACGATGCGCTTGCCTCCGAGCCAGCGCTGGAAGCGGCTGGCCAACCGGCTGCGGTGAGCGCGCTCCATCACGACGATCAGATCGGCCCACTGCAGCAGTTCGGGACTGACAGGTACGTCGGCATCGGGCTTGAGACCCGCAGAAGCGGTCTCGACGCCCGGCCAATCGGCAAACACCTGCTCAGCGGTCGGGCTGCGCAGGCGGTTCTGGCTGCAGATGAAGAGCACGTGGCGCGTCATCCGTGACACACCTGCTCAGAGCACCGTCAAATTGGCGTACGCCATCACCAGCCACTTGCTGCCGGCCTCGATGAATTCGACCTGCACGCGGGCGTGCTGGCCGCTGCCTTCGTAGTCGGTGACCATGCCTTCGCCGAACTTGGGATGGTTGACCATCGCGCCCAGCTTGAGCGGCGGTGCTTCCAGCGCCGCATGGCCCATCACCCGGTTGGCGCCGAGCGAGGTGCCGCGCGAGACCTGCACCTTCGGGCGTACTTCGTTCACCAGCTCACGCGGGATTTCGCGCAGGAAGCGCGAGGGCACGTTGTAGTTGTCCTGGCCGTGGATGCGGCGCGATTCGGCATAGCAGAGCACCAGCTTCTGGCGCGCGCGGGTGATGCCCACGTAGGCCAGGCGACGCTCTTCTTCCAGCCGGCCGCTTTCTTCCAGCGAACGTGCACTCGGGAACAGGCCGTCTTCCATGCCGGCCAGGAACACCAGCGGGAACTCCAGGCCCTTGGCGGCGTGCAGCGTCATCAGCTGTACGCCCTCTTCGCCGGCCTGGGCCTGGCCTTCGCCGGCCTCCAGCGAGGCGTAGGCGAGGAACGCGACCAGCTCGCTCATGTCCTGGGTTTCTTCGACATCGTCTTCGCGACGGACGAAGCGCGAGGCCACCGAGACCAGTTCGTCCAGGTTGTCCGCGCGCGATTCCGAATCCAGCGCGTTGCGGCTTTCCTTGGACCAATGCTCGCGCAGGCCCGAGCGCACCAGCACGTGGTCGATGCGTTCGGCCAGCGTCATCTCGTCGGCTTCGGCCTGGAGCTGGTTGACCAGCACCAGGAAGCCGGCCAATGCGTTGCGTGCGCGCGCGGCGAGCGTATTGCCCTGGGTGGTCAGCATGGTGGCTTCCCACAGCGAGATCGCGTGGGAACGCGCCAAGCGGCGCACTTCATCCAGGGTGCGGTCGCCGATGCCACGCGTCGGCGTGTTGACCGCGCGCTCGAATGCCGCGTCATCGTTGCGGTTGGTCATCAACCGCAGGTACGCCAGCGCATCCTTGATTTCAGCGCGCTCGAAGAAGCGCATGCCGCCGTACACGCGGTACGGCACCTGCTCGGAGAGCAGCGCTTCTTCGAAGGCACGCGACTGCGCGTTGCTGCGGTAGAGCACGGCGACGTCGCCGTAGCTGCCGCCATCGCGCACCCACTGGCGCGCGCGCTCGACCACGTAACGCGCCTCGTCCATCTCGTTGTAGGCCGCGTACAGATCGATCGGGTCACCGTCGCCGCTGTCGGTCCACAACTCCTTGCCGATACGGTCCGGGTTGTGCGCGATCACCGCGTTGGCGGCGCCGAGGATGTTGGCGGTGGAGCGGTAGTTCTGCTCCAGGCGCACGGTCTGCGCGCCCGGGAAATCCTTGAGGAAGCGCTGGACGTTCTCGACCTTGGCGCCGCGCCAGCCATAGATGGCCTGGTCGTCATCGCCGACCACGAACACGTGGCCGGTATCGCCGGCCAGCACGCGCACGAAGGCGTACTGGATGGCGTTGGTGTCCTGGAACTCGTCCACCAGGATTTCGCGGAAGCGCGAGCGGTAGTGGGCCAGCAGCGCCGGGTTGTCGCGCAGCAGTTCATGCGCGCGCAGCAGCAGCTCGGCGAAATCGACCAGGCCGGCGCGATCGCAGCGCTCCTGATAGGCGATATACGCCTGGCGCATGGTTTCCAGCCACGCGTCATGGGGCTCGGGCTGGATATGCTGCGGGCGACGGCCCTCATCCTTCTGCTCGTTGATCCACCACGCGATCTGCTTCGGCGGGAACTTGCCGTCGTCGATCTCCAGCTGCTGGACCACGCGCTTGACCAGCCGCAGCTGGTCGTCCGAATCCAGCACCTGGAAGCTGTCGGGCAGCTTGGCGTCCTGGTAGTGCAGACGCAGGAGGCGGTGGGCCAGGCCGTGGAAGGTGCCGATCCAGGCGCCACGGCTGCCCTGCGGCAGCTGCAGGTCGATGCGGTGACGCATCTCGCCGGCGGCCTTGTTGGTGAAGGTCACCGCAAAAATGCCATGGGTCGGCACGCCGCAGACTTCATTGAGCCAGGCGATGCGGTGGATAAGCACGCGGGTCTTGCCGGAACCGGCACCGGCAAGCACCAGATGGTGGCCGGGCGGGGCGGACACAGCTTCGCGCTGGGCGGGGTTCAACCCGTCGAGCAAGTGGGAAACATCCATGTCCCCATTTTACCCTCGGGCGGGTCGCTCCGGGCCGTTACCCGGCGCCCGGATCGAACGGGTTCAGCCGCGCGCGGCCCGCTCGGCCTGCCCGCGCAGCTCCGGGATCGCCAGGCTCTCCCACAGGGTGCCGATGCGCAGGCTGCCGACCACCCGGATCGCCGGCTGCGGCTGGCCATGTCCATCGATCAGGCCGCCCTCTTCCACCGTCGTATCCAGGCCGAGGCCATGCGGACCCGGGCGCGCATGGCCGTCGGCCAGCAGCTGCCGGATCAGCGGATTGCGCATGGACAGCGCGCGGGTCTCCACGCCGGTGGCGTTGATCACCGCCGCCACGGTCAGCGGTGGGAGCCCGCTGCCCGGGCTCCGCCCGTGCAGCTGCAGCCCGGTTTCCTGCACCAGCACCGTGTCCAGCCGAGCGCGGTGGCGCTGCAGCTGGCCGCTGCGCTCCAGCTCGGCGACCTGGGCATGCACCGATTCGGCGATGCGGTGGCGGTGCACGTCCCAATAGCGCACCACGTGGCGCAGGAAGCGGCGCTGGTCCCCCTCGCCCAGGCTCAACCACAACGCCTGGCCCATCGGCCGGATGCGGTCCATCACGCTCTGCCACGGGATGCCCTGGGCGACCGCCGCGCGGGCCTGCCCGCGCAGTTCGCGCACGCGCTGGCGCAGCGGCATCGCCAACAGCGGCTGCGGATCGAAGCTGACCGCCGCGCCGTGGGCGTGTGGCAACGGCAGCAGCGCGTGGCGCGACAGGACGAAGATGCGCCCACGGTGCCCGGCGGCGGCCAGCGCGACCACGCTGTCGGCCATGCTCAGGCCGGAGCCGATGATGGCCAGATCGTCATCGCCGGCCAGCACGCGTACGCCGTCGTAGTCCCAGGCTTCCACCACCTGCGCGGGCGGCAGGGCATCGGCACCGGCAACCGGCAGCGGGCGCATGCTGTTGCCGCAGGCCAGCACCACCCGCCGCGCGCTCCAGGTCATGTCGTCATCCAGCCGCAACTGCACGCCGTGTGCATCGGGCTGCAGCGCGAAGACCGGCTGTTCAACCACCTCCAGCGCCGCCGCGCTGTGCGCGCGCGCCTGCTCCAGCCGGGCGCGCAGGTAGGCGGCATAGTGGCGGCGCGGCACGAACTGGTCCGCGAGTACCGCGCGCGGCACGTCGGGAACCGCATCGCTGTCGAGCAGGTAATCGAGGAAATCCGCGGGCTGATCCGGCAGCGCGCTCATCTTGCCGGCCGGCACGTTCAGCAGGTGCTCCGGCCACGGCGTGGCGTAGGCGATGCCTTCGGCCAGGACCGAGGCCGGCTCGAACAGCACGATGCGTGACGGCCGGGTTGCATGGCGCAGGGCCTGCAGCGCGACGAGGACGCCGGCAGCGCCGCCGCCGACGATGGCCAGATCACACTGGCGGTGGGTATCGGACGCAGTCATGCCCGGATTGTAGGCGATGCGCGTGGATCGGCCGTCCACGTGCGTCACAGCGCACTACATCAACGCATCGGCCAGCCGCGCGATCCCTTCGCGGCTGCGCTTCCATGCCGGTCGCTGGCGCCACGTCGCCAGGTCCAGTGGGTGCGCGTGTTCGAGATAGTCGGCTTCGATCTGCGCCAGCTGGCGCACCATGCCAGCGTCATAGCAGAGCATGCCGATCTCGGCATTGAGCGCGAACGAGCGGATGTCGAGATTGATCGAGCCGACCAGGGCGATGTCCTCATCGACGGTCAGGTGCTTGGCATGCAGGAAGTGTGGCGCGTACAGCGCGATCCGCACGCCGCTGCGCAGCAGTTCATCGTAGTACGCCTCCTGTGCCCACGAGGTCAGCCGCTGGTTGGTGCTGGCCGAGAGGATCAGCTGCACCTGCACGCCGGACAACGCCGCGATGCGCAGCGCACTCAGGGTCGCTTCGTCCGGCACGAAATACGGCGTGACCAGCACTATGCGCCGCCGCGCCAGATGGATCAGCGCGTTGACCGCATCGCGCGCATTGCTGAAGGGATACGCCGGGCCACTGGGCAGCAGCTGGGTCGGCACGTCGGCCGAGCACACCCGCACCGCGGTGAGTACGTCCAGGCGCTGCCCGGTTTCCATGTACCAGTCGCTGGCGAACACCGCTTCCAGATGCGCCACCACCGGCCCGCGCACGCGCGCCACCAGCTCCTTGTTGGGGTAGCCGGCGACGAACTGCGGCCCCGCCAGGTTCTGCGAGCCGATATAGCCGACGCGGTTGTCGATCACCGCGATCTTGCGGTGGTTGCGCAGGTCCATGCGGCCGCTGCGGCGCCAGCGCAGGCCGCCGGGCAGCATCGCGCGCACGTCCACGCCGAGCGCCTGCAGGCGGCGCCGATAGTGGCGCAGCCCGCGCTTGGCACCGACCGCATCGAGCAGCAACCGGCAGTGCACTCCACGTGCCGCGGCCCGCTGCAGCGCCTGCACGATGGCCTCGCCGACCGCATCGTCGAACATCAGGTAGTAGAGCAGGTGCACGCGCTCGCGCGCCTGGTCGATGTCCTCGATCAGTGCCTGCAGCGAGGCGTCGTAATCGGTGAGCAGGTCCACCGCGTTGCCGTGGATGGGCATGAAATCGCCCTGGCGCTCGATCAGCGGCACGATTTCGGCGGTGGCGGTATCCGGTGGGGGCGTCCAGCGCAGCGGTGGCTGCAGGGCCTGCTCCTCGCGGATCACCTGGGACGCTTCGGCCTGGCGCTGCACGCGCTGGCGCGACAACCACGGATGGCCGAACAGCAGATATAGCGGCAGCCCGAGCAGCGGCACGAAGCCCACCAGCAGCAACCAGCTGCGTGCGGCACCGGGCGTGGTGCGGCTGGGAATCCAGAACAGCGCGGCCAGCCGGATCAGCCAATCCAGCATCAACAGCCACGAACCCAGCAGCCACTCGAACAGCATCGCGTCGCCCGTCGGGAGGGGAACCGCATTCTGCCATGGGCCGCTGCATGCAACCGGTGGTGCCGGGCGCTGGCCGGCTCCACGTATCGCCGGCCCATGAAAAAACCCGCCACGGGGGGCGGGTTTTTTCGGGAAGCTCAAGAATCCTTGCGGATTACTTGATCTTGCCTTCCTTGTACAGGACGTGCTTGCGCACGACCGGATCGTACTTCAGGAATTCCATCTTCCCGGGGGTGTTCTTCTTGTTCTTGTCCGTCGTGTAGAAGTGGCCAGTGTTGGCCGTCGAAATCAGACGGATCTTATCGCGCTTGCCTGCCATGATCGTTTACTCCTCAGACCTTTTCGCCGCGCGAACGCAGCTCAGCCAGAACGGAGTCGATACCGTTCTTGTCGATGGTGCGCAGGGCATGCGCGGAAACACGAAGCTTGACCCAGCGGTTCTCGCTGGCAACCCAGAAGCGGCGCTCGTGCAGGTTGGGCAGGAAACGACGACGGGTCTTGTTGTTGGCGTGCGAGACGTTGTTACCCGTCTGCACTCGCTTGCCGGAAACTTGGCATACGCGGGACATTGCGCACCTCGATAAAGTAGTTGTCAGCCCATAGCCCGGGCGACGGCGGCCTCGGCGGTTTCCCGCCACACGTCATGAGAATCAAAGGGTTACGCTGTCGAGGGCGGGCCGGATGACGTGTTCCCGGCCACCGATCCAAAGGTTTTTGGACACAGCGAGCCGCGCATTATGCCCGCTCCGGGGGCCTGCGGCAAGCTGGCCTGGCCCAGGCGCGCCATCCCGGTCCCGTGACAGCCCCTCCGCTAGGCTGCCCGGGCCTGCAACCCGGACGTGACGATGACCCCAGCGCCTTTGCTCTCCTTCCCCCGCGGCCTTTCATGAAGCTGCTCGCCCTGACCTACGGCACCGAAGGCGACACCCGCCCGCTGGTGATGCTCTGCCATGGATTGATCGCCGCAGGCCATGAGGTGCTGCTGCTGGCCGAGCGCGGCACGCTGGAGACCGCGCGCGAGCTGGGCGTCCCGCATGCCGCGCTGGAAGGCGACATCCATGACGAGGTGGTGGCATTGGTCTCGCGCGGCAACGCCCGGCTCGCCGCCTCGCGGGGGCTGGCGCGGATGGCGCAACGGCACGTGCCCGGATGGATGCGTCAGGCCGATGCCGCTGCCACCGGATGCGATGCGGTGCTGACCGGCGGGCTGGCCGCCTTCGTGGGCCTGACCGTGGCCGAACACCATGGGCTGCCGGTAATCGGCACGGGGATGATCCCGCTGACCCCGACCGCCGGCTTCCCCTCCCCGTTCCTGCCACGGCTGCGCCTGCCCGGCGCGCTCAATCGCCTCAGCTACACCTTGGTCAACCAGGCGGTGTGGCGGACCTTCCGCCGTCCGATCAACGCCGCGCGACGGGCATTGGGCATGCCGGGGCGCGCCTCCCCCTGGCGGGATCTGCCGATGCTGTACGGCATCTCGCCCAGCCTGCTGCCTCCCCCATCGGACTGGCCCGCCAATCACCGGATCTGCGGCCAGTGGCGCGCGCCCGAACGTGGCTGGCAGCCGCCGCCGGATCTGCAGGCCTTCCTGGACGCTGGCCCCGCGCCGGTCTACCTGGGGTTCGGCAGCATGACCGGCTTCGATCGCGACCACGTGCTGCCCGCGCTGCTGGCGGCATTGGCGCCGCGGCGGGTCCTGCTGTTCCCGGGCTGGGCCGGGCTGCCCAGCGCCCCGCTTCCGCCCAACGTGTTCGTGCTCGGGCCGACCCCACATGAAGCACTGTTCCCGCGCTGCGCGCTGGTCATCCACCACGGTGGCAGCGGCACCACGCATTCGGCCTGCCGGGCCGGGGTGCCGTCGCTGGTGATGCCGTTCGCCGCGGACCAGTTCTTCTGGGCGGACCGGCTGCAGCAGGTGGGCGTGGCAGCGGCGGCGCTGTCGCCGAAGCGGTTGGACGCCGGGACGCTGGGGCGGGCACTGGACTTCGTCGAGCACGCCGAAACGCGCGGACGGGCGGCTGCTCTGGGAAGGGCGATGGGCACGGAAGAGGGCGTGGCGGAAGCGGTCGATCTGATCCAGCAATGGCTGGCAGAAAACCGATCAGTGCTGAGTGGACGAGGCGGCACCAAGGTGTGACCCCGTCATTTGACCGCCACGGCAACGGGCTGCTGTAATGGCCCCACGACCCCGCCCTCGCCGTCGTCATTCAGTTGGCTAAACGGCTTGGGACGAAGAAACCGCCGAAAGGCGGTTTTTTCATGCCCGAAGGAACGTGCGCATGACTGAAACCACCGCCGTCTACGTTGATGGCTATAACTTCTACTATGGCCGGATCCGGGGAACGCCCTACAAGTGGATCGATGTTGTCAGGCTGTTCGAGCGTTTGGTGCATGAGCAGACGCCGACGTCACAGATGACGTTGGTCAGGTACTTCAGCGCGTTTTGCCTCGCCCGGTTTTCGACCCACGGCAATGCCTCCACGATCGCCCAGGACAGCTTCCTGCGTGGGCACGAAGTACGTCACGGAAGCCGCTTCCAGAAGACAATGGGAACCCACACGCATGATCGCAGCGGTACGAAGATGCCGCGGTATGTCGATGGGCAGGCCTTCAAACGGGCAGACAGGGTGAAGGTCTGGAAGCTCGAGGAAAAGCAGACGGATGTGAGCATTGCGCTGGCAGCCAGGTCCGCACGTTGCATCACGTGCGGACCTGGCCCTTCATACCGCGCCAGATTTCTTCCGATGCAGCCACCGGTACAGCACCGGCAGCACCAGCAGGGTCAGCAGCGTGGACGAGACGATGCCACCGATCACCACGGTCGCCAGCGGCCGCTGCACTTCCGAGCCGGCGCCCACGTTGAAGGCCATCGGCACGAAGCCGAGCGAGGCCACCAGCGCGGTCATCAGCACCGGGCGCAGGCGGCCCAGCGCACCGTCGCGTACCGCCTCCGGCAGCGGCATGCCGTGCTCGCGCAGGCTGCGGACGAAACTGATCATCACCAGCCCGTTGAGAACGGCCACGCCGGACAGCGCGATGAACCCAACGCCGGCCGAGATCGACAGCGGAATACCGCGCAGCGCCAGTGCGAGCACGCCGCCGGTCAGCGCCAGCGGCACGCCGCTGAACACGATGGCCGCATCCTTGACCGAGCCGAATGCCCAGAACAGCAGGGCGAAGATGATCGCCAATGTCACCGGCACCACGACCGACAGGCGCTGGCTGGCCGAGATCAGCTGCTCGAAGCTGCCGCCGTACTCGATCCAGTAGCCGTTGGGCACCTGCACATCCCGTCCGATCGCCTGCTGCAGGTCACCGACGAACCCGCCGAGATCGCGATCGCGCACGTTGGCGGTGACCACGATCCGGCGCTTGCCGTTCTCGCGGTTGATCTGGTTCGGCCCTTCGCTGTTGCTCAAGGTTGCCAGCTCACGCAACGGCACCGTGCGTGCACTGCCGCTGGTCCAGCTGCCCGCTCTGCTGGATTCATCGGCCGCATCCGCAAGCGCGGGCTCCAGCGACACCGGCAGGTCCGCCAGTGCGGCCGGGTCCTGGCGCAGCGCTTCAGGCAGGCGCACCACGATGTCGAAGCGGCGGTCGCCTTCGAACAACTGCCCTGCCACCTGCCCGCCCACCGCCGTGGCCACGGTCGACTGCACCTGCCCTGGATTCAGCCCATAGCCGGCCAACGCGGTGCGATTCGGGGTGACGGTCAGCAGCGGCAGCCCGCTGGTTTCCTCCACCCGCACGTCGGCCGCGCCCGGCACGGTGCCGGCCACCGCCGCGATGCGTTTGCCGACCGACAGCAGCGTGTCCAGGTCATCGCCGAACAACATCACCGCCACGTCGGCACGCACGCCGGAGATCAGCTCGTTGGTGCGCATCTGGATCGGCTGGGTGAACTCGTAGTTGTTGCCGGGCAGCTGCTCGACCGCTTCCTCCAGCTCGCCGAGAAGGGCCGCACGCGATTTGCGGGGATCCGGCCAGGCCTTGCGCGGTTTCATCATGATGAAGGTATCGGCCACCGAGGGCGGCATCGGATCGGAGGCGACCTCCGGCGTACCGATCTTGGAGAACACCTTGTCCACCTCGGCGAACTGCACCAGCCGGTTCTCGATCTGCTTCTGCATCTCGATCGACTGGGTCAGGCTGGTCCCGGGGATGCGCATCGCGTGCATGGCGACATCGCCTTCGTCCAGGTTCGGCACGAACTCGCTGCCCAGCCGCGTGGCCAGCAGACCGCAGCCGATCACCAGCACCAGCGCACCGCCGACCATCCAGCGGCCGCGACGCAGGGCGAACGCGAGCATCGGCTCGTAGCGCCGGCGCACCCACGCCATCAGGCGGTTCTCCTTTTCCTGCACACGTCCCCCGAGGAACAGTGCGATCGCGGCGGGAACGAAGGTCAGCGCCAGCACCATCGCACCGGTCAGGGCCAGCACCACGGTGATCGCCATCGGGTGGAACATTTTTCCTTCCACCCCGGTAAGCGCGAAGATCGGCAGGTACACCGCGGTGATGATGCCCAGCCCGAACAGGCTGGGGCGGATCACCTCGGCCGTCGCGCTGGCGGTTTCGGCGAAGCGTTCTTCGCGGGTCATGTCGCGGCCGAGCACATGCTGGCGTTCGCCGAAGCGGCGCAGGCAGTTCTCGATGATGATCACCGCCCCGTCGACGATCAGGCCGAAGTCCAGCGCGCCCAGGCTCATCAGGTTGGCCGACACACCGCCGCGGGCCATGCCGGTCAGCGTGAACAGCATCGCCAGCGGAATCACCGCCGCGGTGATCAGCGCCGCACGGAAATTGCCGAGCAGCAGGAACAGCACCACGATCACCAGCAAGGCGCCTTCGATCAGGTTCTTTGCGACCGTCTCGATGGTGCGGTCCACCAGCGCGGTGCGGTCGTAGCTGGCGGTGACGGTGACGCCCTCGGGCAGGCTGGCCTGCGCCTGCTGCAGGCGCGCCGCCGCGGCCTGGGCGACGTCGCGGCTGTTGGCCCCGATCAGCATCACCACGGTGCCCATCACTACTTCATGGCCGTTCTGGGTGGCCGCGCCGCTGCGCAGCTCCGGTCCGTCCTGCACCTGGGCGACGTCGTGCACGTGGATCGGCACGCCTTCGCGGCGGGCCAGCACGATGTTGCCGATCTCCTCCAGGTTGGCGACCTGGCCGGGAATGCGCACCAGGAACTGCTGGCCGTTGCGTTCGATGTAACCGGCGCCGACGTTCTGGTTGTTGGTCTCCACCGCCTGCGCGACGTCTTCCAGCGTGAAGCCCAGCGCGCGCAGCCGGGCCGGGTCGGGGGTGATGTGCACCTGCCGCTGGAAGCCACCGATGGTGTTGACCTCGGTCACGCCGGGCACGTTGCGCAGCTGCGGCCGGATCACCCAGTCCTGCAGGGTGCGCAGGTCGGTGGCGGTGTACGCCGTGCCATCGGCCCTGCGTGCCTTGGGATCGGCGTCGATGGTGTACATGAAGATTTCGCCGAGGCCGGTGGAGATCGGTCCCAGCTGTGGATCGAGGCCGTCCGGAATCTGCGACTTGACCTGCTGCAGGCGTTCGGCGACCTGTTGGCGCGCGAAGTAGATGTCGGTGCCGTCCTTGAACACCACGGTCACCTGCGAGAGCCCGTAGCGCGACAGCGAACGCGCCTGCTCCATGGCCGGCAGGCCGGCCATCACCGTTTCTACCGGGTAGGTGATGCGTTGCTCGGTCTCCAGCGGCGAATAGCCGGGGGCGGCGGTGTTGATCTGCACCTGGACGTTGGTGATGTCCGGGGTGGCGTCGATCGGCAGCCGGGTGAAGCTCCAGCTGCCGATCACGATCAGCACCAACGTCAGGGCCATCATCAACCAGCGATGGGCGATGGCGGCGCGGATGATGCGCTCAAGCATGGGGGCGCCCTCCCTCTGCGGGGCACGGCAGCACGTCAATGTTCATGCGATGCCCCTGCCTTGCCGATATCGGCCTTGACCACGTAGCTCTGCTCGACCACGACCGCTTCGCCGAGGGTCAGGCCACCGAGCACTTCGACCTTGCCCGCGTCGCGCGCACCCAGCGTCACCGCACGCGCGGCATAGGTATCGCCCTGGCGCACGAACACCACGTCCTTGCCGTCCATCGTCTGCAGCGCGCTCAGCGGCACCACCTGCGCAGCCGGCGTGGTGGCCACGACGATCCGCGCCTTGACCGCGGCACCGGGCCGCCACTGACCGTCGTCGTTGCGCAGCGTCGCGCGGGCGACCGTGCTCTGGCTGGCGGTGGCGGTGCCGGGCAGCACACGTTCCAGCGTGGTGGCCTGGCTGACGCCGTCGGTCATCCGCGACACGGTGACCGGCACGCCGGCGGTGATGTGCTGGGTGTCGTTGCCGAAGATATGCAGGTCCACCCACAAGGTGGAGAGATCGCCGATCTCGAACAGCGGCGTGCCCTCACCGGCGACGCCTCCGACCTGGGCCTGGCGTGCGAGCACCACGCCACCGATGGGTGCGCTGACCGTGTACGTGGTGAGGCTGAGATTGCTCTCGATGCTGGCCAGCACCTGGCCGGCGCGCACGCGGTCACCGACGTTGGCGCGCAGCGAGCGGATCGGGCCGGGGAAGCGCGCCATCACCTGGGCGACGCGGCCATCGACCGGGGTCAACAGGCCCTGCACGTCGTGTTCGTCGGCGATGGTGCCGGCCACGACCGGTGCGACGCGGATGCCGGCCTGGTCGGCCATGGCCGCGGCGATGGTGGTGCTTTCCGGGGCGTCGTGATCGTCACGATCATCGTCGTGCCCGGCCTCACCATGGCCGGCATCGGTCCCGGCCGGCTTGGCCGGTGCCGCAGCGGGTTCAGTGCCGCCGCAGCCGGTGAGCGCCATCAGCGCGATCAACAGGCTGCCGGCCAGCGCGGTACGGGTCTGGGAACGGGTCATCGGCGGTCCTCCGTGGACACGGTGTCGGTAGCGGCGACCATGCTCTGGCCGGTCAGGCGCTGGATTTCGATCAGGGCGGTCTGTGCGGCGATGGCCGCCTCAAGCTGGCGCTGGCGTGCGTCGATCCGCATCGCCTGCAGCTGGGCCCATTCCATGTAACTGATCGCGCCGGCACGCCAGGCCTTCTCGGCAGCGTTCTCGGCACGCTGCAGCTGGGGCAGCACATCGCGCCCCATGCGGGTGACTTCCAGCCGCGAGGTCAGGTAGCGGCCATGCGCTTCGGCGAGCGTGGCGTACAACTGCAGTGCGCGCGCATCGCGCTCCACGCTGTTGAGCGCCAGTTCGGCTTCCGTCGCGCGGATCTCCGGCTCGGCGCGGCGCACGCTGCCCAAGGGCAGGCTGAAACCCGCGACCAACGAGGTATCGCGGGTATCCCGGCTGTTGCGCACGCCGACCTGCCAACTGACATCCGGCCGCGCCTGGGTGCGGGCCAGCCGCACCTGCGCCTCGCGGATGCGACGTTCGCCGGCCAGCACGGCCAGTTCCGGGGTGCGCTGAAGTGCGTCGGCGAGCACCGCGAAGTCCTGCAGCGCGGGCAGTTGCATCGGGTCGCCGCTCACGACATCGAAGCCAGGATCGCGCTGGCGCCACAACGCCGACAGCGCCGCACGCGCGGACTGGTCCATCTGCTTGGCGCGATCGCGGTCCAGTTCGGCCTGGGCCAGCATCGCCTGGGCGGTCATCAGCACCGATTCCGGCGAGGCACCGGCCTGCAGGCGCAGCCGTGCGGCGGCGACCGCGCGCCTGCGCTGTTCGATATCGGTCTCGGCGATGCGCAGTTGCTGGCGCGCGTCGGTCACCGCCAGATAGCGGCGTGCGACCTCGGCCATCAGGTCCAGCCGCGCGGTTTCGCGCTGCGGGGCCAGGCTGTCCAGGTTGGCCTGGGCCACGGCGCGGCGGGCATCCAGCTTGCCGCCACGCTCCAGCACGCCGGCCAGGGTGACGGTGGCTTCAGCCGCATCAAAGCCGCGGCTGTCGCCGGTGCCGAGCGCGTTCTCCAGCTCCACGCCCAGGGTCAGCGGGGGCGGGAGCCCGGCCGCGTCACGGCGGGCTTCCCACACCGGGCGCTGGGCCTCGGCCAGGCGCAGGTCGGGGTGGTACTGGGCAACGCGCGCGATGGCGTCGTCGAGGGTCAACGGTACGGCGGGTGTCGTGCCCTGTGCGTACACGCACGGCACGAACGCAATGGCAGCCAAGGCTGCCAGACGCATCCACATGGGAGTCTCCAGAAAACGGTCAGATGGCAAACGGCGGCGCGCGGCCGCAGGGCATCAGATCGCTATCGGGGGACGCAGCAGGTTCTCGGGCGGCTGTGACCGCAGCTGCGCGATCAGCCCGGCAGGGACACCGTGGCTGGGGGCGGCCGCCAGGCTCCAGGCCATCGCGGCCATCGGCAGCACGCCGCCGTGGCCATGGCAGTGGCCGCAATGCACCAGGGCATGCAACCAGTCGTCATTGCCATCGTCATCGCCCGGCGCGGTGGACGCCGTGTCACCCAGGCTGCCATGCAGCTCGCTGCTGTCCGCGTGCACGGTCAGGTGGATGTCGGCCAGGGCCGAGGCCAGCGAACTGCCGAACACGCCCACACCGACCACCACCAGCATCAGCAGGCGGAGCAGCAGGGACGGACGCGGGCGGGCACGACGGAACATGGCCCGCAGGGTAGCCGGGTGCGAAGCCGTTACACAATCGCAGCGCGTTCCGGTGGTTCACGTTGGCGGGGGCCGGCACGATGACCGGCCCCCACGCGGATCAGCTGGCCGCGGCCTTGCGCTGGGCGATGAAGGCCTGGATCTGTTCCTCCAGCACCGGCAGCGGCACCGAACCCTGGCTCAGCACGGCGTCGTGGAAGGCCTTGACGTCGAAACGGTCGCCCAGCTCCTGCTCGGCCTGCGTGCGCAGGCGCACGATCGCGATCTCGCCGAGCTTGTAGCTCAGCGCCTGGCCCGGCCAGGAGATGTAGCGGTCCACTTCGGTGGTCACTTCATGCTCGCTCAGCGCGGTGTGGTCGCGCAGGTAGGACAGCGCCTGCTCGCGGGTCCAGCCCTTGTGGTGCACCCCCGTATCGATCACCAGGCGCGCGGCGCGCCACATCTCGTAGGTCAGGCGACCGAAATCCTCGTACGGGGTTTCGTAGATGCCCATCTCCACGCCGAGCTTCTCGCAGTAAAGGCCCCAGCCTTCGCCGTACGCGGAGATGTAGTTGTTGCGACGGAACGCGGGCTGCTCGCCCTGCTCTGCCGCGAGCGCGCCCTGCAGCGCATGGCCTGGATCGGACTCGTGCAGGGTCAGCGCCGGCAGGTTGTACAGCGGCCGCGCCGGCAGGTTGTAGGTATTGAGCCAGTAGGTGCCCATGCCACCGCGGCCCGCGGTCCAGAACGGGGCGATGTCCGGCGGCACCGGCACGATGGTGAAGCGTGCGCGCGGCAGCGTCATGTACTTGCCGATCACGCCATCCACGCGCTTGGAAATCCAGGCGGCGCGGTGCAGCAGTTCGTCCGGGGTCTTGGCATAGAACTGCGGATCGGTGCGCAGGAAGGTCAGGAATTCGGCGAAGCTGCCCTTGAACTCGACCTGCTTGATGATGCCGTCCATCTCGGCCTGGATGCGCGCGACTTCCTTCAGGCCGATCTCGTGGATCTGCTGCGGGGTCAGGTCCAGCGTGGTGTACTCGTGGATCTGCTGCTTGTAGTACGCCTTGCCGCCCGGCATCGCCTCGGCGGCCAGGGTGGTGCGCGCCTGCGGCACGTACTCGCTGACGAAGAAGGTGCGCAGTTTGGCGAAGGCCGGCACCACGCTGCCGCCGATGGCCTGGCGGGCCTGCTCCTGCAGCTGCGCCTGCTCGGCGGCGGGGATGCCGGCCGGCAGCTTCTTGAACGGTGCGTACAGCGGCGACTGGGTCGGGTCCTTCAGTTCGGACACGGTGGCGATGGACACCTCGCGCCCATCGAGCACCGCACGCGGGACGCTGAAACCGCGCTTGAGGCCGGCGCGCATGTTCTCGGTCTGCTGGTCGAAATAGCGCGGCACATCGTTCAGGCGCGCGATGTAGTTGCGGTAGTCCTGCGCGGTCTTCATCTCGCGCCGCGCCATGAAGGACAGGTTGGACCAGAACGAGGAATCGGCATTGAACGGCATCTCATAGCCGCGCAGGCGCACATCGGCGGCCAGGTTGAACACCTGGTCGCGGTAGATCGCGTAGTTGATCCGGTTTTCGGCCGAGAGCGCCTGGGTGTCGACCTTGTCCAGCTGGGTCAGCACGTCGTCCCAGACCTTCAGGCGTCCCTGCTGCGCGGCCGCGCCGACATCCGGCATGCGGGTGGCGTTGGCCGGGCCGTCGCCATCCTCACTGGCTTCACCACCCCCGGCCTCGCGCCAGGCCCATTCCTTCTCGTAGATGGCGCGGAACTGCGCATCGGCAGGACCTTCAGTGGCCAGGCTGGCCGGGGCGGCGGCCGGGGCAGCCGGAGGCGCGGCCAGGGCAGCGCCGGCAGGAAGGGCCAGGGCGAGCAGCAGCGCAGCAACGAGCGGTGATTTCACGGTCAGGGGTTCCCGAGGGACGACAAACCCCGATGATGGCACCAAGCGGCCGGGCGCTGCATGGATCAAAGGTCCTGCCCCCGACACGGCAAGCATCCACGCATGGCGTGGATCCACCCTAGTGCGCGGCCTTGTCCCGCTTCCAGCCGCGGTGCGCGATATCCAGCTTCAGGCTGTACAGCGCGGTGAACGCCGGGAACAGGTTCTGCAGCACGCCCACCGAGTCCTGCTTGGCCGAGAACAGGAAGTAGCTCAGCGTCATCAGGCTGCCGACCACGCTCATGTACCAGAACAGGCGCGGGATCACCGGCTTGCCGGCGCGGCGCGAGGCAACGAACTGGACCAGCCAGCGGCCGCCGAACATCAGTGCGCCGGTGTAGCCGATCAGCTTCCAGCCGGTGACGTGCAGGCCGGTCCAGTACAGCCAGGTCAGCGGCTGGTCGAGCCAGTGCAGTTCCATCAGCGTTCTTCCACGGCGGTGCGCTTGCTGCGCGTGATCAGCCAGGCGACCCCGCGCAGGTCGCGGATGCCGACCAGGGCGCGGCCGAGGTTGTTGTACTTGGATACGCCCGCGGTGCGATGGCGGTGATTGACCGGCACGCTGAGGGTCTTCCAGCCGGCACGCTGCATCAGCGCCGGCAGGTAGCGGTGCATGTGGTCGAAATACGGCAGGTCCAGGAACGCGGCACGCTCGAACAGCTTGATGCCGCAGCCGGTATCGGGCGTGTCGTCGCGCAGCATGCGCGCGCGGATCGCGTTGGCCCACTTGCTGGCCCAGCGCTTGCTGCCCGAATCCTGGCGGTGCACGCGCCAGCCGGCGAACAGCTTCACCTCGCTGGCGGCCGCATCGCGCGCGGCAAGCAGCCCGGGGATGTCGGCCGGATCGTTCTGGCCGTCACCGTCCAGGGTCGCGATCCACGGCGCGCGGGCGTGCTTGACGCCGTTGCGCACCGCGGTGCTCTGCCCGCTCTGGGTGACATGGTGCAGCACCCGCAGTTCCGCCGTGGTGGCCTTCAGGGAGTGCAGCACCGCCAGGGTGTCGTCGCGCGAATGATCGTCGACATAGACGATTTCGAACTCGATCCGTCCGCGCAGCGCGGTGGTGATCTCGTTGATCAGGGGCGTGACGTTGTCGCGTTCATTGAAGACCGGGACGACGACCGACAACTGGGGTTGGCTCATGGTCGGACTCTGCGAATGGCCAGGATCGAAAAAGAGCGCGCATTTTCCGCACCCGAGGTTATCCGAAGATGAATGGGTGCGTGTGTGTCAGGCGTGAGCACCGAAATAATCGCGGCACCAGGCCACCACCGGCGGCAGGCCGCGCTCGATCGGCATGGCCGGCTCATAGCCGAACGCGTCATGCGCCCGCGTGGTATCGGCCATGGTGCGGACCATGTCGCCCGGCTGCATCGGCTTGTAGACCTTCTGCGCGGGACGTCCGGCGGCGGCCTCGATGACACCGATGAAGTGCTCCAGCTCGATCGGCGTGTGATTGCCGAGATTGAAGACGCGATGCGGAACGACCTCGCTGGACGGATGCGCCAGCGCGCCGAGGATACCTTCCACAATGTCGGAGACATGTGTGAAGTCGCGCTGCATTTTTCCGTCGTTGAAGACGTCGATCGGGCGGCCGGCCAGCACCGCGCGCGAGAACAGCAGCGGTGCCATGTCCGGGCGGCCCCACGGGCCGTACACGGTGAAGAAGCGCAGGCCGGTGGCATGCAGGCCGAACAGCTGGGCGTAGGTGTAGGCCATCAGCTCGTTGGCGGCCTTGGTCGCGGCATACAGCGAGCGCGGCTTGTCGATGCGCTGGTCTTCGGAGAACGGCGGGGTGGCCGAATCGCCGTACACCGAGCTGCTCGAGGCATACACCAGATGGGCCACGCCGCGATGGCGGCACAGCTCCAGCATGTTGACGAAGCCGGTCAGGTTGCTGTCGACGTAGGCATGCGGGTTTTCCAGCGAGTAACGCACGCCGGCCTGCGCGGCCAGGTGGATCACCCGGGTCGGCTGGACCTCGTCGAACAGCGCGGCCAGGCCGTCGCGGTCGGTCAGGTCCAGTACGCGGATGTCGGCCTGCGGGCACAGCGCGGCCACGCGATCGCGCTTGATCTGCGGATCGTAGTAGTCGTTGTAGTTGTCCAGGCCGACGACGCGCTCACCGCGCGCGAGCAGGGCCTTGCAGGTGTTGGCGCCGATGAAACCGGCTGCACCGGTCACGAGAATCGTCATGGGGTCCGTCCGTCATACCGCCACGTATCGATACAGTGATGCCGGGGCGCGCGCGTGGCGATCCGCGCGTCCCGGCGCCGCTTCACCACAGGCTCAGCGGCGCTTCCTTGGCCAGGGTGGCCTTGCGTTCCTTGCTGAAATCCCACCACGGCCGCGGTGCCTCGCCCTGCATGAAACGCACCACCGACAGGAACACATCGATCACGCAGGGGTCGTGCATCACGCCGGTGCGCAGACACAGCTGTGCGTACATGTCATAGGCATCGCGGCCGCGCAGGTGCGCTGGCACGCGGATGCCGATCAGACGGAGATCTTTCTCACAGGCCGGCCCGACATTCGGCAGGTCGGTCAGACGCAACAGATGGTTGCGGTCGACCTTGGTGGGGTTCATTGCTTGGGGGGGATCCTCTGACGCCTGCGGGGGACTCAGCCCTTCTGTGCGCGAAGTCGGTCGAGCACGCCATCCAGCGTGTCCAGGTCGGTGTAATGGATGATCAGCTTGCCCTTGCCGCCACGGCCGTGGTTGATCGCCACGCGGGCGCCCAGCGACTCGGACAGTTCGGTTTCCAGCGACGCGATGTCGGCCTGCGGCGCCGCGGCAGCGGGTTTCTTGCGCAGCGCGCCCGGCACCTTGCCGGCGGCGAACTGCTGCGCGCGGTGCTCGACTTCGCGCACCGACCAGCCCTGGTCGGCCGCTTCCTGGGCCAGCTTGCTGGCCAGTTCCGGCGCCAGCGTCAGCAGCGCGCGGGCATGGCCCATTTCCAGCCGGCGGGTTTCCAGCAGCAGGCGGATCGCGACGGGCAGCTCGAGCAGGCGCAGCAGGTTGGAAACCGCCGCGCGCGAGCGGCCGACAGCCTGCGCGGCCTCGGCGTGGGTCAGCGCGAATTCGGTGATCAGCCGCTGCAGTGCTTCGGCTTCTTCGAGCGGGTTGAGGTCTTCGCGCTGGATGTTCTCGATCAGCGCCATCGCGATGACGGTGCGGTCTTCCAGTTCGCGCACCACCACCGGCACTTCATCCAGGCCGGCCAGCTGCGAGGCGCGCCAGCGGCGTTCGCCGGCCACGATCTCGAAGCGGTCCGCGCCAAGCTGGCGGACCAGGATCGGCTGGATCACGCCCTGCGACTTGATCGACTCGGCCAGCTCGCCGAGCTTGGTCTCGTCCATGTCGCGGCGCGGCTGGTACTTGCCCGGCTGCAGGTGGCCGACCGGCAGCTTGCGCAGGATTTCACCCGGCTGCGGCTCGACCACCGCCGCTGCCTGCACCTGTGTCACCGCCCCCTTGGGCCCCAACAGCGCGTCGAGGCCACGGCCGAGGCCGCGTTTCTTGCCAAGGGCAGGCTTGGTGCTCATCAGGCGGTCTCCATGGCCTTGTCGGCCTTCTTGCGTTGGTTGTTGCGACGGATGATCTCGCCGGCGAGGCCGAGATAGGCAACGCCACCGCGCGAGGCACGGTCGTAGCCGACGATGCTCTGGCCATGGCTGGGCGCCTCGGCCAGGCGCACGTTGCGCGGCACGATGGTGCGGAACACCTGCTCGCCGAAGTGCTCGGTCAGCTCGGCCGACACGGCGTTGGCCAGGTTGTTGCGCACATCGAACATGGTGCGCAGCACGCCCTCGATCTCCAGCGCGGGATTGAGGTTGGCGCGCAGCGCTTCGATGGTTTCCACCAGCGCGCTCAGGCCTTCCAGCGCGTAGTACTCGCACTGCATCGGCACGATCACCGAGTCGGCGGCGGCCAGCGCGTTGAGCGTCAGCAGCGACAGCGCGGGCGGGCAGTCGATCAGGATGTAGTCGTATTCGTCGCGGATCGGGGCCAGCGCGCGCTTGAGGCGCTGCTCGCGCTCGCTCTGGTCCATCAGCTGGATCTCGGCGGCGGTCAGGTCGATGTTGCCCGGGAGCAGGTCGAAGCCTTCCGGCGTCTTGACCCGGACCTCGGCCGCGGTGCTTTCGCCCAGCAGCAGGTCACAGGTGGAGGCGGCGACTTCGCGCTTGTCCACGCCGCTGCCCATGGTCGCATTGCCTTGGGAATCGAGGTCGACAAGAAGCACGCGCTTGGGTGCAGCAGCCAGGGAGGCGGCCAGATTGACGGCGGTCGTGGTCTTGCCGACGCCACCTTTCTGGTTGGCGATGGCGATGATGCGGGCCATGCGGGTGAGCCTCATCGGCAGGGAGTGGGACTGGTCATTATGCGTATATGGGGCGTGTCATGCACTGTGAGATGCGCGGCAGGCACGCGCCGCAATGCCGCAGCCGCGCCCACGGGCACGCCGACGGCGCGGCACGGGGCCAGGCCGGGAGAGGGGCAGGACGACCGTGGGACGGGCGATGCGGGCAGTGAAGTCACCGGCTCACGGGCCGGTGACCACCACCAGATGGCGCTCACCGGTCAACCCGGGGACGCTCAGCGGCACCACCTTCTCGACCGACCAGCCGGCCGGCAGCTGCGCGATCTCGTCGTGCGGGTACACGCCTTTCATCGCCAGCAGGCGGCCACCCGGGCGCAGCAGATGCCCACCGACCCGGATGATCCCGGCCAGGGTGTCCATCGCGCGCGCGGTCAGGTGGTCATACGCGGCCGGTTCGGCCAGCGCCTCGGCGCGCGACTCGGCCACGCGGGCATTGCCCAGGCCCAGCTGGCGCACGGCCTCACGCATGAAACGGGCCTTCTTGCCGTTGCTCTCGACCAGGGTCACCTGCAGCTGCGGGCGCGCGATCGCGAGCGGGATGCCCGGCAGCCCGGGGCCGGTCCCCAGATCGGCCAGGGTGCCGGCCTCCAGGTAGGGCTGCATCGCCAGCGAGTCGAGCAGATGGCGGGTGACCATCTCCAGCGGGTCGCGGATCGCGGTCAGGTTGTAGGTACGGTTCCAGCGGTCCAGCAGGGTCAGGTAGGTCAGCAGCGGCGGTGCCAGCGCGGCCTCCAGGCCCATCGCCGACAGCCCGCGCTCCAGCGCGTCGGCCACGCCGGACGGAAGTGTGTGATCAGTCATGCCGTGATTATCGCATCTTGCCTGCGGCGGCAGCGGCGCCCGAGCACGACGGGCATCCATTACAGGGCATGGAACGCCAGCGCGGCCCGGAAATCATCGGCCGCCTGCCACTCATGCAGGTGCCAGCGCTCGGCAGGCCCGAGTTCGGGGTCGCACCAGGCCAGGTGCAGGCCACCATCGATGCCCGGCGCGAGCTGCAGCCGGTGCAGGCCGAACGAGATGCCCTGCCCCTGCGCCTTGAGCAGCGCTTCCTTGGCGCACCACACGCGGAAGAACCAGTGGTTGCGGGCGCTCTCGTCCATCGACTCCAGCCAGGCGATCTCGGCCGGGTGGAAGAAGCGCTGGACGATCTCCAGCATCCGCGGGCGCGGGCGCAGCGGCTCCAGGTCCACCCCGAGCCGGACCCCCTCGCCCATCGCGACCAGCAGCAGCCCGTGGCTGTGGCTCCAGCCGGTGCCCACATGCGCCAGCGGGCCATGCAGCTCCGGCCGGCCACGCGGGTCGCGCTGCAGCGGCAGGTCCTCCGGTTCGCCACCCAGCTGCCCGGCCAGCAGCACCCGGGCCTGTGGCTCGCCACGGGTGCCCGCCACGTGCGGCAGGCGCCAGACCGTGACCGGGCCGAAGCGCCAGGGGCCGTCGAGGGTGGCCGGCAGGCTCATGCCACGCCCCCGCCATCGCGGCTGCACGACGACTTCACGGGGTGTGCCGTCAACTGCACAGGTTGCAACCGCACAGAGGGAGTCAACGCTATGGGCATCATCATCTGGTTGATCGTCGGCGGCATCGTGGGCTGGCTTGCCAGCATCATCATGAAGCGGGACGCGCAGCAAGGCATCATCCTCAACATCGTGGTCGGCATCATCGGCGCACTGCTGGCCGGTTGGCTGTTCGGCGGTGGCATCAATGAAGCAATCACCATCCGTACGTTCCTGTTCTCGCTGATCGGTGCCGTCATCCTGCTCGCGATCGTGAACCTGTTTACGCGTCGAAGCGTCCGCTGACGCGCTCACGTACTTCGTTCGATCAACAAGGCCCGGCACTGCCGGGCCTTGTTGTTTCCGCGGTCAACCCAGCTGCACCCACGCCGGGGCGTGGTCGCTGGGGCGTTCCCAGGTACGCGGTTCGCGGTCGATGCCGGAGGCCAGCGCGCGCGCCTTGAGCGCGTCGGAGACCAGGGTCAGGTCGATGCGCAGGCCCAGGTTGCGGCGGAAGCCGGCCGCCCGGTAGTCCCACCAGCTGAACACGCCCTCTTCCTCGCTGTGCAGGCGGAAGGCGTCGTGCAGGCCCAGCTGCAGCAGCTTGTTCAGGGCGCCGCGCTCGGCGGTGGAGGTCAGGATGTGGTTCTCGTTCCAGACCAGCGGATCGTGCACGTCGCGGGCATCGGGCGCGATGTTGAAGTCGCCCATCACCACCAGCTCCGGGTACCTGGCCAGCTCGGCCTCGACCCAGGCGTGCACGGCCTCGAGCCAGCGCAGCTTGTAGGCGTACTTGTCGGTGCCCACGTCCTGGCCGTTGACCACGTACAGATTGATGATGCGCACGCCGTTGACGGTCCCGGCGATGGCGCGCTTCTGCTCATCCTCGAAGCCGGGAATGCCGATCTGCACGTCCTGCGCCGGTTCGCGCGAGAGCAGCGCGACGCCGTTGTAGGTCTTTTGCCCGGCGAACACGCTGCGGTAGCCCAGGCCGGCCAGCACCGCGTCGGGGAACTTGTGGTCCTCCATCTTGGTTTCCTGGATGCCGACCACGTCCGGCGCGAACGCCGTGAGCCATTGTTCCAGGTGCGGCAGGCGCACGTTGAGCGAGTTGACGTTCCAGGAGGCGATTTTCATGTGCGCCATTCTACCTGTGGGGCGCGCCTTCGTCGGCGGCCCCTAGCGCACCATCATCTTCAACATCCCGGCGATCTTCGAATACGGCGGCTTGAGCAGATCGCTGGCGGCCCAGCGCGACTGCCACAGGATCGGCAGCTGCTTGCTCATCGCATCGAAGCCCGCACGCGCGTGGTACGCGCCCATGCCACTCGGGCCGACGCCGCCGAACGGCAGCCCATTGACCGCGAAATGCAGCAGCGTGTCGTTGACGGTGACGCCGCCGGCCACGACCTGCGCCAGCACCCGTTCCACCTGCGTGCGTTCGTGACTGAAAACGTACAGCGCCAACGGGCGGTCACGTGACTGCACCTCCGCGATGGCAGCGTCCAGATCCGGATATGCGCAGACCGGCAGGATCGGGCCGAAGATCTCTTCGCGCATCAGGGCCAGATCGGCCGGCGGATCGAGCACGATGGTCGGGACGATCAGCCGCTCGCGTTGGGCACGCTCGGGATCGACCGTCGCCAGTTCGATCACCGGAACGCCCCGCGCGCGGGCCTCCTCGAGATAGCCGCGCAGCCGCTGGTACTGGCCCTCGTGGATGATGCGCGTGTAATCCGCGCCGTCGCTGAAATCGCCATAGCGCGCCTGCACCTGGGTCTGCAGCTGCTGCACCAGTTCGCGCTGGCGATGGCCGTCGATCAGCACGTAGTCCGGCGCGATGCAGGTCTGCCCGGCATTGAAGAACTTGCCCGTGGCCAGGCGCGCGGCCGCCTTCTCCAGCGGGTAATCGCTGCAGACGATGGCGGGGGATTTACCGCCCAGTTCCAGGGTCAGCGGGGTGAGGTGCTCGGCGGCGGCCGCCATGACCTTGCGGCCGATGGTGGTGGAGCCGGTGAACACCAGGTGGTCCAGCGGCGAGCCGGCCACGGCACTGGCGAGGTCTCCATCGCCCTGCACGACCGCCACGCGATCCGACGGGAACACCTCGGCCAGCAGGCTATGCAGGAAGGCACTGGTGCGCGGCGTGTGCTCGGACGGCTTGAGGATCACGTGGTTGCCGGCGGCGATCGCAGTCGCCAGCGGAATCAGCGCCAGGTTGACCGGATAGTTCCACGGCGAGATCACCCCGACCACGCCCAGCGGCACCGGACGGGTCTGCGCACGTGCCGGCCAGAACCGCCAGCCGACACCGACCCGGCGCGGCCGCATCCAGCCGCGCAGATGGCGGCACAGATGATCGATGTCGCCGAGCACGGTCATGCCATCGGCGATCAGCGATTCGTGGGTGGAGCGGTGGCCGAAGTCGGCCGAGATCGCGGCGGCCATCTCCGGCAGGCGCGCCTTGAGGGCCGCGCGCAGGCGCTGCAGGTCACCGCGGCGCTGGTCCAGCGTCGGGCGGTTGGCCTGCCAGGCGGTGCGCAGGGCGTGCAGGATCGCGGGAAGCGCGGCGGGATCGGTGTGGGCATCGCTCATGGCCCGACTATAGCGGCAGGCTGCGTGATGGCGGGATCGGTCGTGCCGGCCGCTGGCCGGCAACCTCGCACGCGTACCCGCCGGTTGATCGGGAGCCGGCCAGCGGCCGGCACTACCCGGAAAAACAGAAGGGGGCGCGATTAGCATACCGGCCCCGGCGTCATTCCGTGGCGATCCCCCTGACTTTGTGTTGTGCACACCCCGGGGTTCGTGCAGGAACAGGCCACCGACCACGACCGTCATCAACGCGATGATGATCGGGTACCACAGGCCGTAGTAGAGGTTGCCGGTACCGGCCACCAGCGCGAAGGAAATCGCCGGCAGGAAGCCACCGAACCAGCCGTTGCCGATGTGATACGGCAGCGACATCGAGGTGTAGCGGATGCGGGTCGGGAACAGCTCGACCAGGTAGGCGGCGATCGGGCCGTAGACCATGGTCACGTACAGCACCAGCAGCCACAGCATGAAGATCGTGCCCGGGATGTTGATGCGCGCGTTGTCGGCCTTGGCCGGGTAACCCGCCGCACCCAAGGCACCCTTGAGCTCCCCACCGAAGGCATCGCCCTTGGCCTTGAGCTCATCCTTGGTCAACCCGGCGGCCTCGAACGAGGTCACTTTGGAGGTGCCCACGTTGACCACCGCCAGCGAACCGGCCGGTGCCGGCTGCACTTCATACGGCACGCCAGCCTTGGTCAGGGCCGCGGTGGCCACGTCGCAGGAGCTGGTGAACTTGCGCATGCCGACCGGATCGAACTGGAACGAGCAGGTGTTCGGATCGGCATTGACCAGCGCCGGCGAGTTGGTGCGCGCCTCTTCGATGGCCGGGTTGGCGAAGTGGGTCAGGCCCTTGAAGATCGGGATGTAGGTGATCGCAGCCAACAGGCAACCGGCGAGGATGATCTTCTTGCGGCCGATACGGTCCGACAGCCAGCCGAAGAAGATGAAGAACGGTACGCCCAGCGCCAGCGCGGCGGCGATCAGCAGGTAGGAGGTGGTGGCGTCGACCTTGAGCATGCTGCTCAGGAAGAACAGCGCGTAGAACTGGCCGCCGTACCACACCACGGCCTGGCCGGCTGCGGCGCCGAGCAGGACCAGCAGCATCAGCTTGAGGTTGCCGTCCTTGAGGCTGTCACGGAACGGGGTCTTGGAGCCCTTGCCTTCGGCCTTCATCTGCTGGAACAGCGGAGACTCGCTCAGCTGCAGGCGAATCCACACCGACACGCCCAGCAGCACGATCGAGACCAGGAACGGAATGCGCCAGCCCCAGGCTTCGAACGCCTCATTGCCCAGGAAGTAGCGGCAGGCCAGGATGATCAGCAGTGACATGAACAGGCCGAGCGTCGCGGTGCACTGGATGAAGCTGGTGTACAGGCCACGCTTGTCGGCCGGTGCATGCTCGGCGACGTAGGTCGCGGCACCACCGTACTCGCCACCCATCGCCAGGCCCTGGGCCAGACGCAGGATGATCAGGATGACCGGGGCGGCGAAACCGATCGAGGCGTAGTTGGGCAGCACGCCGACCAGGAAGGTCGAGATGCCCATGATCAGGATCGTGACCAGGAAGGTGTACTTGCGGCCGATGCGGTCGCCGAGGCTGCCGAAGAAGGCCGCGCCGAACGGGCGCACGAAGAAGCCGGCCGCGAACGCCAGCAGGGCGAAGATCATGCCCGTGGTTTCATTGACGCCGCTGAAGAACTGCTTGGCGATGATCGCGGCGAGCGAGCCGTACAGGAAGAAGTCGTACCACTCGAAGACGGTACCCAGGCTGGACGCGAAGATGACCTTCTTGTGTCCCTGGGTAAGTTGGGCTTTCGCCGGTGCAGGTGTTGTTGACATGGGACGCTTCCCCTCCGAAGCAATCGTGATGTTGTGCCGGCTGTACGCCGGCACGCGTTTTCTGTTTTAGAAGCTGTACTTCGTGGTGAACTGCAGGCGGCTGATATCGCCCTTGCGGCCGTCCTCGATCTCGCGCACGCCGTACATCAGCTCGGCGCCGACATCCACCTTGGGCATCGGCGTGTAGAACACGTTGCCGCGGATGCTCTGAACGCTCTTGGTGACCAGCGGGCCGAGGCTGCCGTCGTTGTCGTAATCGCTGCGCGCGTAGATCAGGTTGGTGCGCAGCTTCGGGGTGAAGGCGTGGCGCCAGCCCACGTAGCCGGCCAGGACGCCGGTCGGGTTGAGTTCGTCGCGGGCGATGTCATACGCGGTATCGGCGGTGACACCCAGGCCGATGTAGCGCGCGATGCCTTCGCCGCCGGTGACCTGGTAATGCAGCGTGTCGGTCGGACCCATCACCCACTTGCCGCCCAGGGTCAGGCCGCCAGCGATCTTGTCCGCATCGGCACCGGTGGTCTGGTTGTCGACCTTCAACTGGCGGACCACGCCGCCGACGCCGAAGGTGCCCCAGTCACCCTTCCAGCCATAGCGCAGGGTCAGGTCGGGCAATGCGCCGCGATCGGAGTTGCTGGCCACGTTGGTCCACGCACCGGTGACCGGATTGCGGGCGCCGGTGAGCAGCGTGGTTTCCGGGTTTTCCAGCGCGACGCTGAAGCCGCCCTGGGTGTAGCGGATCTGGGCCTGGCGCACGAAGATCACGCCGTCGGTCGGGCCGACGAAGTCGGCGGCTTCCGGCAGCGAGGCCGCGTCCATGAAGTTCGACCAGGTCTGGCCGGCCATCCAGTTGTTCCAGTACATGTAGGCGTGACGCAGGGTCGCACCGTAGGTATTGGTGGCGGTCTGGTTGCCGAGCGAGTTGCCGAAGAAGTCCATCTCGAAGAACGCACCGGACTTGTTGCCGGCCTCGCTGATATTGTCGATGCCCAGGTTGAAGCGCGAGAACTTGGCGTGGGCGTTGTAGTCCACGTCCGAACGCTTGCCACTGCCGCCGGCACCGGCCACCGGGGTCTGGCCCGGCAGGTACAGCGCGCGGCCGGTGGCGTCGTCGGCCAGCTGGCCATCGCCGGTCTGGGTGGCCAGGAAATCGGCCTTGATGAAGCCGCCGATCTTGACCGTGGTGCCCGGCGCGGCGCCCGGGGTGATGGTGGTGACCTGGATCGGCTGCTTGCCGGCCGGCACGGTGGCCGCCACCGGCTGCTGTGCCTGGACCGTGCGCACTGCGGTGACCTCGGTCTGGGCCTGGCTGATCTGGGCCTGCTGTTGCTGCTGGTTGGACAGCAGCAGCTGGACCTGGCGCTCCAGCTCCACGACGCGGGCTTCCAGTGCTTTCTCTTTTGCGGTTTCGGCGAACGCCATGCCTGGCGCGATCAATGCGACGAACATGGCAGCGGCCAACGGCCGGCGTGTCGTCCTCAGCAAACGGTGGCTCATGTTGCCCTCTCTCCCGGGTGGCAAGGTGATGCCGCGCATGGGGCACGGTCGAGCCGAGGGTGCGGCGCGTTGACGCACCGAAGCTATTGGCCATTAGTCGTACTCCCCCCGACGGGGCGAGTACGACCCGGGCGCCGGCAGGCGGCCGGCAGGTGCCGAAGGCACCGCGTAGGTACCGACCGTTGGTCGGTACGCAGTGCCTCACGACCAACGGTCGTGAGCTACCGCGTTCGGCGATCGTGCGCCATCGACACCTTCGGCGTTCGACCATGGTCTAACCACCCCGGTAACGCGCAGGCGGGTGGATGCGGCAAACTGAGGGGGAGAGGTCGTCACTTATGTTGCGACCGCACAACCCAAGTCAACGTGCAAGTGAGGGTGCCATGGCTGATCTTTACCCCGTCGACGCCGCGTTCGCCGCGGCATCGCGGATCGACAGGAACACGTACCAGCAGCTCTACCGCGAGTCGGTGGAGCATCCGGATGCCTTCTGGGGCAAGGCCGCCGAGCGCCTGGACTGGTTCAAGAAACCCACCCGCATCAAGAACGTCAGCTACCAGCTCGACGATTTCCGGATCAAGTGGTTCGAAGACGGCGAGCTCAACGCCAGCGTCAACTGCCTGGATCGCCAGCTCGACAAGCGCGGCGACAAGATCGCGTTGCTGTTCGAACCGGACAGCCCCGATGCACCGGCCCAGGGCGTCACCTACCGCGAGCTGTATGAGCGCACCTGCCGCCTCGGCAACGCGCTGCGCAACCTCGGCGTCAAGAAGGGCGACCGGGTCACCATCTACCTGCCGATGATCGTCGACGCCGCGGTGGCCATGCTGGCCTGTGCGCGTATCGGTGCGATCCATTCGGTGGTGTTCGGCGGCTTCGCCCCGAACTCGATCGCCGACCGCGTCATCGACTGCGGCAGCAAGCTGATCATCACCGCCGACGAAGGTCTGCGCGGGGGCAAGAAGATTCCGCTCAAAGCCAATGTCGATGCCGCGCTGAAGCTGCCCGGCACCACCACCGTGGAAACGGTGCTGGTGGTCCGCCACACCGGCGGCGCGGTGGACATGCAGGCCCCGCGCGACCGCTGGTTCCATGACGTGGTGGATCCGCAGCCGGCGCAGTGCGAACCCGAGCGCATGAATGCCGAGGATCCGCTGTTCATCCTCTACACCTCCGGGTCCACCGGCAAGCCCAAGGGCGTCCTGCACACCACCGGCGGCTACCTCCTGTACGCGGCCTACACCCATGAAGCGGTGTTCGACCTGCGCGAGGACGACATCTACTGGTGCACCGCCGACGTCGGCTGGGTCACCGGCCACAGCTACATCGTGTACGGCCCGCTGGCCAACGGCGCGACCTCGGTGATGTTCGAAGGCGTGCCGAACTACCCGAACACCTCGCGCTTCTGGGAGGTGATCGACAAGCACCAGGTCACCATTTTCTACACCGCTCCCACCGCGATCCGCGCGTTGATGCGCGAAGGCGATGCACCGGTCAAGCGCACCTCGCGCAGTTCGCTGCGCCTGCTAGGCAGCGTGGGCGAACCGATCAATCCGGAAGCGTGGCGCTGGTACTACGAGGTGGTCGGCGACAGCCGCTGCCCGATCGTGGATACCTGGTGGCAGACCGAAACCGGCGGCATCCTCATCTCGCCGCTGGCCGGCGCGGTCGATCTCAAGCCGGGTTCGGCCACCCTGCCCTTCTTCGGCGTGCAGCCGGCCCTGGTCAACGCCGACGGCGAGATCCAGGAGGGGGCCACCGAGGGCAATTTGGTCATCCGCGATTCGTGGCCGGGCCAGATGCGTACCGTCTACGGTGACCATCAGCGCTTCATCGATACGTATTTCCGCACCTACCCGGGCAGCTACTTCACCGGCGACGGCTGCCGTCGTGACGAAGATGGCTACTACTGGATCACCGGCCGCGTGGACGATGTCATCAACGTTTCCGGCCACCGCATCGGCACTGCTGAAGTGGAAAGCGCGCTGGTCTCGCACCCGAAGGTGGCCGAAGCGGCCGTGGTCGGCTTCCCGCACGACATCAAGGGCCAGGGGATTTATGCCTACGTCACCCTGATCGCCGACGAAACGCCGAGCGATGAACTGCACAAGGAACTCGTGGCCTGGGTGCGCAAGGAGATCGGTCCGATCGCCGCGCCTGATCATCTGCAGTGGGCGCCGGGCCTGCCCAAGACGCGCTCGGGCAAGATCATGCGCCGCATCCTGCGCAAGATCGCCGAGAACGCACCGGATCAGCTCGGTGACACCTCGACCCTGGCCGATCCGTCGGTCGTGGCCTCGCTGGTGGAAGAGCGGAAAGTGAAGTGAAGTAGCCCTTCACCGTGAAGGCGCAGGATGGGGCCGCGTCATCGCGTTCGCGCTGTCGCTCCCACGATCCGCAAGCGGATCGTGGGCCCCGCCTCACCAACACCCACACCCCGCCGCTTCGCGGCCGCCCCCTGACTCAGGGGGCTGTCATCTCGATAGACCTTTTCGTTGCGTCGCTGCACTCCTCCGCAACATGGCCCCCCACCATGACGACCCTCCTGATTGCCGATGACCATCCGCTGTTCCGCGAAGCCCTTCGCGGGGCCGTGCAACGCGTCATCCCCGGCGTGCAGCTGTACGAAGCGGACAGCGTGGAAGCGCTGTACCAGCTGGCCGACCAGCACACCGACGCCGACCTGGTCCTGATGGACCTCAACATGCCCGGTGCGCAGGGCTTCAACGCGCTCGTGCATATGCGCGCCCTGCACCCGCAGCTGCCGGTGGTGGTGGTGTCCGCGCGCGAGGAGCCGACGGTGATGCGCCGCGCGCTCGACCATGGCGCCTTCGGCTTCATCCCCAAGTCCGCCGATTCGGACACGATCGGCCATGCGCTGGGCACCATCCTCGATGGCGAGACCTGGGCGCCGCCGGAAGCGCACAACGTGCCACCGACCGGCCGCGAGGAACGCGAGATCGGCCAGCGGCTGCGCGAGCTGACCCCGCAGCAGTTCCGGGTGCTGCAGATGCTCGGCGCCGGTCGCCTCAACAAGCAGATCGCCTACGACCTCAACGTGTCCGAAGCGACGATCAAGGCCCACGTCACCGCGATCCTGCGCAAGCTCGGCGTCACCAACCGCACCCAGGCGGTGCTGATGGCCGGCAAGCTGGCCATCGATGACGAACAGATCGTGTTGCCGCCGGAAGAAGAGTAGATCCACGCCATGCGTGGATGGCGCGCCGCGTGGATGCGCCGCTGACGTGATGCGTGGATGGCGCGGTGCCGGAAAGAACAGCATCCACGCATGGCGTGGATCTACCCGCTCCGGCTGTAACGCCTTCGGCGTTATAGCCGGAGCTATGAATTCCAGCGTTACCTGCGCAATTCGCGGTAGACGCTCTACCCCGCAACCCCGGTGCTAAGCTTCGCGTCCCCTTGGGGAGTAGCCGGATTCCTGCTGAAGGAATCGCCCGTATCAACATACTCGGCCAGTGCGCCGTGGTGCGGGTAGCCATCTTGGTTGGCGAGACCAGCGGTCCGCGTGCGCAACGACAGGTTGGGCGCGTTCGCGGTCCGTTGCTCGCCATCGCCCGACCTGCCGCGTACCCCAATGTCGCCTGTTTCGATCCTGCTGATCGGCTTTGCCATGTCCACCGATGCCTTCGCCGCGGCGATCGGCAAAGGCGCGGCCATGCGCAGACCGCGCTTCTCCGACGCGCTGCGCGCCGGCCTGATTTTCGGTGTCATCGAAGGCATCACCCCGGTGATCGGCTGGCTGCTCGGCCGCGCCGCACTGCAGTACGTGGAGGCCTTCGATCACTGGATCGCGTTCGGCCTGCTCGGTGCGCTGGGCGTGCACATGATCATCAACGGCCTGCGCCCCGATGACGGCGCCGAGGACGAGGACACCAGCAAGCACCACGGCTTCTGGCGCCTGGCGATGACCGGCTTTGCCACCAGCATCGATGCGATGGCGGTCGGCATCGGCCTGGCCTTCCTCGACGTCCATATCGGCGTGATGGCACTCATCATCGGCCTGTGCACCCTGACCATGGTGACCGCGGGCATCATGCTCGGCCGCGTGCTGGGCGGCATGGTCGGCAAGCGTGCGGAGATCATCGGCGGCCTGATCCTGATCATCATCGGCTCGACCATCCTGTACGAACACCTCAGCGGCGCCATCGCCTGACCGGCCGCGGCCACGGCCCCGCGGCTAGAGATCGCCGCGGGTGTCGTGGAAGGCGGCCAGGAAGGCGCGCAGCGAGGCCGGCTTGATCGGCTTGGTCAACAACCGGTAGCCGCGGTCGCGTGCCATCCGCTTGAGCTCATCGCGCCCATCGGCCGTGAGCAGCGCACCCGGAATCGCACGCCCGGCCTTCTGGCCCAGTGCCACCAGCGTGTCCAGCCCGTCCAGACGGTCGTGCAGGTGGTAGTCCACCAGCATCACATCCGGCCGCTCGACCACTTTCTCCAGCGCCTGGTCGACCGTGCTGGCGGTGATCACCTGTACCTGCCAGCGTCCCAGCAATGCACGCATGCCGTCCAGAATCTCCTGGTCGTTGTCCACGCACAGCACGCGCATGCCGGCCAGTGAATCGGCGCGGGTGACCGGGCTCGGCGCCGGCAGCGCGGTCGCCGTCGGCAGGGCCGGCGCGGCCACCAGCGGCAGCAGGATCGAGAACATGCTGCCGCTGCCGACCCGGCTGCGCGCGTTGAGGCGGTGATCGAGCAGGCGCGAGATGCGCTGGCAGATCGACAGCCCCAGCCCCAGGCCCTGCTCACCCCAGTCGAACGGCTGCTGGTAGCGGTGGAACTCATCGAAGATCTGCTGCATGTGATGCTCGGGAATGCCGGGGCCGGTATCCCACACCTGCAGTTCCACCTCCGGCCCGCGATGGCGCACGGCCAGCACGATGCGGCCCTGGCGCGTATAGCGCAGCGCATTGGCCAGGAAGTTCTGCAGCACGCGGCGCAGCAGGCGGCGGTCGCTGCGCACCCAGGCCGGACGCGCGAACAGGTCCATGCGCAGCCCGCGACCGGCGGCGACCGGCGAGTACTGCGCGGCCAGCTCGCGCATCAGCAGGCTGACATCGAAATCGCCGATCACCGGGTGCAGGCCACCGGCATCCAGGCGCGAGACATCCAGCAGGCCGTCCAGCAGCTCCTCGGCGGCGCGCAGCGATGCATCCACGCGCTCGGCCAGGTGCCGCTGCTCTTCGTTGTTGTGGTGGCTCTCGCGCAGCGCCGAGGCGAACAGGCGGGCGGCATTGAGCGGCTGCAGCACGTCATGGCTGATCGCGGCCAGGAAGCGCGTCTTGGACTGCTGCGCCACCTCGGCTTCGTGCGAGCGCTCGGCCACGCGCTGCTCCAGGGTTTCGTTGGCCTCCAGCAGCGCGCGCTCGGCGTGCTTGTAGTCGGTGATGTCGTTGTAGCTGGTGACGTAGCCACCGCCGGGCAGGGCCTGCCCGCGCATCTCGATCACCTTGCCGTCGCTGCGGGTGCGCTCGAAGATGTGCGGCGAGCCGGCGCGCATGTAGCCGATGCGCCGGTTGATCTGCAGTTCGATGTCGCCCTCACCGAGCTCGCCGCGCTCGGCGTTGTAGCGGATCAGATCGGCGACCGGCCGGCCTACGTAGAGCATCCCGTCGGGGTACCCGAACATCTGCTGGTAGCGGCGGTTCCACGCGGTAAGACGCATGTCCGGATCGACCACGCTGACCCCCGCGCTGATGTTCTCCAGCGTGGTGGAGAGGATCTCGCGGTTGAAGCGCAGCTCCTGCCCCGCTTCGTCGAGCACCGCGACCACTTCGCCGAGGTCCATGCCCGAGCCGCGCAGCAGGCTGGTCAGCAGCAGGCGCGCCGAGGCCGCGCCGATCGAGGCGGCCAGCAGGCGCTCGGTGAACTGCACCCAGGCGCGGTCGGCCGGCGCGGAGGCCTGCAGCTCACGGTCCATCGACTGGGCCTGCTCGAAGAAGGACCGGCGGGCATGGCGGTCACCGACCACGCGCGAGGCCAGCGCCAGCAGGTCGCCCACATGCACGTTGCCGGGCCAGGCGCCGGCCACCGAGGGCCGCTGCGCATACGGGTCCAGGAACGGGGCGGCGCGCAGGCGCTCGTCCACGCCCGGGCGCCAGCGCACCGAGACCAGCACCATTGCCGCGACATTGACCAGCAGCGACCAGAACGTGCCGTGGGTCAGCGGGTCCCAGCCGCTCATGCCGAACAGATGCTGCGGTTGCAGCCAGCCGATCCCGAACGGCCCCTGCACCAGCCAGGCCTCGTCCATCCACCCGGCGTGGGTCAGCGCAGGCAGCAGCAGGGTATAGACCCACGTGGCGAAGCCGAGCAGCATGCCGACCTCCACGCCCCGGCGGCTGGCACCGCGCCAGTACAGCCCGCCGATCAGCCCGGGCGCGAACTGCGCCACCGCCGCGAAGGCCATCAGCCCATACGACGCCAGCGTGCTGTCGTTGCTGCTGCCGCGGTAATAGCTGTAGGCGACCAGCGCCAGCAGCAGGATCGCGGTGCGCCGGATCCACAACACGCGCGAGGCGACATCGGCCGCTTCCTGATGGTCGCCACTGCGGCGCAGCAGGACCGGCATCACCAGGTCGTTGCTGACCATGGTGGCCAGCGCGATCGAGGCCACGATGACCATGCCGGTAGCCGCCGAGAAGCCGCCAACGTAGGCGACCAGCGCCAGGAATTTGCGGCCTTCGGCCAGCGGCAGCGCCAGCACCATGCTGTCATCGGCGACACTGCCACCGGTGCCGAACAGGGTCACGCCGGCGGTGGCGATCGGGATCACCATCGCCGAGATGATCACCAGGTAGGCACCGAACATCCAGCGCGCGCGGCGGATGTCGCGCACGTCGCCACACTCGACCACGGCCACGTGGAACTGGCGCGGCAGGCAGATGATCGCCAGGAAACTCAGCAGCGTCTGCGAGATGAAGCCCACCGGCGGCAGCCCGGTGAACAGCGTATGCGCCGACTCGATCACCGCATCGGTACGGTCGTTGAGCCACAGGTAGGCGAACAGCCCGAGCGCGACCATCGCGATCAGCTTGATCATCGATTCCAGCGCGATCGCCAGCATCATGCCGTGGTGGTGCTCGGTGGCATCCACCTGGCGGGTGCCGAACAGCGTGGCGAACAAGGCCATCAGCAACGCAACGTACAGCGCCGGATCGGTGAAGAAGCCGGTGGGGCCGACGTTGCCGGTCAGTACCTGCAGGCTCATCGCCACCGCTTTGTACTGCAGGGCCAGGTACGGCACGATGCCGATCAGCGCGATCACCGCCACCAGGGCGGCCAGGCGGCGCGAGCGCCCGAAGCGCGAAGAGATGAAATCGGCGATGGAGACCACGTTCTGGCTGCGGGCGATCAGCGCCAGGCGTTCGATGATGCGCCAGCCGAACACCCACAGCAGCAGCGGCCCCAGGTAGATCGGCAGGTAGCCGATCCCGTTGCGCACCGCCGTGCCGACCGCACCGTAGAACGTCCATGACGAGCAGTACACCGCCAGCGCCAGGCTGTAGACCACCGGCCGCAGCCACGGCCGGTTCGGATACATCGGGCGACGGTCGCCCCACCACGCCACCGCGAACAGCAGCGCGGCGTAGACCACTGACACCAACAGCAGGATCCAGCTGGAGACCACGCGGGTGTTTCCGTGAGAGCAGCCCGCAGTGTAGGCCACGACCGTTGGTCGTGGCGTTCCAGGGCGGGCCGCCGTGCCTTATTCGGCGGGGACGCCCATTTCCTTCAGCAGTCCGGGTGCCGGGTAGACCTTGGCCAGCAGCCAGCGCAGGTAGCGCATGTCCACGTGCACCGCGCGCTTGAAGCGCGGATCGAACCACCAGCTGGCGCTGACCGACTCCCAGTTGCTGTCGAAGTTGAGGCCGATCAGCTCGCCCTTGGCATTGAGCACCGGCGAGCCGGAGTTGCCGCCGGTGGTGTCCAGGTTGGTCAGGAAGTTGACCGTCTGGGTCTTCAGCACCGGATCGGCGGTGGAGCCGAAATCACCCTTGGCGATCGCGTCCAGCAGCGGCTTGGGCGCATCGAACGGATAGGCGTTGGTGTTCTTCTCGACGATCCCGGCCACGGTGGTCACCGGGTCGAAATGCACCGCATCGCGCGGGGACAGCGCTTCGACCTTGCCGTAGCTGATGCGCAGCGTGCGGTTGGCATCCGGGTAGACCGCACGGCCCTGCTTGGCACGCCAGGCAAACAGGGCCTGCATGTAGGCCGGGCGCAGGCGCAGCTGCTCGCCCTCGCGGGTCTTGCGCTCGTCATCCAGGCGCAGCTGCGCGGCGACCAGGGGGCCAGCCAGGTCGATCAGCGGATCGCGCGCCAGAGCCTTGCCCTGCTGTGCGGCGGCAAATCGCGACAGGCGCTCGGCTTCGTCGCCCAGATGCGTGCTGGCATAGAGCGTGTCCAGGGTCTTGGCCAGCGCGGCCGGCGTGCGGCCGAAGGCGGCATCGAACTCGGGCACGCGCTGCGCGTCCGGCAGCTGCTGGTAACGGGTCAGCAGCGTGGTCAGCAAGGCCTTTTCGATGGCCGGATCGTACCGGCGCTGGACCTGCTTGAGCACGCCCTCGATCAGCGCCAGATCGCGCTGCTGGTAGCCGCTGTCACGCTCGGCGTCGGGCTTGGCCGATTCGATGCGCAGGCGCTCCAGGGTCAATGCCGAACGCAGCAGCTGGCTCTGCGCCGAGAGCAGGTCGAGCAGCAGATCGCGCTCGCCGACCGAGGCACCGCTGGACAGCGAGGTCAGCAGCGACTGGATATCGCCCTGATACTTCGCATCGGTCGCCTGCAGCATCGCCGCTTCATCGGCGGCGCGCTGGGCCTTGGCATCGCTGCGCAGCAAGCCTTCCAGCTCACCGGCAGCCCGCTTGCGGTTGTTTTTCAGCGACTGCAGCTGTGAGGCGTAACGGGTACGTGCCTGGGCGTCCTTGGCACTGGCCGACTCGATGGTGTCGATCATCTGCTGGAACACCGCCACGCGGCGCGGCAGCACCGCATCGATCTGGCTGGCGAATTCCGCGGCCGTGCGATGGCGGTAGGTGATGCCCGGATAGCCGGCCAGCATCGCGTAATCGCCGGTCTTCGGGCCGTCGATCGCCATCTTCAGGTGGGCCGGCGGGTGGTAGGGCACGTTGTCCACGCTGTACGGCGCGGGCTTGCCGTCCTTGCCGACGTAGGCGCGCAGCAGGGTGAAATCGCCGGTGTGGCGCGGCCACATGAAGTTGTCGATCTCATCGCCGTAGTTGCCGATCGCGCGCGGCGGCGCATAGACCAGGCGCACATCGCTCAGCTCGAGCTGGCGGATGCGATAGAAATCGGTGCCGTAGTACATGTCCGCCACGCTGCAACGGATGTTGCCCTCCTTCTCGCAGTCGGCCACCAGCTGCTTGCTGGCGCGGTCCACCGCGTCGAAGTACGCACGCCCGGTCTTGCCGCGGGCATCGCGCAGCACGTCATCGGTGACCTTGTCGAACCCGACCGTGACCAGCACGCGGAAATCCGGGTTGGCCGCGCGCTCATCGCTGCGACCCTTGGCGATGAAGCCGTCGTTGATCAGGTTGTGCTCGGCCGAGCTGTTGTACTGGATCACGCCCATGGCGACGTGGTGGTTGGTCAGCAGCAGGCCGTCGTCTGAGACGAACGAGCCGGTACCGCCACCGGCCCGCACCACCGCGCTCAGCGGCGGCGCGGTGACGTTGGCCAGGTCGCCCGGGTTGCCCTTGAAGCCGGCCGCCTTCAGCGGTTTGGCCAGGTCCGGCAGCTGGGTCGGCATCCACATGCCTTCATCGGCATGGGCGCCGGCGGCGAGGGTCAGGCCAAGCGCCAGCGCGGCGGTGAGGGGTTTGCGTGAAGACATGGGCACATCCGGTACGTCAGAACAGCCCGAGACCTTAGCCGCTGCGCCCGGCAGGGGCAACGGCCGATGGTTGGGCAAGCACCCGCATCACGACCAACGCTCGTGACCTACTTTTCTTTTCGCCAGTTCAGCGACCCACGGTTCTCCACCGTGCTCGATTCCAGCTCCACATCGAAGCCGCGGCGCAGCAGGTACTTCAGCGTCAGCACCGAGCCACTGCCGACCAGCGAGACGCCGTAGCCGATGTAGAGCTTGGGCGAGATGTACTTGCCGAAGCCGATCACCGAGCCGCCCAGCGCGCGCGACTGGCTCACGCCGGCGTCGTCCAGGCCGAGCTTGGCCCCCAGCTGCGAGGCGAGCAGGCCGCTGCCGGCCGACAGCGCCGCCGAAGCCGCGTTGACCTGCTGGGCCTGGTCGCTGCTGGCACCGGTGAGGCTGCGGCCCAGCACCAGGTAGGCCAGTGCTTCGGACTGCGACATCGCCGGTTCCGACCACACATCCACGCGCGGCGACTGCGCCCGCCCGGTCACGTCGATGCCGGCGGTGACATCGCCGACGGCGCGCTGGGCCCGGATGTTGATGCGCGGATCGGAGACCGCGTTGTAGTTCCAGTTCAAGTTGCCGCGGGTGATGGTCAGGTCCTGTCCGTAGGCCTTGTAGCGGCCACTGACTTCCAGCCCGCCGTTGGCGGTCATCTCGCGCCCGGGCCGCGCCCATACCTGCATCTTGCCGGTCAGCGCACCCTTCAGGCCGAACCCGGCCATCTTGACCTTGTCGCCCAGGCTCACGGTCAGGTCCATGTCCAGCGGCGAGCTGGGGCCCTCTTCCGGATCGACCGGATCGAGCACCACCACGTCTTCAGACACCGAGGTGCCACGATCCAGGCGTTCCAGGTCCAGGTCTGCTTCGGGCACATGCACGGTGCCGCGCAGCTGCATCGCGCTGCCGGCCAGGGTGAAGTCCAGGTTCGGATTGGCGATCACGCGCAGTTCGCTGGTATTGGCCAGCAACACGTTTTCGCCGTGGATATGCAGCTGCAGCGGCTGTGCATCGCCGAACCAGGACAGCCCGCCATCGACATACAACGTGCCCTTGCCGGAGTTGGCCTGCGCGGTGATCTTGGCCGAGCCATCCGGCTGCGCGGTGAAGCTGCCCTTGCCTTCGGCGAAGGTGAGGCCCAGCGCGGGGAATTCACCGTTGAACTTGCTCAGCGTGGCTTCGCCGCCCAGCGACGGCGTGCCGCGCGTGCCGCGCAGGCTCACATGGCCTTCGATCAGCCCGGTCGGCCGCACGATGTCCGGCGAGAACAGCTCCAGCCAGTACAAGCGCGCGATGTTCATGTACAGCTCGCCGTTGAGGGGTGCGTTGGCATCCCAGCCGGTCTGCACCTTGGCATCGACGAAGCCGTCGCCCTGGAAACCGACACCGAGCTTGGCGTTGATCTGCTGCGGGGTCATCTCCAGGTTCACCGAGAACTGGTCGTAGCGCACCAGCTCGCCACGCGCGTTGTCGCCCAGGCGCACCCCGCCTTCGCGCGAGGTGACCGACGCACTGCCTTCCCATGCGTTGCCGCGGGGGCGGATGCGCCCATCCAGATTCACTTCACCGCGCAGGAAGATGCGGCGCCCGGACTGCGGGGGCAGCCACGGCTGCACCAGCGCCAGCGGCAGCGCATCGCCACGCACCAGCAGGCCTTCGCGCGGCCAGTTCGCGCTGGCGCACAGTGCGCCACCGGTGGCCGACCCGAGACAGGCATCGCTCAGGGTGAAGTTGCTGCCCTGAACGCTGAAGGCAGCCGGCGCGCGCAGGCTCCAGGCATCGCCCTTCATCGGTGCGATGCGCAGCGCAGTGAGGTCACCGCGCCAGGCCTGGCCCTGCTGGCGCACGCCGCCCTGCAGCGCGATGGCACCCAGTTCGTTTCTGGTCTGTGCATCCAGGCGCAGATTGGAGAGACTGCCGCGGGCGTCCACGTTGAGCGTGTCCAGCAGCATGCCGACCTGCACCTTGCTGCCCTGCACCGCCAGCGTGCCGCTGTCGCCCTGCCACGGCAGGCGCCCCTTGATGCTCATCGCCTCGGCGCCCCAGTCGTCCCAGCGCAGGCCGCTGCCGACCAGATCGGCGGTGATGTCCGGCGCGGTGCGCGCGCCCTTGATCAGCACGTGGCCGCGCAGGCTGCCGCTGCTGTTGGGCAGCAGGTCGGCCAACTGCACCGGATCCAGCTGCGCATCGATATCCAGGCGGTCGCCGACCGAGCCCTTGGCGGTCAGTCGGCTGCTGCCCACCGCGAGCTTGAGATTGCCTTCGCCCTGCTCGCCGCGCAGCGCGAACCTGCCTTGCGCATCCAGCGCGCGTTTGCGCAGCGTGCCCTTGATGCCCGGCACATCGACCGTGGCTTCATAGCTGCCGGCGGTGCCGACCGGACTGCCCGCCGGCGGCGGCAACTGGCGGCCCTTCGATGCAAACGAACCGGACAGCTTGCCGTCCCAGCCCGGGGCGAAGTAGCCCGGATCGAAACCAGCCAGCTTGGCCGCCACGTCCCAGTCCAGCTGCGGTGCCCAGGCCACCTGACCGGTGACATCGAGCGAACCGCCCGGTGTGCTCGCCTGCAGCTGTTTGATGATCGCCGCCTGATCGTTACCGCGCACGTCGAACGTCAGGTCGGCGACCTGTTTCTCGCGTTCGACCGAGGCACGGCCAACCGCCGCCCACGCCTTCAACGTACCGGCCAGGCCCATGCGCGCTTCTTTCAGCGTCACCGGCACCGGCGCCGCGGCGCCCGGGGTGGTGGTATCGGCGGTGGGCACGAAGGTCAGGTCGTTGGCGACGATGGAGAAGCGCAGGCTGGCGTTTTCCTTGTCGGTGAAATCGGCGACGCCTTCCAGCCGCGCCTGCCCACCGAAGCCCTTCACCTGCAGCGGCGAGACGGTCAGCACCTGGTCGGCGAGGCCGACCTTGGAGGGCGCCAGTTCCACCGCGATGTCGCCCTGTTTGAAGCTGCCCTGCAGATTGGCCTGGCCGCCCTTGCCGTCGGCCTGCACGTCCAGCGCCATCGGCGTGCTGGTGCTCGCATCCATGCCCGGTACCAGCAGCGCCAGGTCCAGCTCCCTGCTGCGCGCGGTGAGTTTCCACACCGGATCGGTGCGTCCATCGAAGACCAGGCTGGCCTGCAGCGGCGCCGGCGCGTTGCCGGCGATCGCCACTTCCATATGGCCCAGATCGCCGCGTGCGACCAGGCCGAGTCGCGCCGGGGTGCGCCCACGCGGGGCCGGCATCAGCGCGCCGATGGTGATGTCGGTGTCGTAATCGCTGCGCGGCAGATAACGGCCGTCCACGCGGAAATCGCCCATGTCGCTGTCGACCTTGAGCTGGGTCGCGCGGAATTCGCCATTGGCGATCTCCACGCCACCGCGCACCTTGGCGATGTCGATCAGCGGCTGCTGTGCCTGGGTGATGCGGAAGCCATCGATGATGATGGTGTCGGCCTGGATCGCCAGCGGCATTTCGATCTGCGGCAGCGAGTCCGGCCACGAGGGCAGCTCGAACGGCTCATCGCTCTTGGCCAGGTTCAACGTCGCGTTCTTGATCTGCAAGGCATCGAGCTGCAGCTTGCGACCCAGCAGCGGCCGGATGTCCGGATCCAGATAGGCGCGCTCGGCGGTGAAATGGATGTCGTCGTAACGGAAGTCCAGATCGTGCAGCACCAGCGGCCCGGCGACCGGGCCATCCACCTTGCTCCAGGTCAGCGACGCCCCGACCGGCAAGCGTGCGACCACCTGGGCCAGCAGCACATCGCGGCCGGCCACGGTCTGCAGCAGCCAGTACACCAGCAGCAGCGCGAGCAGCACCAGGCCGAGCACGGTGAAGCCGGACCACGCCCAGAAGCGGCGCTTGCGGTAGAAACGCACGCGCGGCGGCGGCGGGGTGGCGGGTGCGGAAGGCGTCGGCGTGCTCACAGGTCCGCTCCGATGTTCAGGTACAGCTGGAACTGCGAGTCCGGGTTGTTCAGGCCGTGCGCGACATCCACGCGCACCGGGCCCACCGGCGATTTCCAGCGCACGCCGAAGCCCACGCCGGTGTGCAGGTCGATGGTGTTGTCGAATGCGCTGCCGGTATCGACGAACACGGCCGCGCCCCACGGCCCGCCCTTGAAGTAATGCTCATACTCGGCCGAGCCGACCACCAGGTTCTTCGCGCCGAGCGCGAATTTGTCCGGCGGTGCGGTGCGTGGGCCGACTTCGCGGAAGGCGTAACCGCGGATGCTGCGGTCGCCACCGGCGAAGAAGCGCAGGCTCGGCGGCATCGCCACCAGATCGCTGGTCCAGGTCGTGCCACCCTCACCGCGCAGGATCAGGCGGTCGGTGTCGCCGATCGGCACATACCAGCGCAGCACCATGTTGGCCTGTACGAAGCTGGTGTCCGAGCCGGCGCCCTCGATGCCGCCGCGCAGGGTCGCGCTGCCGCTGAGGCCGCGGCGCGGGAACATCTCATCGTCGACGTTGACGTAGTCGGCGACCAGCTGCGGGTAGACCAGGGTGGAGGTGTTGTAGACGGCGTCGGTGAATTCGGTGCCCGAGGCATACCGCCAGCGCTCGCGCAGGGCGTTGATCGAGGCGATGGCGGTCCAGTACTCGTTGATCTCGCCACTGCGGCTGGCCGACAGCTTGAAGTTGCGCAGGTCGATGTAATCGGTCTGCTCGTCATAGGCGCTGGCGGTGAACGCATACCAGCCATCGAGCCACGCGAAACCCGGTATCCGGTAGCTGGTGACCAGGCTCTTGCGCTTCTGCGCGTAGTCGAGCTGGGTGTTCATCTTGTGGCCGCGGCTGTTGAGGAACCGCCGCTCCAGGCCCCCACGCACACCGGCGCCACTCTCGCTGCCGTAGCTCAGGCCGGCGGTGTAGATCGTGCGCTTGGCCCGGGTCAGGCTGACGTCCACCGGCACGTCGCCGTTCTCGTCGGCCTGGTCCGGGCGCGGCTGGATGTCGATCACGCTGAAGTAATCGAGCTTGGTCAGCGACTCGCGCAGGCGGTCCAGCTTGCCTTCGTGGAAGTAACTGCCTTCGTCCCAGTACACCAGCGGGTCGAACAGTTTGTCGACGAAGTAATCCTGGTGGAAGCGGATCTCGCCCATGTTGTAGCGGCGCCCGCTGTCCCAGGTGAGATCGACGTCGGCCGCGTTCTCGGCGCGGGTGATCTGGACCTGGCGCTGGGTGAAGTCGGCATCGAAGTAACCGCGTTCGGCCAGGCGACGGGTCACCCGGATCTTGCTGGCTTCGTATTCGGTGTGCTCGAAACGCTGGCCCTTGCGCGGCTTGAAGTTCTCCAGGTCTTCCTGGAGGTACTGGTCCAGCTGGGCCGGGCCGGTGATGTCGATGTGTTCGCGGCGGACCAGGGTCGGCGGCCCCTTGTCGACCTGGATCACCACGCGCAGGTTTTCACCTTCGCGGGGGCTGTCCACGGTGATGGTCGGGTTGTAGTACCCGAACGGCTCCAGCGCCTCGCGGGTCTGGCGCTCGGCCTGGGACAACAGGTACTCCAGGCGCGACTCGCCCTGGACCTTGCCGATGGTGTCGTACAGGGACAGCGAGACCTCGATGTTCTCGATCATCTCGGCGTCGTCGCCCTTGTCCAGTCCTTTGATGTCCACTTTTTCGATGGTCCCCCGCGCATGTGCCACCGAGGCGGTGGCAAGGGACAGGAACATCAGGGGAAGGGCGAATTTCGTTGGCTGCATGGCGACAGCATAACGGGCCATCGCGGGCATGCGAAATCGGCGTGGCAGTTTCAGAACGACGGTGAAGACGCCGTTAAATTCCGCGAGAAAGTCGCTGCTGACGCATCGGCCCTGAGCGATGCCGGCACGGTGTCGGACAGAACCGTCCGCGACGGCGCATGACGTTCCCGGCGCGAACGGTGCGCAGTGCGCCGGCCACCCCCTGGAAACGCAGAAGGCGCGAACCGCCGAAGCCGTCGCGCCTTCTGGTGAGCCTGGGGGCGTCCTGCCCCGCAGCGTCAGTTGGACAGGTGTTCGATCGCCGCCACGCTGCCCAGGCGGTCGCCCAGGCGCTTGAGCAGGGCCAGGCGATTGGCCCGCAGCGCGGGATCCTCGGCATTGACCATCACCGCATCGAAGAACGCGTCCACCTGCGGGCGCAGGCGCGCCAACCGGTTCAACACGCTCACGTAGTCCTTCTGGTGCAGGCTGGCGTTGCTGTCATCGATCGCCGCTTCCACCGCTTCGGCCAGTTCGCTCTCGGCCGGTTCGGCCAGCAGCGCCGGGTCGATCATGCCCGGGATGTCGCCCTCGGCCTTGCGCAGGATGTTGCGGATGCGCTTGTTGGCCGCGGCCAGCGCCTCGGCTTCCGGCAGCGCTGCGAAGGTGCCGATGGCATCGATGCGGCGATCGAAATCGTACAGCGAGGCCGGCTTCAACTCGGCGACCGCGTTGAAGTGCGTGGCCGGCACGCCCTTGTCGGCGTAGTAGCCGCGCAGGCGGTCGATGATGAAGTCGAACAGGTCCTGTGCCCAATTCTGAGTGACTGGAACACTTGAGCCCTGGTTGGCGTCGACTCTCACACCAGACTGTTGGGCGACAGCCGCGGTATTGGCCACCCGATTCATCTCGACATCCGCCATGGCTGAGAAAGCCTTACACAGTGCAATCTCTAGCACCCCGTCACTTGCTTCGGGCTCATTTAGAACTCTAGTCCAGCTCCTTCCACCCAGCAGTTTGAGCTCAAAGCCGGACTCGATGATGGTGCGGGCCAACCCCAGCGCATTGCGGCGCAGCGCGAACGGATCCTTGTTGCCGGTCGGCTTCAGGCCTGCGGCAAAGCCACCGGCCAGCGTGTCCAGGCGCTCGGCGATCGCCAGCACCTTGCCCAGCGGCGACAGTGCGATGTCATCGCCACCGAAGCGCGGCTGGTACGCCTCGTCGATGGCCAACGCCACGTCCGGCGACTCGCCGCCGACCACGGCGTAGTGCCGGCCGGCGATGCCCTGCAGTTCCGGGAACTCGTTGACCATGCGCGACTGCAGGTCGTTCTTGGCCAGCACCGCGGCGCGCCGGGCCAGCACCGGGTCCACGCCCACCTGCGGCGCGATGGCCTCGGCCAGTGCGGCCACGCGGGTCACTTTGTCGGCCACCGAGCCCAGCTTGGCCTGGTAGGTGACGGTCTTCAGGCCGTCGCCCATGGATTCCAGGCCCTGCTTCAGATCTTCGTCGAAGAAGAACTTGGCATCCGAGAACCGCGGACGGATCACGCGCTCGTAGCCCTTGGCCACTTCGGCGACGTCCTTGGACTCGATGTTGGCGATGCCGATGAACTTCTCGGTCAGCTTGCCGCCGGCATCGAGCACCGGGAAGAACTTCTGGTTGATCTCCATCGTCTCGATCAGCGCTTCCTGCGGGACCGCCAGGAACTCGCGCTCGAAACTGCACAGCACCGGCGCCGGCCACTCGACCAGGTTGACCACCTGCTCCAGGTTGTCCGGGGTGATGCGCGCCTGGCCGCCGGCCTGCGCGGCCGCCGCGTTGACCTGCTCGACGATGCTAGCGCGGCGCGCGTCGGCATCGACCAGCACGTAGGCGGCCTGCAGCGAGGCGACGTAGTCCTCCGGCGCGCTCAGCCACACGGTCTTGTCATGCATGAAGCGATGGCCGCGGCTCATGCGGTCGGCCTTCAGGCCCAGCACCTCGGCCTCGATGATGTCCGGGCCGTGCAGCAGCACCAGCCAATGCACCGGGCGGGCGAAGCCGTAGGTGTGGCTGCCCCAGCGCATCGGCTTGGGGATCGGCATCGCGGCGATCGCCTCGCGCAGGATCTCCGGCAGCAGGGTCGCGGTGCGCGCGCCCGGCGTAGTGGAGCGGTGCACGAAGCGCTCGCCCTTGGCATCGGTGGTGCGCTCCAGCGCGGTCCAGTCGATCCCGGCCTTGGCGGCGAAGCCCTGCAGCGCCTTGGTCGGCTGACCCTCGGCATCCAGCGCGATGTTCAGGTACGGGCCGAGCACTTCGGAATGCTGTTCCGGCTGCTCAACGGCCACGCCGGGCAGCAGCACGGCCAGGCGGCGCGGGGTCGAGAGCGGCTTGGCATCGCCACGTTCGATGGCCACGCCACGCTTGCCCAGGCCGTCGACGATGCCATCGAAGAAGGCCTGGGCCAGGCCCGGCAGCGCCTTGACCGGCAGTTCTTCGGTACCCAGTTCGATCAGCAGCGGCTGCATCGTGCTCATGCCTGCACCTCCTTGGCGGCGACGGCTTCGAGGCGCTTGGCCTCGTACAGCCGGGCCACGGCCTGGGCCAGCGCGCGCACGCGCAGGATGTAGCGCTGGCGCTCGGTCACGCTGATCGCGCGGCGCGCATCCAGCAGGTTGAACGCATGGCTGGCCTTGCAGACCTGCTCATACGCCGGCAGCGGCAGGCCGACATCGACCAGCTTCTGTGCTTCTTTTTCGCAGGCATCGAAGCGATGGAACATCTCGTCCACGTCGGCGTATTCGAAGTTGTAGGTGCTCTGCTCGATCTCGTTCTGCAGGTACACATCGCCATAGGTGACCGGGGTGCCGTCCGGACCGTAGGTCCAGATCAGGTCATAGACGTTGTCGCAGTTCTGCAGGTACATGCACAGGCGCTCCAGACCGTAGGTGATCTCGCCGAGCACCGGCTTGCACTCCAGGCCGCCGGCCTGCTGGAAGTAGGTGAACTGGGTGACTTCCATGCCGTTGAGCCAGACTTCCCAGCCCAGGCCCCAGGCGCCCAGGGTCGGCGATTCCCAGTTGTCCTCGACGAAGCGCAGGTCGTGCACCAGCGGGTCGATACCCAGCGCCTTGAGCGAATCCAGGTACAGCTGCTGGATGTTGTCCGGGCTGGGCTTCATCGCCACCTGGTACTGGTAATAGCGCTGCAGGCGGTTGGGATTCTCGCCATAACGGCCGTCGGTCGGGCGGCGCGAGGGCTGCACATACGCGGCATTCCAGCTTTCCGGACCGATCGAGCGCAGGAACGTGGCCGGGTGGAAGGTGCCGGCACCGACCTCCAGGTCCAGCGGCTGGATCAGCACGCAGCCCTGCTGCGCCCAATACTGGTTGAGGGTCTGGATCAGGCCCTGGAAAGTGATCGGAACGTTCGGAGTGGCGGACATGCGGCGGATTCTTGCCTGCAGAAGGGGTGCGCTAGTATAGCGACCGACCGCACGGGCCTTCCGTGCCTGGGGAAATGGAGGATGGAACCACGCCTGCCAGCGGCTTTTGCCAGCGTCCCTGAGGGGGTCCTGCCCCTGCCACACGGCCGCCTCGATTTCGACCAGGTCGCCGCGGCGCTGGTCGCCGATGGCCTGGTCGCCGCCGCGGACCTGGAGCGCATCCGTTTCTCCGCCCAGGGCGCGCGCAACGCCAGTGAGGTCCATCCGCTGGTGCTGCTGGCCAACCTGAAGCTGGGCGCCAGCGCCGGCGGCGAACTCGGCCTGGAGCGCCTCAGCGAGTGGCTGGCCCAGCGCGCGGGCGTGCGCTACCTGCGGGTGGACCCGACCCGGGTCGACGTCTCGGCGGTCACCGCCCTGGTCTCCCACGCCTACGCGCGCCGCCACCGTTTCCTGCCGCTGGCCGTGGACAGCGAGCGCGTGCTGGTCGCCACCAGCGAGCCGCTGGCCCAGGAATGGCTGCGCGACCTGCAGCACCTGAGCCGCCGCCGGATCGAGCTGGCGATGGTCAACCCGCTCGACCTGCACCGCTACACCATGGAGTTCTACGGGGTGACCCGTTCGGTGCGCGGCGCCCGCGGTGATGTGCGCAGCGAAACCAGCAGCACCCTGCCCAGCTTCGAGCAGCTGGTCGAGCTGGGCCGCGCCGGCGACGTCAATGCCGACGACCAGCACATCGTGCACATCGTGGACTGGCTGCTGCAGTACGCCTACGAGCAGCGCGCCTCGGACATCCACCTTGAACCGCGCCGCGACATGGGGCGCATGCGCTTCCGCATCGACGGGGTGCTGCACAAGGTGTTCGAGGTGCCGCCGGCAGTGATGACCGCCGTGGTCAGCCGGATCAAGGTGCTGGGCCGGATGGATCTGGCCGAGCGCCGGCGCCCGCAGGATGGCCGCATCAAGACCCGTTCACCGGGCGGGCGCGAAGTGGAAATGCGCCTGTCGACCATGCCCACCGCGTTCGGCGAGAAGTGCGTGATGCGCATCTTCGACCCGGATGCGGCGTTCAAGAGCATCGACCAGCTGGGTTTCAGCCCGCAGGAGGCAGCCGGTTGGACCGCCCTGGTCGAGCGCCCGCACGGCATCGTGCTGGTCACCGGCCCGACCGGATCGGGCAAGACCACGACCCTGTATTCCACGCTCAAGCGGCTGGCCACGCCGGACGTGAATGTCTGCACCGTGGAAGACCCGATCGAAATGATCGCGCCGGAATTCAACCAGATGCAGGTGCAGACCAACATCGACCTGGATTTCGCCAGCGGCGTGCGCACCCTGCTGCGGCAGGACCCGGACATCATCATGATCGGCGAGATCCGCGACCTGGAGACCGCGCAGATGGCGGTCCAGGCCTCGCTGACCGGCCACCTGGTGCTGTCCACCCTGCATACCAACGATGCGCCCTCGGCGATCACCCGCCTGCTCGATCTGGGCGTGCCGCATTACCTGCTCGCCTCCACCCTCAACGGGGTGCTGGCCCAGCGCCTGGTGCGCACCCTGTGCACCACCTGCAAGGTGCCCACGGTGCTCTCGGCCGAGCAATGGGCGGTGCTGACTGATGCCGATGCGGCATTACCTGAGGCGCCCACGCCATATGCACCGGTCGGCTGCATCGACTGCCGGCGCACCGGTTTCCTTGGCCGCGTCGGCCTGTATGAGTTGCTGCCATTGGGTTCCAGCCTGCGCCGGCACATCCGCGCGGACATGGATCTGGCCGCCTTCAACCGTGCCGCACGTGCTGAAGGGGTACGAACCCTGCGCCGCGCGGGGCTTGAAAAGGTAGCGGCAGGGCTGACTACAATCGAGGAAGTCCTCTCGGTCCTGCCTCCCCCGGATGAATTCCGCCCCGTTCCTGATTCTTGAAACCGGCCAACCCGTCGCCTCGCTGCGCCGCTACGGGCGGTTTTCGCACTGGATCCGGGTCGCGGCCGGGCTGGATGCCGATGAGACGGTAGTGGTCGATGTGGAGCACGGCGGTACCCTGCCCAGCCACCGCGATTTCGCCGGGGTGATCGTCAGCGGCTCGGCCGCCTACGTCACCGACCGCGCTGAATGGAGCGAGCGCAGCGCGCAGTGGCTGCGCGATGCCGCCCACGACGACCGCCCGGTGTTCGGCATCTGCTACGGCCACCAGCTCCTGGCCCACGCGCTGGGCGGCGAAGTCGCCTACAACCCGGCCGGACGCGAGTCCGGCACGATCGAACTGGCGCTCGACCCGTCGGCCGTCGACGATCCGCTGTTCGGCGGCCTGCCGGCGCGATTCCCGGCGCATGCCACCCACCTGCAGACGGTGCTGCGCGCCCCCGAGGGCGCGGCGATCCTGGCGCGCTCGGCACAGGACAACTGCCACGCGTTCCGCTGGGGCGCACATGCCTGGGGCGTCCAGTTCCATCCCGAGTTCGCCACCCACCACATGCGCGGCTATGTCCGCGCCCGCGCCGAGTGCATCCGCCAGCACGGCGGCTGTGCTCGCAGCGTCGCCCGCGAGGTCAGCGCCGCGCCGCTGGCCCGCCAGCTGCTGCGCCGTTTCGTCCGCCAGGCGCGCAACGCCTGACGCCCGCGCCGGTACCGCCTCCGGGCGCAACGCAGCGTCCGCGCCGCGCATGCCGGCCTTCAGGTCACGCGTCGGGAAAACAGGGATAATCGACCGCACTCGGGCGTTCGCGCCTTCTCCCCTGTCCCGGAATGTTATGAGCGAGATTCGCAAGCTGCCGGCCTCCGCCGGCGCGGAATGGCTGGTGTCGGGTTTCACCCTGCTGCGCAAGGCGCCGTTGGCGCTGGGCCTGCTCGGCGTGATCTGGGCCGTGGCCGCGTTGCTGGTGATGTCGCTGGCGATGGTCAGCCCGGCGCTGAGCACGCTGGCGCAGCTGTTGATGGCGCTGGCCGGCCCGCTGTTCTTCGGCGGCCTGGTCTGGGCCGTGCGCGAAGTCGACCAGGGTCGCGTCGCGCAGCCAGCGCACCTGCTGCAGGGCCTGCAGGAAGGCCGCGCGTTGAACCTGCTCGCCTCGCTGCTGCCGCAGCTGGTGGCCGGCCTGTTCCTGGGCGTGTTGTTGCTGGTGCTGATCGGCAGCAGCGGCCTGCAGCACCTGAGCGAGGTGATGGTGCAGCTCAACGCGATCAGCCAGGCCGGCGCGCAGCCGGACCCGGCCCAGATTGAAGAGTTGATGGCCAGCCTGCCGGCGATGCGCATCCTGCTGTGGCTGGCGCTGGTGGTGGTGACCTTCCTGGCGATGGCGCTGGCATTGTTCACCCTGCCGCCGCAGGTGATGTTCGAACATCGCAACGGCCTGCAGGCGATGCGCCTGAGCCTGCGCGCCTGCCTGCACAACGTGCTGGCGATGGTGGTGTTCTTCCTGCTCGCCTTCGTGGCCGTGTTCGCGATCTACTTCGGCGTGATGCTGGTGGCCCTGATCGCGCAGCTGATCGGCGGCACGATGATCGCCCTGTTCGTTGCGCAGCTGCTGCTGATGGGCGTGGTGATGCCGGTCTTCGCCGGTGCCATCTACACGGCATGGAAGCAGATGTTCGGCCAGCAGGGGCCGCAGACCCCGCCGCCGATGCCGGGCCCGAACAACGTGTTCGCGGCCTGATCAAAACGAAACCCCGGCCTTGGCCGGGGTTTTTGTTTGTGCGTCACTCCGGCTGTTCTTTCCCGCCCGCGCGCGGTACCAGCCAGCGCGCGGCATGGATGCCCAGCTCGTAGAGCAGGCACATCGGAATGGCCAGCATCAGCTGCGAGACCACGTCCGGCGGCGTCAGCACCGCGGCCAGCACGAAGATGCCGACGATCGCGTAGCCACGCCCTTCCTTGAACTGCTGCGGCGTGATCCAGCCCAGCAGCACCAGGATCACCATCGCCACCGGCAGTTCGAAGCTGGTACCGAAGGCGAAGAAGATCGCCAGCACGAAATCCAGGTACGCCGTCGCGTCCGGCGTGATCGCAATCACTTCCGGGCGGAACGTGGTGAGGAAGTGGAACACCGCCGGCAACACCAGGAAGTACGCAAACGCGCAGCCCAGGTAGAACAGCAGCACCGACGAGGCCAGCAGGGGCACCGCCAGGCGTTTCTCACGGGCATACAGGCCCGGCGCCACGAACGACCACAGCTGGAACAACAGCCACGGCACGGCGATGAACACCGCCACGAAGAAGGTCAGCTTCAACGGCGCGAAAAAGGCGCCGGCCGGATTTGTCGCGATCATCGTCTGCCCGTTCGGCAGCTGCGAGATCAGCGGTTCGGCGATCATCGTGTAGATCTGCCGCGAGAACGGCATCAGGCCCAGCAGCACCACGCCCAGGCCGATCAACGCACGCACCAGGCGCGCACGCAGTTCGATCAGGTGTTCGACCAGCGAACTCTCGCTGCTTTCATGCTCGCTCATCGCGGCGTCTCCTCGCTCGGCGGCGCAGGCGTGCGCGGCGCAGTGTCCGCCAGGGCCGGTGGAGCCGCAGGCTGCTCCACACGTGGCGCGCTGCCATCGATTCCGGGCGGCGACATCGCATCGCGCGGCGGTTCGGCCTCGTCGGTCGCCACCACGTGCTGGGCCACGCTGGCCGGGGAGCCCGGTGCGGGACCGGTCATCACCGGTTCGTCGTCGGCCTCCGCGGCAACGTCATCGCCCTGCCGGGCCACGTCCTGGCGCATCTGCTCGGCTTCGCGGCGGACCGCTTCGCCACTGGCGCGCAACTGCGACTCGGTATCACGCACCGAGGACTTCACATCGTCGAACTGCCGCTTGATCTCTTCGGCATGCAGCTCGCGTTCGAGCTCCTGCTTCACCGAATCCCACTGGTTGCGCGCACGGCGCACCCACAGCCCGGCGAAGCGGGCGGCCTTGGGCAGCCGCTCGGGGCCGAGCACGACCAGGGCCACCACCGCGATGACCAGCAGTTCACTGAAACCGATATCGAACACGCCAAGCCGCCCGGATCAGCGCGGGTCGCGGTCGTGCTCGGTCTGCGACGTCGTCGTCGAGTCCTGCGGACGCGAACTGTCGCTGAGCTGCGCGTTCGGCTTGTCCTCGTCGCGCATGCCCTTCTTGAATTCCTTGACGGCGCTGCCAAGGTCCTTGGCGCCGCTGGTCAGTTTCTTGGTGCCGAACACCAGCAGAACGATGACCAGCACGACCAACCAATGCCAGATGCTGAAACTGCCCATGACTCGCTCGTTACGTAGTGATCAGACGGTTGAGCATAGCGCACCGGCGGTAAGCCGGCGCGCGTGACAAAAGTCAGTTGCCGTCCAGCGATTCGGTACGGACTTCACCGTCGCCGACCGGCTGGAAGCCCTGCTGCGGGGCCGGCTGCGCCGGCACGGACTGCAGCGGGGCGGTGGTCGCGCCGGCGGCGGCCGGGGCCGGCGCCTGTTCAGGTCGGACCGGCACGGCAGCGGCGCGCGGCGCCGGGGCCGGGGCCGGTGCAGGGGCGCTGCCGGCGGTGCCGCGCTTCTCGCGGGCGGTGTAGGTGGCTTCTTCCAGGCGATCACGGAAGGCGACCACGTCCACCGACGGCGGCTCGCCGACGCGGCCTTCGAACACCATGCGCGGCGTGGTGTTGCTGCCGTAGGCATCCAGGTTGGCGGCATCGTCGATCTGCAGCACGGCGCCATCCAGGGCCACACCGGCAAACAGGCCGCGGGCGCGCGACCAGGACCAGATTTCGGCCTTCAGCTGGCCATCGGTGGCGGCGGCGGCGTTGCGGCCGACCGGGCCTGCGGCGACGCCGGCATCGGCGCCCAGGGTGAATTTGCCGTTGACGAGATTGTCCAGGCTGCGGTCATTGCGGAACACCAGCACCACGTCGGAGGACTGCACGCCGGCCTGGAAGCCGATGCTGCCGCCAGTGAGCTTGACGAACACCGGGTTGGACCAGCTGCCGTCCGGCGTCTTGACCGACATCAGGCCGTGGCCGCGACGGCCACCGATCACCAGGCCGGCCTTGATCGTGTCGGGAATGACGATGACCGCGCGGCCCTCGTCGAGCAGCTTGTCCGGAATCCCCTGCTCGGGGATGTCCTGGATTTCATTCAGGACGCGCACGGCATTGCGGGCGCGCTGGTCCTCCTGTGGCCCGGCCATCGCCTGGGTCGACAGCAGGCTGGCGGAGATCAGCAGTACAAGGCTGAGGCGGCGCATGGGTGGGCTCCAGAAAGTCGATTCATACAAGATAGCGGCAGGTACGACCGGGGTCGATACGCTTCTCGACGTTAGAAGGCCCGCGATGAATCGGCAATGAGTATTCCGGGCTATCGATATGCCTGCTGGATCACGTTCATCATCCAAATCCATCCCGCCAATCGCGTAGACCTGCGAGAATGGCGGCATGCTCGACGCACCCGACACCGCCGTGCTGGCGGTCAATCTAGGCACGCCCGAGACGCCAACCGCCCCGGCGGTGCGTCGCTACCTGGCTGAGTTCCTCAGCGATCCGCGCGTGGTTGCGATTCCGCCGCTGTTCTGGAAACCCTTGCTGTACGGGCTGATCCTGCCGCTGCGCAGTGGTCGCTCGGCCGCCAAGTACGCCCAGGTCTGGCTGCCGGACGGCTCCCCGCTGATGGTCTACACCCGGCGCCTGGCCGAGGCCATGCAGGGCCTGATGCCCGATCTGCGGGTGCGCCACGCGATGCGCTATGGCAGCCCGGCGCTGCCGGCCGAGCTGGATCGTCTGGCCGCCGAGGGCATGAAGCGGATCGTGGTGCTGCCGCTGTATCCGCAGTATTCGACCACCACCACCGCCTCGATAGAGGACCAGGTGCGCGAATGGCAGCCCAAGCACCCCGGGGTCACCGTGACCCTCGTGCGCGATTACGCGGTCGATCCGGACTGGGTCGCCGCCGTCGCCGGCAGCATCCGCCAGTGGTGGGATCAGCATGGCCGTGGCGAGACGCTGGTGTTTTCCTTCCACGGCATTCCACAGCGTCTGGCCGACGCCGGCGATCCCTATCCGCAACGCTGCGAAGCCAGTGCGCGGGCGATCGCGCAGGCGCTGGAGCTGAGCGACGATGCCTGGCAGCTGACCTACCAATCGCGCTTCGGCCGCGAGAAGTGGCTGCAGCCCTACGCCGAACCCACGCTGTGGGCGATGGCCGAACGCGGCGTACGCAGCATGGACGTGGTCTGCCCCGGCTTCGCCACCGACTGTCTGGAAACCCTGGAAGAAGTGGCGATGGGCTTCACCGAGACCGTCGCCCAGCGCGGCGCGACGATGCGCTACATTCCCTGCCTCAACGACGCGCAGGCACATGCACTGGCGCTGTCGCGGCTGAGCATCGCGGCGCTGGCATGACCCTGACGTCCTTCTCGCTGCCGGTTGCCGGCACCACGGTGGCCGGCCTGCGCTCCCCGGGCACGGGTGGCCAGCGTATGCTCGCCCTGCACGGCTGGCTCGACAACGCCGCCAGCTTCGTCCCGCTGGCGGCCCAGCTGCCCGGGCTGGAGCTGGTCGCGATCGACCTGCCCGGGCACGGCCACAGCGCGCATCTGCCGCCCGGCACGCAATACAACACGCCCGGTGCGATCTGCCATGTCCTCGACGTCGCCGATGCGCTGGGCTGGGACCGCTTCGTGCTGCTCGGCCATTCGATGGGGGCCGGTATCGCCAGCCTTGCCGCGGCCGCCGCACCGGAACGCGTGGAACGCCTGGTCGCGATCGAAGCGCTGGGCGGCCTGCGTGGGCCCGAGAATGAAACCGCGCAGCGCCTGCGCGAGCATGTGCGTGCCGCGCGTGCGCTGCCCACCCGCAGGCTGCGTGTGTTCCCCGACCTTTCCGCACCGATCCGCGCGCGCATGATGACCAACCAGCTCAGCGAGCCGTGCGCACGGCTGCTGGTGGAGCGTGGCGTCAAACCGGTCGACGGCGGGTACAGCTGGTGCAGCGATCAACGCCTGATGCTGCCCACCGCGATGCGCCTGAGCGAAGCGCAGATCGATGACCTGCTCGCGGCGATCGAATGCCCGACCCAGGTGATCTACGCCACCCCGGCGCAGGCCTATTACCCCGAGCCGTTGCGCAGCGAGCGCATTTCGCTGCTGCGCGACGGCCGCCTGGCGGTGTTCCCGGGCACGCATCATCTGCACATGGAGCATCCGCAGGTGGTGGCCGAGGTGATCCGGGCCTTCCTGGCCGGGTAGTCCCGGCGCGGTGCGACACACGGTCGCACTCAACTTATCCCGGCAGCGACCGATACCGATGATGCAGGCCGATTTTCCTCGGCCGCACTGTCGTCGCTTGCTCCGCCGTTGCGAAGCCGCGCATCACCCAGGCTTCCAGGGAACGTCGTCGCAATGCCGGATTGGCCGTGCCATCGCCCACAGGACCGGGCCATGCCGGCGGTGATCGCCACCGCCGACGCGGCGTCCGCCGCTGCCCGTTCCCCGCGCGCCCATCCGTTTCTTCCCGCTGCCGCATCCACCGCTTCGCCGGTGACGGATGCGGCATCCGCCTGCGTGCGTACGCGCCGCGGGCTCTCTGCTTTCTACTGATCCTGGAGCCGCCATGTCCGCCCTTCCTGCTGCCACCTCCCGTCCCCCCGACCAACTAAGCGCGCGATCGCCCCGGGCCTCCGTGGACACCGCGTATCTGCTCGCGACGGGCGTGCTGCTTGCCGCGGCCGTGACCACGGCGATCTGGCAGCGGCAGCCGTGGGCCATGCCCTTCATCGCGGTCGGAGCCGCGCTGCTGGGCCTGGTGGCGCTGCGTTCGCGGCGGCAGGCCCACGCCCTGCGACAGGCCCAGCAGCGATCGATCGCCGTGGCTGCGGAAGCGGCGCGCGACCACGCCCGCGCCAGCATCGGGCATGCCCACGACGCCCAGGTAAGACAAGCACTGGATGTCTCGCGCACGGCGATGATGATCGCCGACAACGACCACGTGATCCGCTACGTCAACCAGGCCGTGGTGAGCCTGCTGCGCAACCAGCAGGCCAGCCTGCGCGAGGCCTTCCCCGACTTCGACGCCGAACGCCTGGTCGGCAGCAGCATCCACCGCTTCCATGTGGATCCGGATCGCATCCGCGGCATCCTCAACACCTTGATGGTCACCCACCACGGTCGCGTGCGGATCGGACCGGTGCACTTCGCCCAGGTGGTGACGCCGGTGTTCGATGCGCAGGGCCAGCGCCAGGGCTTCGCGGTGGAGTGGCATGACCGCACCCACGAACTGCTGCTGGAAACCGCGGTGGCGGACATCGTCGAGGCTGCCAGCAAGGGCGATCTTGATCGCCGGCTGCAGGCCACCGAGGGGGGCGCCAGCTTCCTCAATAGCCTGACCGGCGGGATCAACCAGCTGTTGGACAGCGTGGGCGGTACGGTCGGTGAGATCCGCCGCGTGCTGTCGGCCCTGGCCGATGGCGATCTGGACCAGCGCATGCACGGCGACTTCCATGGCTCGTTCCAGGCCATGCAGCGCGATGCCAACGCCACAGCCGAGCAGCTGACCGCGATGGTGGAGCGCATCAAACAGTGCACCGGCTCCATCTCGCTGGCCGCCCACGAAATCACCAGCGGCAACGATGACCTGTCCGAGCGCACCGAGCGCCAGGCCGCGCATCTGGAAGAGACCGCCGCCTCGATGGAGGAACTGACGTCGACCGTGCGCCAGAACGCCGAGCACGCACGCCAGGCCAGCGCGCTTGCGCACGGTGCGCATGATGTCGCCACGCGGGGCAGCCAGGTGGTCAGCCAGGTGGTGACCACCATGGATGCGATCCAGACCGCGTCGCAACGGATCGGCGATATCACCCGGGTGATCGACGGCATCGCCTTCCAGACCAACATCCTGGCACTCAACGCTGCCGTCGAAGCGGCCCGTGCCGGCGAGCAGGGCCGCGGCTTTGCGGTGGTCGCCAGCGAAGTGCGCATCCTCGCCCAGCGATCCGCCGACGCGGCCAAGGAGATCAAAGGACTGATCGATGCCTCCGTGGTCCAGGTCGCCGAAGGCGCGCGCCTGGTCCAGGACGCGGGGCAGACCATGGGCGAGATCGTCAGCAGCGTGGCCAGCGTCAGCGGCATCATGGCCGAGATCTCCTCGGCCTCGCAGGAGCAGGCGGCGGGCATCGACCAGGTCAACCAGACCGTGGCACAGATGGACGATGCGACCCAGCAGAATGCCGCCCTCGTCGAAGAAGCCAGTGCCGCCGCACGCCTGCTCGAAGCCCAGGCCGCCGACCTGACCCAGGCGGTGGCGGTGTTCCGTCATCAGGAACAGGCCTACCGCGCAGCCGCGTAAGCCTCATCTGCGTCAACGCCCAGCGCCCCGCTGCGGCGCCGCGTCCTGCAGCCAGGCGGCGACATGCTCGACCGCCTGGCTGGCACGCGATGGTTGGGTTGGCCTCCGGGCCGGTGCAGCGGACGCGCTGGCCAAAGAGCGTTACGGCAGCGATACCGGAACTGCATTGGTCGAAGCTGACACCCATCACTGGCCGGGGAACAGCATCGCTGTCGCCGCAGCCAGCTGCACGTCTGTGGCGTCTGGCACCCCGAACTGAGTTCGCTTCCGAACGCATGGCCACTCCGCGCCATGCGTTGACTGATCCTGCCCAGACCATGCCGCCCCGGACACACACCTTGCAGGGCGTGGTGTCGCCGGTGCCCTGTCGTCAGGATCCGTTCCCCGCGCAGGGCGGTGAACACGGGCACAAGGACCATGGGCACCAGCGTAAGCATCACACCAGGATCAGCGTCCACGCTGCCGCGACAGCCAGCTCCATGCCTGGTCGGGCATGCCTGTCGGTGACGTCCACTGGATCAAACTTCGCACGATGTACGGGGTGCACCCCGCTCGCGCGGCACAGCCCGCCTGGAACCAGTGCAGTCCTCCGGGAACCAGTGCGGCCCTCCTGGACCCGCAGGAAATCATGCGCTGCACCTTCGCCACCGCGATATCGATATCCCGCGTTGCGCGTGCCGCGCGTGATCTGCAGGCGCCGGCCGAAGCGCGGCGTGAGCGATGCAATGGTGCCCGGCGTGCGTTCCCGCATCATCCAGAATGCCCGATTCGAAAGCGCCGACCGCCGGGAAAGGCGGCGTACTCGACTTTCGTCCTCGCCAGGAGGATCGCTGAGTCGCTGGATCGCAGACAAAAAGAAAACCCCGCTGCGTGAGCAGCGGGGTTTTCGGGTAAAAACCCTGGCGATGACCTACTCTCGCATGGCTTAGGCCACACTACCATCGGCGCAGCTGCGTTTCACTTCCGAGTTCGGGATGGGATC